>NZ_CP010802.1:2975000-3302873 GCF_001278055.1 Desulfuromonas soudanensis | reverse complement strand
CCGGATCGAGCGTACGCACCATCGAAAAAAAAGAGACATGCAACAGCGTCGAAACCGGGCGTCTTGCCTCCGAGCTGCGCCAGTGGCCGACCCAGCTGACCCTCGTCCCTCCCACGGCCCCCTGGCTGCAGGGCGCCCACCTCCTCATCGCCGCCGACTGCACGCCCTTTGCCTATGCCGAATTCCACCGCGACTTCATCCGGGGGAAGGTGCTGGTCAACGCCTGTCCCAAGCTCGACGACTGCGGCCCCTACGTGGAGAAGCTGACCCGGATTCTTGCGGACAACGATATCCAGTCCCTTACCGTCACCATCATGGAAGTCCCCTGCTGCCGCGGCATGGCGGCAGTGGCCCAGCAGGCTCTGGCGGCCTCCGGCAAGGAGATCCCCTTCGAGGTGGTGGTGATCGGCGTCGACGGCGAAAGGAGATCCTGATGAAAACCGATGTCACGGCCGTGATGGTCGAAGAGCACAAGCTGATTCTGCGCCTGATCGCCCTGGTGGAAAAGAACACGGAGCTGATGGAGGCCGGGCGTTTCCGCAACTGGCCGTTTTACCTCGACGCCGTCGATTTCATCCGCAACTACGCCGACCGCTTTCATCACGCCAAGGAGGAGGACGTTCTCTTCAAGGCCCTGCTGGCCAACGGCATGCCGGAGCAGAACTCGCCGGTGGCGGCGATGCTTTTGGCCCACGACCAGGGGCGGGCCTTCGTGCGCGGAATGGAGGAGGGGGCGCAGAAGGCGATCGCCGGCGAGTCGGGGCAGATCCCGATCATTGCCGACAACGCCCGGGGCTATGCCGCTTTGCTGCGCGAGCATATCCACACCGAGGATCATATCCTCTATCCGCTCTCCGAACGGGTTCTCCCCGAGGACCCGCGCCCGGCGATGATCACCGCCTACGCCGCGGCGGCAGCGGCCGCTCCCGGGCTCGAAGAGCGCTACCGCAAGCTGGTGGAGAGTTACGAGGCGCAATGGGCGGCCTGAGATGCCGGTCGCGGGCTCCCGAAAAACTTTTCGAGGTCCGGTTAAAAAACTTGCATTCCTGAAGTTTGTTGTGTTATTTTGGGACCTATCAAGAAAGTCAGTGTAAATTTACTGTCGCCGACCTGGTCGACAAGGTGTCAACCAGGGACAAAGGGCAGGCCCCAAGGGTCTGTGTTTTTATTATTCAGGCGATTTTGATTTACACAAAAAAACCCCATAAAGGGGAAGATGGAGCAAAAAGATGGCAGAAGGTACAGTGAAGTGGTTCAACGACGCCAAGGGTTTCGGTTTTATCGAGCAGGACAACGGACCTGACGTGTTCGTTCATTTCTCCGAAATTCAGGGCGATGGCTTTAAATCCCTCGCCGAAGGAGACCGCGTGACCTTTGATGTTGTTCAGGGTCAAAAAGGTCCTCAGTCGTCTAACGTGCGCAAGATCTAAATAAGCACTTTCGACTACTATCGATAAAAGAGCCCCACGAATCTTCGTGGGGCTCTTTTATTTTTTCGCCCGCCAATTTCCCGTCCGCCGACTTCCTTCGGTGGCGCGGCAAAATGGCCGGGGACGAAGAGCGTCAGGAAACCCACGGAGAATGACTTCAGCCCGGCTGTGTGCTGCGGCATTTTTTTTGGCCGCCGGCGTCGGGCGTTGACAGTTTGAAGGGGGGGGTGTTAGGCTTGCACGCTTTACCTGTTCACCCCGCACCCCGAGGAGAAGATTGTCATGGACCAAAAACTGCAAATGCTCCTCGACACCGTCAAGAAACTCATCCGCCGCGGTGCTTTTCCTCACCTCACCAAGGTCATCGTCAAGTCTCACCCCGCCGACATCGCCCACATCTTCAGATATCTCGACCTCAAGGACCAGCGCACCCTCTTCAACCTGATCGAGAACCCGGAAACGGCGGCCTACGTCCTCTCCGAGCTTGACCACGGGACCGGCGCCCAGCTCCTTGAGCAGATCGACAAACAGACGATCACCGAAGTCCTGCAGGAGATGCCCTACGACGACGCCGTCGACATCATCCGCAATATGCCCGAGGAGCTGGCCGAAGAAATTCTCGGCATCATGCAGGACGAGGACTCGGACGAGATCGAGCAGCTTCTGCTCTACGATGAAGACACCGCCGGCGGCATCATGTCGACGGAGATCTTCTCCCTCAACCAGGACCTGACGGTCCAGGAAGCCATCGAGGCGGTGCAGCAGGCCGGGGATGTGGAGATGGTCTTCTATCTCTACGTCACCGACGACGACAACCATCTGGTGGGGGTCCTCTCTCTGCGTCAGCTCCTGACCGTCTCTCCCGCGCGACTCCTCAAGGACATCATGGTCCGCGAGGTGATCAGCGTCCGTACCGACGTCGATCAGGAAGAGGTGGCCCAGCTGGTCGCCCGGTACAACATCCTGGGAATCCCCGTCGTCGACGACGCCAACCGACTGGTGGGTCTGGTCACCGTCGATGACGTCATCGACGTCATGCGCCAGGAGGCGACGGAGGATATCTACAAGATGGCCGGCGCCAGCGAGGAGGAGCTCCTCTACGGCTATAAGGCCTTCAAGATCGCCCGGCTTCGCCTCCCCTGGCTGGTGACCAACCTCTTCGGCGGCGTTATCACCGGGTATCTGATGTGGCGGTTCAAGGCGACCCTCGCCGAGGTCCTTGCCCTGATCACCTTCATCCCCGTCATCACCGGCATGGGGGGGAACGTCGGCGGCCAGTCGGCGACCATCGTGGTGCGCGGTTTTGCCACCGGGCGCATCGACATGTCCACCCTGCGTCAGGTTTTTTTCCGGGAGCTGCGGGTCGGGATGATCATGGGGGCGGTCTGCGGACTGACCATCGGCGTCGTCGCCTTCGGCTGGCATCACAACCCCTATCTCGGTCTGGTGGTCGGAATGGCCATGGCCACCGCCATGACGGTGGCGGCAACGATGGGAGTTATGGCCACCTCCTTCTTCAAGCGGATCGGAATCGATCCGGCCATTGCCTCGAGCCCCTTCGTCCAGACCGCCAACGACATCACCGGTCTCCTGATCTATTTCGGCACGGCGACCCTCTTTCTCCCCCATCTGCGCTGATCCGGGACAACGCCCGGCGGATCCCCCCATGCGCGAACAGCGTTGCGAAGCCGTGGTCCTGCGCCACCTCGATTACGGAGAGGCCGACCGCATCGTCACCTTTTATACCCGCGAGGCCGGACGCATCAAGGGGTTTGCCCGCCAGGCGCGCAAGAGCCGGCGCCGCTTCGGTGCGGCTCTGGAGCCCTTTGCCCGGGTGCAGCTGCACTGGAGAGCCGCGGCGCGGGGCGATCTGGTGTCCCTGCGCGAGGCGGAACTCCTGGACCTGCGCAGCGGGCTGCGCCGGGACCTGATCGCCGTGGCCCTTGCCGGCTATGGGTGCGAACTGGTCGAGGAACTCTTCGCCGAGGGGCAACCCCATCCGGCCGTCTACGATCTCCTGTGCGCCTTTCTCGACCATCTCGACGGCAACGGCGGCTCCCCCGAGGCGCGCCTCCTCTTCGAGTTGCGAATCCTTCACCTGGCCGGCTATGCACCGCACCTGCTGCACTGCTCGGAATGCGGCGAGACCCTGCGGAGCGCCGAGGTCGCCTTCGAGGCGGCGCGCGGCGGCAGCCTCTGTCTGACCTGCGCACCGGAAAAGACGGCCTGGCGCCTGAACCTGCCGACCCTCGGGACGCTGGCGCGGATCCTGGCCGGCCCCGCCGAGCTCTTCGCCGGGTTCACCCTCAGCGAGCGCACCCTGATCGAAGGAGGAGCGCTCCTCGGCGGGGCCCTGCGACTCCATTTGAACCGCCCCCTGAAATCCCTCCCTTTTCTCGAACAGATGCTCCGCGAGATGGCCTCCCCCCAAAGGCGGTAAGGGGCGTCTTTGCAGGAGTATTAGCCTTGACATGCCCCGGGGGGCGAGTTAGAATTTTCCACCTTAATTTTGTATACAGTATACGCTAGACCGTTCTCCCGAGGGGGGATCGGCGGCGATTTTTACGGAGGAAATGTGACATTTCAAGATCTGATCCTGTCGTTGCAGAACTACTGGGCCAACCAGGGGTGCATCATACAGCAGCCCTATGACGTCGAGAAGGGGGCGGGAACCTTCAACCCCGCCACCTTTCTGCGCGTCCTCGGTCCCGAGCCCTGGAAGGTGGCCTACGTCGAACCGTCACGCCGACCCACCGATGGCCGCTACGGGGAGAACCCCAATCGTCTGCAGCACTACTATCAGTTTCAGGTGATTCTCAAGCCGTCGCCGTTAAACATCCAGGAACTCTACCTCGACTCCCTGCGGAGTTTCGGCATCGATCCTCTCAAGCACGACATCCGCTTCGTCGAGGACGACTGGGAATCGCCGACCCTGGGCGCCTGGGGACTCGGCTGGGAAGTCTGGCTCGACGGCATGGAAATTACCCAGTTCACCTACTTCCAGCAGGCCGGCGGCATCGATCTCAAGCCGGTCTCCGGCGAGATCACCTACGGTTGCGAGCGCATCGCCATGTACCTTCAGGGGGTCGACAACGTCTACGATCTCGAATGGATCAAGGGGGTCAAATACGGCGACGTCCATCACCAGACCGAGGTGGAATTCTCCACTTACAACTTCGAAGTCGCCGACACGGGAATGCTCTTTTCCCTCTTCGACATGTACGAGAAGGAGTGCCTCCAGGTGGTGAAGCGGGACCTGGTCTTCCCCGCCTACGACTTCGTCCTCAAGTGCTCCCACGCCTTCAACCTCCTCGATGCCCGGGGAGCCATTTCGGTCACCGAGAGGGCTCACTACATCGGCCGGGTCCGCAACCTGTCGAAGCTCTGCGCCGAGGCCTATGTCGCCCAGCGCGAAAAACTCGGGTTTCCCCTGCTGAAGAAATGACACTCCAAGGGGCGCGGCAGGACCGCACCCCTTGGATATTTTTGGAGATATTTTCATGTCCGCTGAACTCTTTTTGGAAATCGGTACCGAGGAAATCCCCGCCGGCTTCATCCGCCCGGCCATGAAGGATCTCGAGAGGCTGCTGCGCAGGGAGCTCGAGACGGCGCGCATACCCTTCGGCACCATCCGCACCTTTGCCACCCCCCGCCGTCTGGCGATCTCCGTGGCCGACGTCGCTCTGGTCCAGCAGCGCCAGGAGCTGACCGTCGCCGGCCCGTCGGTGAAGGTGGCCTATGATGCCGACGGCAACCCGACCAAGGCCGCCCAGGGGTTCGCCCGCTCCAACGGCGTCGACGTCTCGGCGCTTTCCACCGTCGAAACCGACAAGGGGACCTATCTCTACCTCTCCAGGGTCGACGAGGGGCGGCCGACGGCCGACCTTCTGCCGGAGATGCTCCCGCAGGTGATCAGCAGCATCCCCTTCAAAAAGTCCATGCGCTGGATGGATCTCGACATCCGCTTCGCCCGGCCGATGCACTGGATCGTCGCCGTTTACGACGGGATTGTCGTCCCCTTCTCCTTCGGCAACCTGCAAAGCGGCAACCTCTCCTGCGGCCACCGCTTCATGGCCCCCGGCGCCTTCGCCGTCAAGGGGGTCGACAGCTATCTGGCCGAGGCGGAGCGCCACTTCGTCATGCCCGACCTGCAGCAGCGCCGGGAGATCATCGCCCGGGAGATCGAGCGGGTGGCCCACGCAGCCGGCGGCGAGATCAACCCCGACGAGGAACTCCTCGACGAGGTCGCCTGTCTGATCGAAGACCCCACCCCCCTCTGCGGCTCCTTCGAGGAAAAATACCTCGAACTCCCCCGCGAGCTCCTCATCACCAGCATGCGCGAGCACCAGCGCTACTTCACCCTGGTGGGCAAGGACGGATCCCTCCTGCCGCGCTTTGTCACCGTCTCCAATACCCGCGCCGAGGACCTCTCGGTGGTGGCCCGCGGCAACGAGCGGGTGTTGCGGGCACGGCTCTCCGACGCCATGTTCTTCTGGAACGAGGACCGCAAGGTCAAGCTCGAGACCCGTCTCGAGGCCCTTAAAAACGTGGTCTACCAGGCCAAACTCGGCACCAGCTACGAGAAGGTGATGCGCTTTCGCGCCCTGGCCGGGGGACTCGCCGAACGCCTCGATCCCTCCGTCGCCGCTCTCACCGACCGGACCGCCCTGCTTGCCAAATGCGACCTGGTGACCGGGATGGTCTGCGAGTTTCCCGAACTCCAGGGGGTCATGGGGCGGGAATATGCCCGGCTCGAGGGGGAAGATCCCCGGGTGGCCCGGGGCATTCATGAGCATTATCTCCCGGTGCAGGCCGGCGGCGAACTCCCCTCGGATAACGTCGGCGCCTTCGTTTCCATCGCCGACAAGATCGACACCATCTGCGGCTGTTTCGGCGTCGGCCTCATCCCCACCGGCACCGCCGACCCCTATGCCCTGCGCCGCAGCGCCATCGGCATTCTCAACATCATTCTCGATCGCGGCTATCCCCTCTCCATCCCCGGCCTGGTCGGGGAAGCGGTGACCCTCCTCGGGGAGAAGCTCAATCGCCCCGCGGCCGAGGTCGCGGCCGAGGTCGTCGAATTCATCCGCTTGCGCCTGGTCAACATGCTCACCGGCCAGAAATACCCCCAGGACGTGGTCGACGCGGTCCTCGCCGCTTCCTTCGAGGACGCCGGCGACGCGCTGGAGCGGGTCAAGGCTCTTGCCGAACTCAAGGGGCGGACGGATTTCGAACCCCTGGCCGTCGCCTTCAAGAGGGTGGTCAATATCATCAAGGGCGGAGTCGAGGCAACCGTCGACCCCGCCCGTTTCGAGGCCCCCTGCGAGGGGGCTCTCTTCGGGGCGCTGCAGAAGGTGCAGGGGGAGGTCGCTGCCCTCGTCCAATCGGGGGATTACGGTGCGGCGCTGCGCACCATCGCTACCCTGCGCACCCCGGTGGACGACTTTTTCGAGGGAGTCATGGTCATGGCCAAGGACGAGGGGGTGCGCAGCAATCGCCTCGCCCTGCTGACCGCCGTGGCCCGTCTGTTTGAGGGGATTGCCGATTTCTCGCGGATTGCCGATTAGTCTTTTCCGCAAAAAACGGCTTTCATATACGGGGGCTGCACCCCCAGGTTCATCACTTTTGGAGGAGGAGAGTTCGATGGCTGTCAAGTATGTGTACTTTTTCGGCGATGGGAACGCCGAAGGCAAAGGGGACATGAAAAACCTGCTCGGAGGGAAGGGTGCCAATCTGGCGGAGATGACCGCCATTGGCCTGCCGGTCCCTCCCGGGTTCACGATCACCACCGAAGTCTGCACCGAATTCTACAAGAATGACCGTCAGTACCCCGCCTCACTCAAGGAGGAGGTGGCGGAACACCTCCGGAGAATCGAGACCTTGATGGGCAAGCGCCTGGGGGATGCGAAGAAGCCGCTGCTGGTTTCGGTGCGTTCCGGGGCGCGCGCCTCGATGCCCGGGATGATGGACACCGTCCTCAACCTCGGACTCAATGACCAGACCGTGCAGGGGGTGATCGAGCTCAGCGGCGACGAACGCTTCGCCTACGACTCCTACCGGCGCTTCATCCAGATGTACTCCAACGTCGTCCTCGGCATGGACGGCGATATTCTCGAGCATATCCTCGAGCAGGCCAAGGAGAAGCGAGGCGTTCATCAGGACACCGACCTCACCGCCGCCGATCTCAAGGAGATGGTCGGTCTCTTCAAGAACAAGGTCAAGGAGACCCTGGGACGGGAATTTCCCGGCGATCCCCAGGAACAGCTCTGGGGGGCGATCGGCGCGGTTTTCGGTTCCTGGATGAATCCCCGCGCCAACACCTACCGCAAGCTCAACAATATCCCCTCCGAGTGGGGGACCGCGGTCAATATCCAGTCGATGGTCTTCGGCAACATGGGGGACGACTGCGCGACCGGCGTCGCCTTTACCCGTAACCCGTCCACCGGCGAGCACCTCTTCTTCGGCGAATTCCTCGTCAACGCCCAGGGGGAGGATGTGGTCGCCGGAACCCGCACTCCGCAGCCGATCAACAAGGCCGGCGGCGACGGCTCCCTCCCGTCCATGGAGGAGGTGATGCCCGAGTGCTACGGCCAGCTGATGAAGGCCCAGCAGATCCTCGAGAAGCATTACCGGGACATGCAGGATATCGAGTTCACCATCGAAAAAGGGAAACTCTTCATGCTGCAGACCCGCAACGGCAAGCGCACCGCCAATGCTGCGGTGAAGATCGCCGTCGATATGGTCAAGGAGGGTCTGATCAGTGAGCGTGATGCGATCCTGCGGGTCGCCCCGGAGCAGCTCGACCAGCTCCTGCACCCCTCTCTCGACCCCTCGGCTCCCAAGACAGTGATTGCCAAGGGTCTCCCCGCCTCCCCCGGAGCCGCCAGCGGCGAGGTGGTCTTTTCCGCCGACGAGGCCGAAGCGGCGGCCCGCCTCGGTCTCAAGGTGATCCTCGTGCGCGTCGAGACGAGCCCCGAGGATATCCACGGCATGCACGCCGCCCAGGGGATCCTTACCGCCCGCGGCGGCATGACCTCCCACGCGGCGGTCGTCGCCCGCGGCATGGGCAAATGCTGCGTCGCCGGCTGCGGCGACATCAAGGTCGACTACAGGACCCAGCAGTTCGTCGCCCGTGACGGTTCGGTCATCGCCAAGGGGGACGTCATTACCCTCGACGGCTCCACCGGCGAAGTGATGAAGGGGCAGATTCCAACGGTCCAGGCCCAACTGACCGGCGAATTCGGGGAGTTGATGTCCTGGGTCGACAAGGTGCGCCGCCTCCGGGTCCGCGCCAACGCCGACACCCCCCACGATGCGGCGGTGGCCCGCAAATTCGGCGCCGAAGGGATCGGCCTGTGCCGCACCGAGCACATGTTCTTTGAGGCCGACCGGATCATGGCCGTGCGCGAGATGATCCTCTCCGAGGATATGGAGGGACGCAAGCGGGCCCTGTCGAAAATCCTCCCCATGCAGAAGGGGGATTTTCTCGGACTCTTCCGCGAAATGAAAGGGTTGCCGGTCACCATCCGCCTCCTCGATCCGCCGCTCCACGAGTTCCTCCCCCAGAACGACAAGGACATCGACGAGCTGGCCTCGGTGATGAAGGTCACCGCCCAGGATCTCAGGCACAAGGTCGAGTCCCTCCACGAATTCAACCCGATGCTCGGCCACCGCGGCTGTCGCCTGGGGATCACCTTCCCCGAGATCTACGACATGCAGGTGCAGGCGATCATGGAGGCCGCCTGCCAGCTGATCAAGGACGACGGCTTCGAAATTGTTCCGGAAATCATGATCCCGCTGGTCAGCGAGGTCAGGGAGCTGGCTATCCTCCGCGCCAACGCCGTGCGGGTGGCCGACGAGGTGATCGCCCGTTCCGGGGTCAAGGTGAGCTACCTGATCGGCACCATGATCGAACTCCCCCGGGCCGCCCTGACCGCCGATGCCATCGCCGTCGAGGCCGAATTTTTCTCCTTCGGCACCAACGACCTGACCCAGACCACTTACGGTCTTTCCCGGGATGATGCCGGCAAGTTCCTCCCCCTCTATGTCGAGCGGGAAATCTTCCCCACCGATCCCTTCGTCGCCCTCGACCAGAGCGGCGTCGGACAGCTGGTGGAGATCGGGTGCGTCAAGGGTCGCCAGACCCGCCCCAATATCAAGCTCGGCATCTGCGGCGAGCACGGCGGAGAGCCTTCGAGCGTGATCTTCTGCCACAAAATCGGCCTCGACTACGTTTCCTGCTCCCCCTTCCGGGTGCCGATTGCGCGCCTGGCCGCCGCCCATGCGGTGCTTCTCGAAAAATAGCCTGCGAAAAGATTGCCGGTTCACCGCGGGTCCCCGGATTGTTCTGTCCGGGGACCCGTTTTTTTAATTTCTGCCGGGGATGAGCAAGGGGAAGATCGCCGTCTCCCTCCCTTTTTGGCCGGAAGACGTGTAAATCCTTGTCGCCTGATGACCTCTTCCTGCGGGGGTAACCTTGACAGGGAACGGGGGGGGATGGTATAAATCAAGCGTTGTCGAAACATCCTCGATCGCCACAGGGGAAGGATTTCCCTTGTGGCTTTTTCGTCTCGAAATAAGGATAAGTATGAGCAGAAAGCCGCCGTCCGCAGGAGATTTCATCGACGCCCGTTGCACCCGCTGCCGGGTGATCACCAACCATACCATTGTCGCCATGGTCGCCGACAAGATCGTGCGTGTCCAGTGCAACACCTGCAACGGCATTCACAATTATCACACGCCCAAGGGACCCTCGGACAAGAAACCGCGCCCCTCGGCCGCGCCGACTTCCACGGCCGTTCGAGCGACCCGCAAGACGCTGGCCGCTGCCGTTTCCGCCGATCTGCAGGAATGGGCGGCCCTGAGCACCCATGCCGATCTCTCCCGGGCGATCCCCTATGACATGGAGCGGAGCTTCAAAGTCAACGACCTCCTGGTCCATCCGAGCTTCGGCGTCGGTCTGGTCAAGGTCGTCAGCAAGCCGAACAAGATGGAAGTCCTGTTCGAGGACGGCAAAAAGCTCCTGCGCTGCCGTATCTGATCTTCTCCCCGTTGTCAGAAGGGAATTTTTCGCTAGAATAGCCCTGTTGTTCGGGACGTTTCTAAAAGATTCCCCTGAGGAGAAGGACGATGGCGATCAGCGAGCGGCGGCGGGAACTCAAACGGAGGCGGCAGCAACAGGAGAAGCGGAGGCGTTGTCGGATCAAGGCGGGGTCCGCAGGCCGCAGGTCGACGGACCCTCAATTGCAGAGGCAGTCGGCTGGCAAGAAAGGGAATGAACAGGGGATTCCGGGGCTCGAGTAGCCCGGAGCGAGGGAGGGATATGGATCTGCCCTGCCTGCACGGCTGGAGACTGACCGGTCGCGAGGCCGTCGCCCTGCAGCGGGAGCTGGCCGAAAAGGTGGTGCTGGCCGACGGTCTCCCCCGCCCCGTACGCACGGTGGCAGGGGTCGACGTGTCCTACGAACGGAACGGCGACTCTTTTTTTGCCGCCGTGGTGGTTCTGGAACTTCCGGATTTCAAATTGATCGAGGAGGCCTCGGCTACGGGAAGGATGTCCTTCCCCTACGTCCCGGGCCTTCTCTCTTTCCGGGAACTCCCCGTTGTCCTCGATGCCTTCTCCGCGTTGCGGACCGTCCCCGATGCCGTCCTGGTCGACGGTCAGGGGATCGCCCATCCCCGTCGCTTCGGGATCGCCTGTCACCTCGGTCTCTGGACCGGCCTGCCGACGGTCGGTTGCGCCAAAAGCCGGCTCTGCGGCAGCCATTTGCCTCCCGCCCCTCACAAGGGGGACTGGGTTCCCCTCCTCCTCGACGGCGAGGCGGTCGGGGCGGTCCTCACCTCCCGCCGCGGCGTACGCCCCCTCTACATCTCCCCGGGGCACCGCACCGATCTCCCTTCCGCCCTGAGGCTGGTGCAGAGCTGTCTCGGCAGCTATCGCCTTCCCGAACCGACTCGCCTGGCCCATCTGCTGAGCAACCGTCTGCGACTCCAGGCCCGGAATTAACGGGGACGCAGCCCCCATCCCTTCAAGATTCTCCGTCGCTTTCCAGCAATCGCAGGATCTCCTCGGCCGCTTCGGCGTCGAGGGTCCCCTTCTTCAGTGCCAATTCCACCGTTTTTATCCCCAGGATGCGATAGATCTGGTCAACTCCCCCGGGGAGGTGGGCGATGGCCCTGAGATGCTTGCCGACGGTGCGCACGTCTCCCCGGGCGATGGGACCGGTCAGCGCCAACTTCGGGCCGAGAGCCGCCAGATTGCGTCCCGTCCCCCGCAAGAGCGGCGTCAGGTAGTGAAAGGCCTCCTCCTGGCCAAATCCGCAGGCGGAAAAAATCTGGCAGGCGGTGTCGACCAGGGTCACCATGTAATTGGAGGCGACGCAGGCGGCGGCGTGGTAGAGGGGTTTCTGCTCGGCAGAAAGGACCAGAGAGCGTCCGCCGAGATCGGCGACCAGCGCCTCGCCGAGGGGGATGACGTCCGGAGTTCCTTCCACGGCGAAGGTGGTCCCGGGGAGATTGCGCACCCCCATGACCGAATCGGCAAAGGTCTGCAGGGGATGGAGGGAGAGGGCCCGCAGGGGCGGACCCTCTTTGCCGAGAAGGATCGCCGCCGGATGGAGGCCGCTGAAATGAATCAGGGTGGCGCCCGGCCGGAGATGACCGTCGCGGCGCAGGGTGGCGGCCATGGCGCCGAGTTGATCGTCGGGAAGGGCCAGGAGGATCAGCTCCCCTTCTGCGACCCGGGAGAGGTCGGCCGACGCCGCATTGCGGCATCCGGCAAAGCGGGCCGCGGCCACCGCCCGTACCGGGTCGCGGCTGATGAGGGCCCGGAGATCGTATCCGGCATCGCAGAGGAGGCGGGCGATGGCCTGTCCCAGTCTCCCCGGTCCGATGAGGACCACCCGACCCTTCACTGGACGGAGACCTCGAGGTGCCCGACCCCTTCGATTTCGGCGTAGAGTCGGGCGCCGGAGGTGACGGGACCGACCCCGGCCGGGGTCCCGGTGAGGATGATGTCTCCCTCCTCGAGGGTGAAGACCGAGGAAACCTCGTGGATGATGGTCGGAATCCGGCGCATCATCAAGGCGGTGGAGGAGTCCTGGCGCATCCGGCCATCGACGGCGAGGGTGATGCGCAGGGCATGGGGATCGGCGATCTGCGAGGCCGGCACGAAGTCGGAGAGGGGGCAGGCGGTGTCGAAGCCCTTGGCGATGTCCCAGGGGAGTCCCTTCTGCTTCAAGGCGTTCTGCACGTCGCGCAGGGTCATGTCGATGGCGACGCCGTAGCCGGCGACATGGCTCATCGCCTCGTCTTGGCGGATGTTTTTGCCGTACTTGCCGATCAGGAGCGCCAGCTCGACTTCGTGGTGGCAGTCGTGGGAATAGGGGGGGATGACGACCTGTTCGCCGTCGCCGATGATGCTGCTGGACGGCTTGATGAAGAGGACGGCGCTGTCGGGGACTTCATTCCCGAGTTCCCTGATATGTTCGGAATAATTCCGGGCCAGGCAGACGATCTTGCCCACGGCGTAGGTTCGGGATGTGCCGAAGAGTCTGACGGTATGCATTGAGGAATTCCTCCCGGGGTGGAAAAGGGGGGTTAGTGGGTAATCCTAATTCCTGCGGTGAAAAGGTCAAGGGGGGCGGCGGAGTGACCGGGGTGTTTTTTTAGCTCCGGGCCCGGGGGAGGGCCCAGTTGTGGCGGATGGCCAGCAGGCGCAGGCCGATTACGGTCAGGGCGGCGACGAGGGCAGCCGCTCGCGGATCGACGGAGGTCTGGTGAAGGAGGAAGAGGAGCGCGCCGCCGGCCAGACAGGCCGAGGCGTAGACCTCCTTGCGCAGGATCAGGGGGATCTGGTTGGAGAGGACATCGCGCACCGCCCCTCCGGCCGTGGCGGTGATCACCCCCATCATCACCGCGCCGATAAAGCCCATGTGGTAATCGAGGGCCTTGCCGGTGCCGATGACCACGAAGGTGCCGAGTCCGATGGCGTCGAAGTAGAGAAGGGGGTGCTGGAGGAAGACGAGCCGGCGATGGAAGAAGAAGATTCCCAGGCCGACGGCGATGGAAATATAGAGGTAGGTTTCGTCCTTGAAGCAGAAAGGGGGGGAGTCGCCGAGGAGTATGTCGCGCAGGGTGCCGCCGCCGGTGGCCGTGACCACCGCCAGCACGAGAACGCCAAAGAGGTCCATCTTGCGGCGGATACCGGCCCAGGCCCCCGAGGCGGCGAAGGCGGCGGTACCGATGAGGTCGAGGGTATAGAGCAGATTCACAACAGTGTGTCCTCCGGGGGCGGAGAATAGCCGGTTCGCGAGGAAAAAGCAATAGGGGTGTCGAGGCGAAGCGCCCTGTGTTAGAATGCCTGGGCTAGGGCCCCTTCCGCTCCAGACTCTGCCGAAAAAGGACCCCCCCATGTTTCTTCCGGTCGGCGATATACCCAATCCCCGGGGAACCCCCTATCTCAACTACCTGCTCATCGGCGCCAACGTCGCCGTTTTCCTCCTCGTCACCCTCCCTCTGACCGTCGCCCGCCCCGATCTCACCGATCCCCTCCTGGTCGACTACCTGCGAGCCCTGGGGGCCCGGGGGGCGATCCCCCTGCAGTCGATCCTCGACCAGGTCTCCGCCTACGATCTCTTTGTATTCCGTTACGGTTTCCGTCCCGCCGAGCCCTCGGTGCTGACCCTCTTCACCGCCATGTTTCTCCACGGCAGCTGGCTGCACCTGGCGGGAAACATGCTCTTTCTCTGGATATTCGGCGACAATGTCGAATACCGGATCGGCCGTTTCGGCTACCTGCTGGCTTATCTCGGCGCCGGGGTGGCGGCCACTCTCTTCTTTGCCCTCTTCGCCTGGGACTCCCCGATCCCCCTGGTGGGCGCCTCGGGGGCGATCTCGGGGATTCTCGGGCTGTATTTCCTCTGGTTCCCGCGCAACCAGGTCAAGGTTTTCATCTTCCTCTTCCCCTTCATCATGAACATCTTTCTGGTGCCGGCCCGCTGGGTCCTCGGCATTTACCTGGTTCTGGACAATCTTATTCCCTTTCTGGTCAACGGCACGACGGGGAGCGGAGTCGCCCATGGGGCCCATATCGGCGGTTTTTTCGCCGGCCTGGCGCTGGCCTGGTGGGTCGACCGGGGAGCGAAGCGGACGAAGGGGGGCAACCCGGCCGGGGGAGGGAAAACTCCGACTGCGGACGGTCCCCCGTCGGCATCGATAGCCCGGCGGGTCCGCAGCGGCGACCTCCCCAGGGGGACGGCGGACTTTCTCGCTCTCGAGAGCCCCGAGGAGCGGCGGGAGGTGGACGGTGCCGACGTCCTGGCCATCGGCGACTTTCTTTTGCGCACCGGCGAACCTGACCGGGCTCTGGCCGTTTACCGCCGCTTTATTGCCGAGCGACCCGCCGCCCCCCTTCTCGACCGCGCCTACCTCGGGGCCGGAAAAGCTCTGCTGCACATGCCTCAGGGTCAGACCGGCGCCTACCAATATTTTCTCGGTGCCGTCGATGTGACCGACAGCCCCGAGGTGGCCGGCGAGGCCCGCCGCCATCTGCGAGCGATGGAGAGCCGCGGCCACCGGCGCTGAATCCAGAGCGAAAGGAACCTATTCCATGTACGGCTATTTCGACTACCAGGAACCGCTCTTTCGTCCCCCCTCGGAGGGTCGGTCGCTGATTTTTCAGGCCACCATCGGCTGTTCGCAGAACAGTTGCGCCTTTTGCGGCATGTACAAGATGAAGCGGTTCCGCATCCGCCCGGTCGCCGAACTTCTCGCCGAGATCAACCTTGTTCCCCTTCACCATCGCCCCCACATCCAGCGGGTCTTCCTCGCCGACGGCGATGCCCTGGTCTATCCCCAGGCCGGGCTGGTGACGATTCTTGAGGCCCTTGCCGCAGCCTTTCCGCACCTGAATCGGGTCGGGCTCTACGCCTCTCCCAACAGCCTGACCACCAAGAGCGTCGAGGAGCTGGAGGTGCTGCGGCAAAAAAAGGTGCGCATCCTCTACTTCGGGCTGGAGAGCGGGGATGCCGAGACCCTGGCCCTGGTGCGCAAGGGGTTTGACCCCGCCGAGATGCTGGCGCTGGCCCGCAAGGCCCAGACGGCGGGGCTCAAACTTTCGGTGACGGCCATTCTCGGCCTGGCCGGACGCCGGCGCAGCGCCGAGCATGCCGCCGCCACCGCTGCCTGGATCAACGCCCTCTCTCCCGAATATTTCTCTTTGCTGACGATGTTCCGCCGGCACAATGATGCCTATTTTAAGACCATCGAGCCCCTGAGCAACGGCGAGGTCATCGCCGAAGCGCTGGCCATCGTGCAGCGCCTGCACCCCCGGAAGACGATCCTGCGCTCCAATCACGTCTCCAACGCCCTTGAACTCTCCGGAAGCTACCCCAAGGATCGGGAGCGGATCATCTCCCAGGCCGAGGAGGCGCTGGCGGCTGCCCGGCGGCTGCCGCAATGGTTCCATGCTGTGCCGGACTACGAGGAAGAGCTCTACTGATCCCCTCCTCGGAACCTGCGCTGCCCGGGAAGGAGCCGCAGGGGAGGGGGCAGGGAGGCTCTCAGAAAGGAAAGACGAGGGGGATCAGGGCGGTGGAGAGAATCCAGATGCTGAAATTGAGTGCGGCTCCGGCCTTGGTGTAGTCGAGGAAATGGTACCCTCCGGGGCCCATGACCAGGGCGTTGGACTGGTGGCTGATCGGCGTCATGAAGCAGGAGGAGGCGGCGATGGCCACGGCCATGAAGAACGGTTTGGGGCTCACCGCCAGTTCGAGGGCGGTGTTGTAGGCGATGGGGGCGATGAGAACTGCTGCCGCGGCATGGCTCATGACTTCCGTCAGGACGGAGGTGAGGAGAAACAGGGCGCCGAGAACGATCCAGGGGCCGTAGGGACCGACGACGCCGATGAGGCCGTCGGCCAGGAAGCGCGCCGCGCCGCTGTTTTCCATGGCCATGCCCAGGGGGAGGGTGCCGGCGATGAGCATGATGATGGACCAGTCGATGCTTTCGTAAGCCTCCCGGGGGGTGAGGCAGCGCAGGAGAACCATGCCGACCGCCCCGAGGGTGGCGGAGAGCATGATCGGCAGGATCCCCAGGGCCGCCAGGAGAACGACTCCGCCGAGGATCAGGAGGGCGATGGGCGCCTTGCGGGGATAGTAGGAGACATTCGGTACGCCGCCGAGCAGGAGGAAATCGTGTTCCTTGCCGAGATGCAGGACTTTTTCTTCTGCCCCTTGCAGCAACAGGACATCGCCGAAGCGCAGCTCGACATGGTCGACTCTCTTGACGACCGGCGCCCCGCGGCGCCAGATGGCGAGAACGGTCAGCCCGTGGGTGTCGGCGAAGCGGACCTCGCGCAGGGTTTTTCCCACCAACTCGCTGGTCGGGGTGAGGCTCGCCTCGACCACCACCATCTCCTTGCTCTGTTTCGAGTCGAGGAGAACCGGGTTGTCCCGTTCCGGGACGACCTCCAGCCCCTTCTGCTTCCGGACCCTGAGGATCCCCTCGGGATTCCCTTCGATAAAGAGGATGTCTCCGATCCGCAGCTTGTGGTTGCGACGGGGATTGGGGATCTTTTTTTTCTCCCGCAGAATCCCCCTGACCTTGAGATTGAATTCCGAATCGAGGCCGCTTTCGGTAATTGTTTTGCCGGCCAGGGGGGAGTCGGCCTTGATCTCCACTTCGGTGATGTATTCCTTGACCTGGTAGGCCTCCGTCAGGGTGCCCGCCTTGCGTTTGGGGAGGAGATGGCGGCCGATAAAGGCCATATAGAGCGTGCCGGTGGCCACGATGGCCACACCGACCGGGGTGAAGTCGAACATGGAGAAACTCTCCCCGGTGTATTGCTCCATCAGGGCGTTCATCAGGATGTTCGGCGGCGTGCCGATCAGGGTGCAGACCCCCCCCATCAGGGAGCCGAAGGCCAGGGGCATGAGGAGTTTGGAGGGGGGGATGTTCGTTTTGCGGGCGATGGTGATGACAAGCGGCATGAGCACGGCGGTGGAGCCGATATTGTTGATGAAGGCCGAAAAGGTGGCCACCGTCAGCATGATGACGATGATGAGGCGGGTTTCGCTTGATCCGGCCACCTGCAGGAGTTTTTCGCCAAGCTTGCCGGTGGCGCCGGTGCTGGCGATGCTGGCGCTGATGACGAACATGGCGGCGACGGTGATCACCGCCGGATTGCTGAACCCGGAAAAGGCTTCCTCGACGGACACCAGGCCGGTGAGCCCGAGGGCCAGAAGGACCATCAGGCTGACCAGATCCATGCGGATCCATTCGGTGGCAAAAAGGGTGACAGCAATCGCCAGAATGATGAGGACGAGGACTATTTCCATGGGTATCCCGGATACAGGTGGTGAAAAGGATCTCGGTCCCTCGCGGCCCGCATAGCTACAGTTTAATGGACGGCAGGGAGTCCACAAGGCGGGCGGGTCAAATCTTCTTCAGGCGGGCGAGGATTTCGCGGGCGGCGCCGGCCGGGTCAGGGCGGGAGAGGATGGCAGAGATCAGGGCGATCCCCCGGACGCCGCTGTCGAGGACTTCGCTGATTCTGTGGAGTTGGATGCCGCCGAGGGCAAAGACCGGCAGGGGAGGGGCGATGCAGGCGCAGCGCAGGGCCTCGAGGCCGACCGGCTCGCCGTAGGGCGCCTTGGAGGCGGTGAAATAGACCGGACCGAAGGTGACGAAATCGGCCCCCTGGGAAGCGGCCCCGGCGATCTCCTCCAGACGGTGGGTGGAAACGCCGATCAATGGGGCGGGGCCGAGAAAGCGCCGGGCTTCGGCCGTCGGCAGGGAGTTGCCGCCGAGGTGGACGCCGTCGGCCCCGATGGCCAGGGCCAGGTCGATACGGTCGTTGATGAGCAGCCTGGCGCCGAACGCCCGGGTGAGGGCGCGCAGCTCCCTGGCCAGGGGGTAGAGCGCGGCATCGTCGAGGTCCTTCTCCCGCAGCTGGACCGCCCTCACCCCCCCTTCGAGAGCGGAAGTTACGGCCTCGATCAGGGTGCGCCCCGCCGGGAGCAGCAGCCGGTCGGTGATCAGATAGAGGGGAAAGTCGATCCGGGGCGGGGCATCCATGATCAGCAGCCGGCGCTTCTGTCGAGAAAGGCGCTGTCCCAGTCTTTCCACACCGGGTCGTATCCCCGGCTGCGCAAGAGCGCGCAGACTTCGGCGGGGGTGCGGTCGTCGTCGATGGCGAACTGCTCGGTGCTGCGGTCGCCGTCGGCGTAGCCGCCGGGGGCGGTGCAGGATCCGGCGCTCATCTGGGTGATCCCCAGGGGGAGGAGATTGTCGCGCAGCGCGGCGCTCTCGCGGGTGGAAAGGACGAGGCCGGCATCGGGCATCAGCAGGCGCATGGCGCAGATCAGTTGCACCAGGCTGCGGTCGGAGACCGGACTGGGGGGGGAGAAACCCCCTTCGGCCGGGCGCATCCGCGGAAAGGAGACGGAGATCTGGGTGCGCCAGAAGTTCCGGGAGAGGTAGAGGGCGTGCAGCCCGGTGAAGAAGGCATCGCTGCGGAAGTCGCCGAGCCCCTGGAGAAAACCGATGCCGATGCGGCGCAGACCGGCGGCCCCGGCCCTCTCCGGCGTGAGGAGGCGGAAATCGTAGTCGCGCTTCTTGCCGAAGGGGTGCAGCTGGCTGTAGAGAGCGCGGTCGTAGGTCTCCTGATAGACGGTGAGGCCGTCGACTCCGGCCTCGACCATCTGGGCGTACCCCGCCTCCTCCATGGGGTAGACCTCGATGGAGATGGAGCTGAACAGGGGGCGGATGCGCCGCGCCGCGGCGGCCAGGAGATCGTTGCCGACCTTGGCCGGGGCTTCTCCGGTCACCAGGAGGATGTGGCGGAACCCGAGGTTGTGGAGGATGCGGGCGTCCCGCTCGACTTCGTCGAGGGTCAGGGTGCGACGGGGGACCCTGTTGTGGGCGTTGAAGCCGCAGTAGAGGCAGCCGTTGCTGCATTCATTGGAGATGTAGAGGGGGGCGTAGAGGAGAATGGTGTTGCCGAAGCGTTGCCGGGTCAGGCGGTGCGCCTTCTGCGCCATGGCCTCGAGAAAACCTTCGGCGGCGGGGGAAATCAGCGCCATGAAATCGTCAGGGCGCAGCCGCTCGGAGGAGAGGGCGCGCTCGACGTCGCTGACCGTCTTGGCGGCGATCCCGGCGCGGACCTGTTCCGGATCATATTTATTGATTTCGTCGACGAAGGACACGGCATCAGTCTCCCAGGAATCCGGTCAGGGGACTCGACGCCTCGGCGCGGTCCTGTTGCCTGCCGAGTCCGGCCAGGTAGGCCTCGCGGCCGGCCTCGACCCCCTTTTTGAAGGCGATCCCCATCCCGCCGGGGTTGGCGCTGACGGCGAGGGCGGTGTTGACCAGGACGGCGTCGGCTCCCATTTCCATCGCTTCGGCGGCGTGGGACGGGGCGCCGAGTCCGGCGTCGACGATGACCGGAACGATCGCCTGTTCGATGATGATGGCGATGAGATCCCGGGTCCTGAGTCCCCTGTTGGAGCCGATGGGAGCGCCGAGGGGCATGACGGTGGCGGTACCGACTTCCTGCAGGCGCTTGGCCAGCACCGGGTCGGCATTGATGTAGGGGAGGACGATGAACCCTTCTTTGACCAGGATCTCGGCAGCCTTGAGGGTCTCGACGGGATCGGGGAGGAGGTAGTAGGGGTCGGGGGTGATCTCGAGCTTGACCCACGGCTCGCAGCCGGCGGCCCGGGCCAGACGGGCCAGGCGCACCGCCTCCTCGGCGTCGCGGGCGCCGCTGGTGTTGGGGAGGAGGAGATAGCGGTTGCGATCGATGTGGGAGAGCATGCTGTCGGCCGGATTGTCGATGTCGACGCGACGCAGGGCCACAGTGACGATCTCGGCTCCCGATCCTTCCATGGCTGAGACCATGGCGGCGTTGGAAGCGAATTTGCCTGTGCCGACCAGCAGGCGGGAATGGAAGCTGCGGCCGGCAATGATCAACGGATCCATTGGGTCATCCTCGGTGAAGGGTTTGGGGAATCAGGCGTTCGGTCGAAAATCTATCCGCCGCCGACGAACTGGACGATCTCCAGGGTGTCCCCCTCCTGCAGCAGGGTGGCACTGAGGCGATCCCGGGGGAGGATTGCCCGGTTGAATTCAACCGCGACGCGGGCGATCTCCATGTTCAGCGTTTCGAGGAGGGCGCCGACGGACGTTCCGGGGGCGACCTCCCGCTCTCGGCCATTAACGGTGATCATCATGGTTCTAAGGCTCTCCTGGGGTACTTAGAAATCGATGAAAGTTTAAATTTGCCACCAAGGCACCAAGTAAGGCTGGTTCCTTTCGTTGCTCTTCTTGGTGTCTCCGTGTCTTGGTGGCTAAACACCCTGCTTTTCTGTCGTTATTAAGGTGGATTTCTGTTGCGTCTTGCCCGAGACGCGGTTCTTCACCCCGGTTCTTCGCCGAGGAGGAGTCGCAGCACGGCGTTGGCCTGATGGTGGGCGGCGATGCCGACCCGGGGGGCCATCAGCCCTTCGCCGGGTCCGGCGGCCGACTCCAGATCGCCGACCAGATAGAAATTGCCGGCGGCGCGGCGGGTGGTCAGGGTGTTGGAAGGGCCGTATCCGGCCATTCCCGAGGCGGCGACCAGCGGCCTCCCGGGGCAGTATCCGAGAAAGGTTTCGACGAGCATGGCCTTCTGGTCGGCGCCGTCGAAGGCTTCGGTCAGAACGTCCACCTCGCCGAAGAGCTGCGGAATGTTGTCCGGGGTCAGGCGCAGGTTGTGGGCGGCAACCCTGACGTAGGGGTTGATCCGCGCCAGGTTCTCAGCCAGGGCCACGACCTTGGGGAGACCGATCTGGTCGATGAAATACTGCTGGCGGTTGAGATTGGACGGTTCGACGACGTCGAAGTCGGCGATGATCAGTGTCCCCACCCCGATCCGCGCCAGAGCGACGGCGATGGCGGAACCGAGGCCGCCGGCACCGGCGATACCGACGACAGAACGTTTGATCCGGGCGTGTACGCCCGGGGTGTGGCGGGCGGCCATCAACGCCTCGAGCTCATCGGCGTCGGGGCGCTCGCCGCGGCGTATCAGGACCACCCGGTCGCCGTCGCAGAGCCTTGCGTCGACGGTGGCGGGGAAGCCGTTGACGATCATCACGTCGGCGTCGGCCTTGAAACGCTGCCGCACCTGCAGGAGGGTGGCGTCGTCGGCCATTTCGGCTGATTTTTCGTTGATATGGATGCGCATAAACGTCAAAAGGGCCGCGAAAAGCGGCCCCAGCAAAGAGGTCTCCCTCTCCGATGTTCGCGCCGCTTCCCTACGCCGGTATGATCCGGATCAGGTTCAAAGGGTCGCCTTGCCGTTGCAAGGCTCTCAGTAGACTACTCCCCTAGGGCTTCGATCTCAAAATGTGACCTCACGTTACCAGCTGCCTCCCGGCCAAGTCAACTTTTTTAAGGGTTTTTATCGTTGTCAATGGTGGGGCTTTTGACTACCATGTTCCTTTTCCATTGCAGCCAAGGTCTTTGTCCCAGAGGGAGTCGTCAGACTATGAGTATATCGGATCGTTATCGGGAGCTGGTGCGGGATATCGAGGGGTACGGAATGGAGCTGGCGGCCGTCGTCGGTGCCGGGCGGGCGGAGGTGGAGAGCTACAATCAGGGGGTCCAGGGACTGCGTGAGCTGCAGGAGCAGGTGGGGGAAATCCCCCGAATCAAGCTAGAATCCCAGCTCACTCCGGTCCTCCTCAAGGCCCACACCCAGCTCGACCGGGCGCGAATTTTTCTCGATGAGCAGGGAGAGGAGGATCGCGCCGCCGCCATCTGGGAACTGGAGCAGCGCATTTACCGTCTCCTCAACGATCTCTAGGAGAGGCGCCCGTCGTTCTAGGCCTTGAGCACCGCCCGGTGCCAGGCGTCGAGGAGTTCGCCGCGCTCTTCGGGTGCCATCTGCGGCAGGAAGCGCCGCTCTTCGCTCCAGGCGGCGGACAGGGCCGCGACGTCGGTCCAGAAGCCGCATCCGAGACCGGCAAGCATCGCCGCCCCCAGGGCGGTGGTTTCCACCATCGACGGGCGAACCACGGTGAGCCCGGAGAGGTCGGCCTGCAGCTGCATGAGGAGGTTGTTGTGGGCGGCGCCGCCGTCGACCTTGAGAAGGACCATCGGTTGTCCGCGGTCCTCCCCCATCGCTCCGGCCAGGTCGCAGATCTGCAGGGCGATGCCTTCGAGGGTCGCCCGGGCCAGATGGGCCGCCGTCGTTCCCCGGGTGATGCCGCTGATCGTCCCCCGCGCCTCGCTGCGCCAGTGGGGGGCGCCGAGACCGGTCAGGGCCGGGACGAAGATTATCCCGCCGCTGTCGGGGACGCTGGATGCCAACGCTTCGATGTCGGAGGCGGCCGGGATCACCCCGAGTCCGTCGCGCAGCCACTGCACCGCGGCCCCGGCGATGAAGGCGCTCCCTTCCAGGGCGTAGCTGGTCCGTCCCCCCAGTTGCCAGGCCACGGTGGTCAGCAGGCCGTTTTGGCTGCGGACGATCTCCTCCCCGGTGTTCTCGAGGAGAAAGGCACCGGTGCCGTAGGTGCACTTGGCCTCGCCGGCGTTGAAACAGGCCTGGCCGAAGAGGGCCGCCTGCTGGTCGCCGGCCATGCCGGAGACGACAATGCCGTCGGGGAGGAATTCCAGCCCCCGGGTTTGGCCGTAGGGGGACGAGGAGGGGACGATTTCCGGCAGGAGCGCTCCGGGAACTTCGAGCAGCTCCACGAGCTCCTCATCCCAGGAGAGGTCCTCCAGATTCATCATCAGGGTGCGCGAGGCGTTGGAGACGTCGGTGACGTGGTTGGCGCCGCCGGTCAGGCGCCAGACCAGGAAGGTGTCGATGGTGCCGAAGGCCAGTTCCCCCGCCAGGGCGCGGCGGTGCAGTTCGGGACCGTCGCGCAGCAGCCAGGTCAGCTTGGTCCCCGAGAAGTAGGGATCGAGAAGGAGCCCGGTCTTTTGACGGAAGCGTTCCTCCAGCCCCCGGTTTTTCAACTCTTCGCAGATCTCGGCGCTGCGCCGGCACTGCCAGACGATGGCGTTGGCGACCGGCCGGCCGCTGCTGCGCTCCCAGAGGAGGGTCGTCTCGCGCTGGTTGGTGATGCCGATACCGGCCAGGGCTCCCGGCTTGATATGGCCGTTCTGCAGGGCGCGGCGGACGGCCTGCTGCACCGAAAACCAGATCTCTTCCGGATCGTGTTCCACCCATCCCGGCCTCGGGAAGTGCTGGGGAAAATCGACGGTGGCCCGGCCGCGGACCCGCAGCTGGCGGTCGATCAGCAGGGCGGTGGTCCCGGTGGTCCCCTGGTCGATGGCCAGAATGAATTTTTCCATGAACGGCTCCTTTAATCCGACAGCACCCCTATTATAGGGGGAGACGGAAGAGAGTCAAGGTGGCATGGATGTTGCTCCCATCGTGTCACGCACCCTCTTTCCGTCCGGGCTCCCATTCCAATCCGTCCGCTCATCTTTCGGGGCGACGAGACAGGTCAAATCATGCATAGAAAACTGAGCAACATCTTTTACGAAGTCCGGGATCCCATCCTCGGCTGGGACGACATCGGCGGCTACGCCGACGTCAAGGAAACCCTCAAGGAGATGGTCTGTCTCCCCCTGCAAAAGCCCGAACTCCTCAGGCAGCACAACCTGGGGATTCCCGCCGGAGTCATGCTCTGGGGCCCCCTCGGCACCGGAATCACCATGCTCGCCGAAGCCTGCGCCAGGGAGGCGGGGGTCAGCTTCGTCTATATCTCCGGGCAGGAGATGCTCGGCAAGGGGCCGGAGCTCGTCGAGGCCTTCGACTGTGCCATCCATGAAGCCCCCTGCGTTCTCTTCATCTCCGACTGCGAGTGGCTGGCGCCGCGGGCCGGGTGCGACTACGAGTGGAGTCCGGGGAACCTGCGCGCCGTGCCGCCGACCTTTGCCGACAAGGATCTGACACGGCTCTTCATCGAGCAGGTCGACCGCATCAACCAGGTCCCGAACGTCATGCTCCTCGGGTCCTGCTACCGCATCGACACCGTCGACCAGGCGCTGATCAAGGAGAAAAAGCGCTACAACCGCAAGGTCTTCGTTCACCCCCCCACCGCCGTCGATCGCCGCGGGATGCTCGATATCTACATGGACAAAATGCCCAATCTGGCCCCGGGGATCGACCGTCAGGAGCTCTCGGAACTGAGCGAGGGGTACGTCGGCTGGGATATCGAGAGCCTCTGCAAGCGGGCCACGGTCAACGCCATCAAGACCGACAGCCCTACGGTGACCCGCGAGCATTTTCTTCGGGCCGTCAAGGAGGTCCGCTGTTTTCTCACCCCGGACATGACCGCCAAGTACCACCAGATTCGTGATACCGACTGTCCGCATCACTATGAATTCTGAAGGGGGAACGTTCCCCGGGGCGGTGCCGCCGGAGCTC
The DNA here is from genome assembly GCF_001278055.1 of Desulfuromonas soudanensis. Lineage (NCBI taxonomy): Bacteria > Pseudomonadati > Thermodesulfobacteriota > Desulfuromonadia > Desulfuromonadales > Desulfuromonadaceae > Desulfuromonas > Desulfuromonas soudanensis. The sequence goes on along the minus strand of NZ_CP010802.1, from coordinate 3,278,021 downwards.
TTTGAGGAGATCTATCGCCGTCACGGCCACCGCTGCCCGATGAGCACGCTCGGCGGTCGTCTCGGCTACGCCGTATTCCGGCATCTGGCCGCCGATCCCGATGAGGATCTCCTGGCCATCTACCATACCCGGACCTGCGCCCTGGACGGCATCGGAGTCGCCACCGGCTGCACCCTGGCCGCCGGCAACCTCCTGGTCCGCGAGGAAGGGAGGCACGCCCTGACGCTGGTGCGCCGTCAGGACGGCGGGGGGGTCGAAGCGACCCTCAGTGCGGAAGCCCTCGCCATCGCCGGGGAGTACCGGAAGGTCAGCGAGGTTCTGGAGCGGGAGCGCCCGGGACTCTCGGGAGAGGAACTCAGGGAGCGGGAAGGCCGACGGGAGGCGATCCTCGAGGGGGTGCTGGTCAGGCTCCGCGGCGAGGACGAAGAAAATCTCCTCGAAGTGCGTCCCGTCCTTTCCGATCCCGAAGCTCTCGGGGTGGACGGTCGCCATGCCTGAATCGATTCTGCTGCAGATCCTCACCGTCATCGGCGACGAAATCGCCCGGATGTGGTGGTTTTTTCTTCTCTCGGTGGTCCTTGTCGGCGTCATCAAGGGGTACCGTCTCGATCTGCGGCTGCGTGACTACGTCAACCGCGCCGGATCCTACGGGATCGTTCTGGCCGTCGGCGTCGGCATGGTCTCTCCCCTCTGCGCCTGCGGCATCCTGCCGGTGGTGATCTCCCTGGCGATGCTCGGCACCCCCCTGGCGCCCCTCATCGCCCTGCTGGTGACCTCGCCGATCATGGGTCCGGATGCCCTCTTGCTGACCTACAGCGGCCTCGGCCTCAAATGGGCCGTGCTCAAATTCCTCGGCGCCGGGGTCCTCGGCCTTTCGGCCGGACTCGTCGTCCAGGCGCTGGTCAGACAGGGTTTTCTCGCCGGGGATCAGGTCACCCTGCGCCCCGTCCATCGGGAAGACGGCACCCTGGCCAGCGCCTACGAGATCGGCTCGGCCAACGGCGTGGCGGTGCGCACCATGACCATCGTTCCACGGGCGAGCCGGCTGCGCTTCATCTGCGACCGGACCCTCGACGCCGCCCTGTTCGTCGGCAAGTACCTGCTGCTGGCCATCGTTCTCGAGGCCCTGATCGTCACCCTCGTCCCCCTCTCCTGGATCACCCTGCTGGTGGGGCAGAAAAGTTTCGTCTCGGTGCTGCTGGCCGGACTCATCGGGCTGCCGCTGCCGACCAATCAGATTCCGATCATTCCCATCCTCGCCGGACTCCTGGAGCGGGGGATCGACCACGGCGCCGCCCTGACCCTCCTGATGGCCGGGCCGGTTTCCAGTCTCCCGGCCATCCTCGCCCTGTGGGGGATGTTCCGCCGCCGGGTGGTTCTGGTCTACCTCGGGGTGAGCCTTGGCGGGGCGGTCCTTCTCGGCTGGGGGTATCAGTTGTTCAGCTGATGGACTTCTGACGCTCCAACCTGTCCCGGTGACGGGTTTCTGCCAGAAGCGGGTGGGCGCGTTTTTTGCAGAACATCCCGCCCGAGGGCGTTTTGCTGGCAATTCTCCGCCAGAAGACAGGATGATCCGGCCACATGGCGAAGGGGTCTTGACTTGCCCGTTCTCCTTGCTATAAGGATTGAACCCGTTCCCGTTTTTTTGAAAGTCTTGGAACAGGGATTGCTGATACTGCACACAAGAAATGAATCTGCGTTTTCGGTGAAAAGGAGAGGACCATGGATAAAAAAACATTAGGGGCGATTCTGGTTGTGACTGCGCTGGTCTTCGCCGGCACCGCGGTCGCCAAGGAGTTTGTCGACATTTCCACCGCTGCCGGTGTGGCCGACGAAGGTCTCGGTAAGGGGGTCGCTTTTGCCGACATCAACAACGACGGGCTCACGGATCTCTACGTCTCCAACAAGGGGGGCGCCAACCGGCTCTACCTGAACAAGGGCGCCGGCCGCTTCGAGGACATTACCGCCAAGGCCGGAACCGGACTCGACTATCCCGGATTCGCCATGGGGAGCGTGTTCGGCGACTACGACAACGACGGCTACATGGACCTCTATCTTGCCACGGGCGGACAGTATGAAATCGAGGCCAACCGCCTCTTCCGCAACCTCGGCAACGGCACCTTCGAGGATGTCACCGAAAAGGCCGGAGTCGGCCTCAAGGCCTTCACCTACGCCGCCTCCTTCGTCGACTACGACAACGACGGCTTTCTCGACATCTACTGCGCCAACTATGGCGTCGGCGCCAAGAACGTCCTTTTCCGCAACAACGGCGACGGCACCTTCGGCGACGTGACCGATGCCGCCGGCGTCGGCGACCGCTCCTGGAGCTGGATGGGGGTCTGGGCCGATGTCAACGGCGACAACTTTGCCGATCTCTACGTGGTCAACGGCCGTTATCCGGCCGGCGAGCCCAACAAGCTCTATATCAACAACGGCAACGGCACCTTCACCGAAACGTCCAAGGCCGCCGGCGTCGACGACGGCAACTGGGGCCTCGGCGCCACCTTTGCCGACATCGACAACAACGGGACCCTCGATCTTTTCGTCTCCAACTACGTCGGGCCCAACAACCTCTATCTCAATGACGGCAAGGGGCATTTCACCCAGGCCTCGGAGAAGATCAAGTCCGATCACGAAGGGTGGGGGAAGGGGCCGACTTTCGGCGACATCGACCACGACGGCGACGTCGACCTCTACGAAGGGGACTGCAAGCTCGCCAACCAGCTCTACGTCAACGACGGCAAGGGGAATTTCGTCAACATCGCCGAATCCCAGCCCCAGCTCCAGTGCCAGACGGTCCGCACCAAGGGGACCGCTTTTGCCGATATCGACAACGACGGCGATCTCGACCTTTACGTGGTGAACTGGGGAGCCCCCAACAAGCTCTACAAAAACAACCAGGACGACAAGAACTGGATCAAGGTCAAGTTGACCGGCACCGTCTCCAATCGTGACTCCTTTGGAGCCAAGGTCAAGGTCTTCGAAAAGGGCCAGGACAAACTCCTCGCCCTGCGGGAGTTGCGCAGCGCCAGCGGCTTCTGTGCCCAGGAGCCCCAGGAGCTGCACTTCGGCCTCAGCTCCGGCAAAACCTACGATGTCCTGGCCATCTTCCCCAGCGGCATCGAGGCGCGGATGAACGGGGTCAAAACCGGTCAGACCCTCGAGATCATCGAGCCCGCCCTCACCAGGCCCAACATGCTCAGTCAGGTGGTCAAGTAACAGCTCGACGGGGATTGCCGAAAACCGGGAGAGGGCTGCTCAGTGAGCAGCCCTCTCTTTTTGCGCCCGCCGTCCGACGCCTCTTGGAACGAATCGTGCTAATCAGGGACGCTATGCAACTTCGACTCATCGCGACATTGGGACTCTTTTTTCTTCTGGCCGGCTGCCTGTCACCCAATCCGGTCGCGGAGGTCAGGGTGGAGGGGAAGGTGACCAGCCATCGCACCCCGGCCGCCGACGTCCGGGTGCTGGCCTATCCCGTCACGGCCCGAACCCTGGCCGGACCCCCCGCTTATTCTTCGCTGCCGACGGCGGCCGACGGCCGCTTCGAGCTCAATCTCCCTCCCGGGGAATATTATTTTTTCGCCCGGGGCGCCGGACTCTTCTCCTTTTACGGCCGCAACCCCGTCGCCGTCCCGTCCGAGGGACTCTCGGAGATGAACCTCGGGCTGGTCCCGGAGGCTGGGAGTCCCCCGGCGGAGGAACCCTTCGTCGCCACCGGGGTTCTCGGGCGGGCCTTCGGGGAAGAAGGGCCCCAGGCCGAAGCGACGATCTACGTCTATACGGACCTCACCAGTCGCCTCAAGGGGATGGGGTACGTGATGGCCGGTCCGACGGACAGAGAGGGGGTTTTCGAGGCCGCCCTTCCGGCCGGCACCTACTATCTCCTCGCCCGGCAGCGGCGGGGGCATTCCAGCACCGGCCCTCTGCAGGCCGGGGACCATGTCGGCTACTATCCGGCAAATCCCCTCACCGTCAAGGACGGGGAGGTGGCTCGGGTCGCCATCCCCATGCTCGAGGTCCCCGCCAAGGTGACGGAGATGGCCGGCAATCTCTTCGGCCAGACGAGCATCGCCGGCCGGATCCTCGACCGGCAGGGGACTCCCGTCGCCGGAGTGCGGGCCGTTCTCTACGAAGACGGCCAGATGCTCAACCGCCCCCTTTACGTCTCCCAGCCGACCGGCGCCGACGGCGTCTTCATCCTCTCCTTCCCCGAGGGGGGGACCTATTTTCTCGCCGCCCGGAACACCCTCGGCGGCGCCCCCGGACCCGGGGATCTCTACGGCACCTACGATGCCAGCGCCGACCATTCCCTCTCCCTTGAAACCGGCGAAAAGCGCAGCGCCGTCGACATCGTGGTGGAGGAAATGTGGTGAAACGGCTGCTGCTGCTCCTCCCCCTCGTCCTCGGCGGCTGCGTCGGCCTCTTTGGGACGGATCGCCCCCTTTTGCCCCCGGCGGAGATTCATCGGGATACGCTCTGGCAGGGGCGGATTCTCATCGACGGGACCGTCAAGGTATTCAAGGGGGCGACCCTGACCATCCTTCCCGGGACCGAGATCGCCTTCGTCCGTCGCGACCTCGACCGCGACGGGCTCGGCGACTCCACCCTGGTCGTCGAGGGGGCTCTGCACGCCCTCGGGACGCGCCTGCAGCCGATCCTCTTCCGCAGCGCGAGCGCCGATCCCCGTCCGGGAGACTGGCTGGAGCTGCGGGTCGATTTTTCCAGGGACGTCCATCTGCGTTACTGCCAGATCCGCGACTCCGCCTACACCCTGCACGCCCATTTCACCCGCGGCCTGGTGGAGGACTGCACCATTGCCCACAATATCGACGGCTGCCGCCTCGGCCAGGCCACCTTTACAATTCGCAACTGTCTCATCGAAAAGAACCAGGGGAAGGGGATCAACTTCCGCAATTCCGAGGTGGAGGTGACGGGGAACATCATCCGCAACAACGGTTCGGGGATTTTTCTCTTCGAGACCGACCGCACTCCGTCCATCCACGGCAACAACATCTACGGCAATCGGGAAAACTTCCGCCTCGGCGATTTCTTCACCGGCGACGTCCGCCTCTCCGGCAACTGGTGGGGCACGGCCGACCCCGAGGGCGTTGCGGCGACGATCTACGATCGCAGGCGCGACCCTTCCATCGGCGAGGTCTTTCTCGAACCTGCTTCCGCCTGGCTCCCGCAGAGCGGCCCCAGGGAGGCGCTGGGGATATCCGAAGCCTGGCGCTTTGCCACCGGGGGTTATGTCGACGCTTCTCCTGCGGTCTCCGGCGATCTCCTCTATCTGGCGAGCTGGGATGGCAGAATCGTCGCCCTCGACGCCAAGGGGGCGCAGCGCTGGTCGAAGGACCTCGGCGAGGTGGTCGACGCTGCGCCGGCCCTCTCCGGCGATACGCTCTATTGTCAAAGCTGGGGGCGGCAGCTCTACGCTCTCAACCGCCATGACGGGGCGCTGCAATGGCGGTTCGGCTATGGCCCCTCCCCGGCGGACGATCATCGCCAGGGCGCCCCTCTGCCGGTGGCCGATCTCCTTCTGCTTCCGGCCTGGAACGGCACGCTCTTCGCCCTCGAGGCCGCCTCGGGAGAGGTCCGCTGGCAGTACAGGGGGAGATCGCCTCTGCGCGCCGTTCCGGTTTTCGACGGCGACCGCCTCTATCTGAGCGGCGGCGACGGCACCTTCAGCGCCCTCGCCCTGGACGGGACCCTCCTCTGGAGCGTCCTCCTCGAAGCTCCCCTGCTGGCTCCGGCCGCCCTGACCCCGGCCGGTCCGGTGGTGGTCACGCGCAGCGGCACCCTGGTCGCCTTTGACCGCTCCGGGGTCGAACGCTGGCGAAAAGAGCTGGGGGAGCCGTGCTATTACGGCGCGCCCGTCTACTCCGGCGGCGATCTCTTTCTCGGAACCGCCGGCGGCACACTGTGGAAGTTCGATGCCGCCAGCGGCGCGACGATCTGGAGTCTTGATACCGGAGCGAGCATCTACGCCACCCCTCTTTTGATCGACGGCCGGATTTTCATCGGTGACAACAGCGGCTCCCTCCTGGTGGTGGGCGCCGACAGCGGCGATCTGCTGGCCACCTTCCGCGCCGAAGGGGAGATCCAGGGGACGCCGGCGCTCTTCGGCAAACGGATCGTCGTCGGTTCCCGGGACCATAACCTCTATGCCCTCGACCTGATCGAGATCCCCCTCGAGACGCAACCATGAGCACCCTGACATCCCCCACCGGCCGTATCTACGGCGGCATCTTCTTCCTCTGCCTGGCGACCCTGATGTACGAGCTGGTCCTCACCCGGATCTTCTCGGTGCTCATGTGGTACCACTTCGCCTCCATGGCCATTTCTCTGGCGCTCTTCGGCATGGGGGTCGCAGCCCTCCTCGTCTATCTGCGCCCGGCCTGGTTTCCGGCCGACAGGGTTCCCTTTCTTGCGGCCCGTTTCTCGGTCCTCTTCGCCCTGTCGGTGGCGCTGTTTTTTTTCATCTTCGTCCTCTTTCGGCTCTATCCCCAGCTCGGCTTCAAGGTCCTCTCCTTTTTTCATCAGCCCTTCTACCAGCCGTTTCAGCAGGGATTCTACGATCGGGGGGTTCCGGGGAGCCTCCTGCTGGTCATCGCCCTCCTCTACCTGGTGACCTCGCTCCCCTTCTTTTTCGCCGGCCTCGCCCTGACCCTCCTCCTCTCCCGCTACCTCGCTGCCATCAACCGCCTCTACTTCTGGGATCTCCTCGGCGCCGGCACCGGCTGCCTGCTGATCATCGTCGTGCTCAAGCTGGTCGGGGGGATCACCGCCATCCTCGTCATCGCCGTCATTGGCCTGCTGGCCGCCGCCCTCTTCCTGCCGCCCCAGACCCCCTCCCTTCACCGTCTCGGCCTCTGGGGCGTCCTGCTTCTCCTTCTGGCGGCCGGAGGAGCGAACCTTCTCTACGGCTATGCCGATATCCGCTTCGCCCGCGGACGCTACGAGCCCAATCTGCTGTGGAGTTCCTGGAATTCCTTCTCCCGGGTCGCCGTCTACCCTTCCCAGAGCCAGGAGATGGGGCAGGCCTGGGGGCTGTCGCGAACCTACCAGGGGCCGATTCCCGAACAGCTCGGGATGGTGGTCGACGACACCGGCTACACCACCATGTACCGCTGGGAGGGGGAGAAGACCCTCGGATTTTTCCGCGACAACGTCATCGCTCTCCCCTACTACCTGCAGCAGCGCCCCAAGGCGCTGGTGATCGGCCCCGGCGGCGGGAAGGACGTCCTGACCGCTCTGGCCATGGACGCCGTGGAGGTCACCGCCGTCGAGGTCAACAACCTCATCGTCGCCGGGGTCAACGACGAATTCGGCTCCTTCACCGGGGAGCTCTACCGTCGCCCCGAGGTGCGCCTCGAAGTCGACGAGGGGCGCAGTTATATCCGCCGCAGTTCCGAACGCTACGACATCATCCAGGCCTCGGCCGTCTTCGGGCGGATGGCGCCGGCCGCCGGAGCCTTTACCCTGTCGGAAAACAACCTCTATACCGTCGAGGCCTTCCGCGACTACTGGGACCATCTGAGCCCTGACGGAATTCTGACCATCTCCCGCTTCATCTTCGAGCGGGAGACGCTGCGCCTGGTCTCCCTCGGCCTGGCCCTCCTCAAGGAGGAAGGGGTGGCCGACCCGGCGGCGCACCTGGCGGTCATCAAGGAGCGGGGGCTGGCCAACTTCATGCTCAAGCGCTCCCCCTTCAAACCCGAGGAGATAGCCCGGCTGCGGGAGCTGGCTCGCCAGAAGGAATTCGACGTCGTCTTTCTTCCCGACAGCCGCTCGGGGACCGGCCCCTTTCCGGAGCTGATCGCCTCGGGGGGGAGTGCCGAATATTACCGGGCCTATCCCTTCGATATCACTCCGACCAGCGACGACCGCCCCTTTTTCCACTACATGTATAAGCCCCTGGATTTCATAAGGCTCTTTACGTTCCCGGCCCAGAGCAATTTTGAGGATCGGGCGGTTCTGACCCTGCGCAACCTCCTGGTCGTGGTGGCCGGCTTCGTCGCCCTCTTTTTCTTCGTCCCTCTTTTTCTCTGGCGGCGCCAGGGTCTGCGCGAGCCGGGGACGGCGGGGCGGATCGGCTACTTTGCCTGCCTCGGTCTCGGCTTCATGTTTATCGAGATCGGGCTGATGCGGCGTTTTATCCTCTTTCTCGGTCCGCCGATCTATTCTCTGGCGGTCATCCTCTTTTCCCTTCTCGTATTCTCCGGGGTCGGCAGTCTACTGGCCGGACGCTTCTCCGACAAAAATCGCCGCCGTACCCTCCTCCGTGTGCTGTTGGCACTGGTCTTGCTCGCTCTTTTCAGTATCTATGCCCTGCCGCTCCCCCTCGACGCGGCGATGAGCGCACCGATCCTCTGGCGCTGTCTGCTGGCCGTCCTTCTTCTGGCTCCCCTGGGTCTTCTCATGGGGATGCCCCTCCCCCTGGGGATGGCACTTTTTCACCGGGACGGCTCTGCCGTCCCCTGGAGCTGGGGGATCAACAGCGCCACCAGCGTTCTCGGGGCCCTTTTGGCGGTGGTGATGGCGATGAATTTCGGGTTCAATCTCACCCTTCTCGGCGGCGTGCTGGTCTACGCTTTGGCCCTGCTGCCGGTGCTGCTGCATCGCGCCCCGCAGCCATGATCCGGCGCCTTGCCGCAAAGGAATCAGTCATGTCCCGCTTGGCCCTGAAAACGAAACGCCTCCTCTTTCTGGCCCTTCTTTTCCCCCTGCTGGCCGCCTGTCCCCAGAGGGAAGAGTCGGGGGTTCAGGGTCTTCTGCTCTTTGGCGAGCACCCCCTTTCCGGGGCCCAGATCGAGGTCTACCTGAAAAACGACAAGGATCGGTCGACTCTCCCCTTTGCCGTCACCTCCACGGACGGGGAGGGGCGCTACCGGCTGACCCTCCCGGCGGGGCGCTACTATCTCATCGGCAAGAAGAAGGAGGAGAATGCCGGGCGGGTGCGGATGCTGATGGCCGAGTGTCCGGACAACCCCGTCGAAATCGATGCCGCAATTAAAGAGATTCCCTCCTTTTCCCTGCGGGAGATGGGACAGAGCGGCTCCCTGATCCCCGATCCGGGGACCGGGGTGACCGGGCGGATTGTCGCCGCAGGAGCGCCGGTGGCCGGAGCCTTCGTCTACATTTACACCGAAGAGGCCGCCGGGCTGATGGGGCCTTCCTACGGCGAGGCGGTTCAGGCCGGCGACGACGGTCGTTTCCGGATCAATCTGCAGGCGGGGCGCTACTATCTGGCGGCGCGCCGCCGGGGCGACGGGTCGCGAATGGGGGAGGTTCAGCCCGGCGATCTCAACGGCACCTATCCCGGCAATCCGGTGACGGTACCCCGGGGCACGGTCGCCTCTCTCGGCGATTTCCCCCTCAAGACGGTCGACGGCGGACAGCGCCAGGAGCGCCTCAGCCAGGGGAAGTTCACCAAAACCAAGACCTTCTTTTCCGGCCGCACCGTCGATCAGGACGGCAACCCGGTCTCCGGGGTCTATGCCTTCGCCTATCTCGACAGCCGCATGGTCGGCAAGCCGAGCTACATTTCCGATCCGAGCGACGACGGCGGCCGATTCGTCCTCTATCTCGGCGACGGCGGGACCTACTACATCGGCGCCCGCAGCACCTTCGGCGGACCTCTCGAACCGGGGGAGTGGGTCGGCACCTACGACGGCCGTCCCGACCACGGCGTCGCTCTTTCGAGGGACCAATCCCTGCCTCTCGGCGACCTGGTGGTGAGGGAGGTCTGGTGAGGCGCGCCCTGGTCCTTCTCCTCCTTCTCCTCCCCCTGCCGGCCTGGAGCCTGACCCTGAGTTCGGCCACCCTGTGGGAAGGAGAACTCAGCTTCAGCGAGACGGTGCGGGTCGAGCCCGGCGTTGTTCTGACCGTGGCGCCTGGGACGGTCGTCACCTTTTCCGGCGGAAAGCTTGAGGTGGCCGGGCGCCTGGTCGCCCGGGGCGTACGCTTTACCGGTCGGAATTGGGAGGGGATTGTCCTCAAGGGGTGCGATGCCGCCACCGTCCTCTCCGACTGCACCGTGGACGGCGCCCGCACCGGGATCTTCGTCGGCGGCGGGGCGCCGAAACTCGAAGGCCTTCGTCTCGAAAAAAATGATGTCGGGATGGAAATCAAGCAGAAGAGCGCGGCGGAGGTCAGGGACTGCCGGTTTTCCGGAAACAGCCGGGTCGGCCTCTTCATCAAGGACGAAGCGGCGCCGCTGGTCACCGGCAACCTCTTCACCGGCAACGGCAAATTCGGCGTCTATATCTACCGGGCCCTCCCCCGGATGTTGAGCAGAAACGTCTTTTCCGGCAATCCGACGGGGTTGATGATCTCCCACTACGGCAGCGACCCGCGGGTCGAGGGGAACCGCTTCGAAAAGAACGGCGTCGGCATTTTCGTCGACCGCGCCGCCCGGCCGCATCTGCAGGGGAATCTGCTGCGCGGCAACGAGACCGGCCTTCGCCTCTATCGCCGCTCCGACCCCCGGGTCGAGGGGAACGACCTCAGGGACAACGGGTTCGCCATAGCCGTCGCCTACTCCTCCTACCCGGTGATCGCCGGAAACGACTTCACCGGCAACGGCAGCGCCCTGGTCCTCGAATTCCAGTCCTCCGCCTGGGAGGCGGAGAAGGGGAGCGTCGTCCGGCAGGAGGAAGTCTCCAGCGTCGGAGCCTTCGGCCGCGGAGCGCGCAACGAGGTCACCGAAGACGAGCGCCGTCCCCGGGTTCTCGACGGCACCGTCGATGCCCGCGGCAACTGGTGGGGCCTCAAGGAAACGGCCGAGCTGGAGAAGACCGGCGCCGGCGGAAATCCTGTCTCCATCGCCGACGGCCGGGACACGCCGACCTTCACCGAGGGGGGTAAAACCTACCCCCTGGACACCGTCCGCTTTGCCCCCTGGAGCAAGGTCCCCCTGACCGCTGACCTGGAGAAACTGCCATGAAACGCTGGGGCATGGTTTTGCTGCTGCTTCTGATCGCCGTGCAGGCCGAAGGCGCCTCGGGGGTCAAGGGGCGTGCCGCCTGGCGCGGCGAACTCGTCCCCGAGATCCGGGTACGCGCCTACCGCGCCATCGCCGACATCGCCGTCGGCAGAGAAGTGGCCGTGGCGGCGCCGAGCGCCGTCGACGGCACCTACGTTCTCGAGCTGCCGCCGGGGAGCTATTATCTCACCGCCCGCGACTACGACGGTCCGCCGCGCCCGGGAGGTCACTTTTGCTTCTACAGCGGCGCGCCGGTGCAGGTGCGGGAGGGAGCCTACACCAACGTCGGCTTCAACCTGATCAGGATTCCCGAAGAAGCGCCGCCGGTCGCCGGTCGCTCGGGGCTCCGCGGTGAGATCACCTTCGAGGGGGAACTTCTCGAACACTGCTATCTCTACGTCTACAACACGGCCGAGGACGGGTTCAAGGGGCCGGGGTACTTCATCCAGCCGGTGGAAAAGGGGCGCTTTCGTCTCCGCCTCCCCCCGGGGGACTATTACCTGCTGGCGCGCAAGCGGGCCAAGGGGGGGCAGTTCGGTCCCATCGAGATCGGTGACCGCTTCAACTACTACTACGGCAATCCGGTGCGCATCCGCGAGGGGGAAACCCGGGAGGTGCGGATTGAAACGATCACCCGCCTCTCCATGCTCGAAGAAGGGGAGGCTCCCCCGTTCCGGGGGATTCGTGGTACGGTAAAGGGTCCCGAGGGGACACCGGCTGCGGGCGTTCACGTCTTCGCCTATCGCGACCCGGCCATGACCGGAACACCCGACTACTTTTCGGCGCCTGCGGACGCCGCCGGCCGATTCGAACTCTCCTTGCCCGACGCAGGGCCTTTTTACCTCCTGGCCCGGGAGGCCTTCGGCGGGCCGGCCGGCGAGGGGGAACTCTACGGCCGATACCGGGGAGAGTCGGGTTCGGCAGTGACCATCGGCGCAAGCGAGCCGATTCGGGAGATATCCATCCATGTGGAAAAGAAATTGCTTCCCTAGCCTGCTTCTTGCTCTGTTTTTCTGCGGAAGTCCCCTGGCCGAAGCCGCCACCTATTCCGGACCCCTGTCGGGGAATACGACCTGGCGCGGCGAAGTGGTGCTGGCGGCTCCGGTGACCGTCCCTTCCGGGGCGACCCTGACCATTGCCGCCGGAACCCGGGTTCGCCCCGTCGATGCCGCCGCGCGCCTCATGGTGCAGGGGGTTCTTCTCGTTCAGGGAACGGCCGCCTCCCCCGTTGTCTTTATCGCCGTGGAGAAGTGGCAGGGGATCGAGTTTGTCGAGGCTCCGCCCGGCAGTGTCATCGAGCAGGCCCGTTTTTCCAGGGCCGAGGCGGCCCTCAGCAGTATCGCCACGGATCTGACGGTGCGCGGCAGCACCTTTGCCGACTGTACGGCGGCCATCAAGCTGCTGCGCGAGTCGCACTCCCTCATCGAGGACTGCCGCTTCGTCGGCAACGGGATGGGAATCGAAAACGAGATGAAATCGACTCCGGTCATCCGCGGCAACCATTTCGAAGGTCATACAAACACAGCGATCTTCGCCTCCCACAACAGCAGCGGCGCCATCGTCGACAACCTCTTTTTCAAGAACAAGCAGGGGATAACCCTGGTGCAGAAATATCCCGACCGGATTGAAAAGAACCGCTTCGTGGAAAACGGCGTCGGCATCTTCTGCAATCAGACCCAGAACACCCCGACGATTCTCGCCAACACCTTCGAGAAGAACGAAAATGCCTTGGTGAACTTTTCCTTTTCCTATCCGGTGGTGGAAAACAATCGATTCCTCGACAACGAGACGGCGATCCGCAACGACCAGTTCGGTTCCCCCCGGGTGGCCCGCAATCTGCTGCGGGGGAACAGGACGGCGTTGTACAACAACCGTAAGTCCAATCCGGAAGTCCGTCTCAACCGCATCGAAAAAAACGGACTGGCCCTCTTTGTCGACTATTCCTCCTATCCGCAGGTGAGAGAGAACAATTTTCTCGACAACGGGAGGGGGGTGGAACTCGGAATTTTCCAGAGTGCCGACTGGGAGAAGCGTTCGGGATCGAGCGGCATGGTGCAGAAAGAGGCTCTCTCCCGCAAAAGCCAGAACCCCCTGCTGGCCAAGGCCCCCACCGTCTTCAACGACTACGTGGATGTCAGCGGCAACTGGTGGGGAAAAGATACGGCGAAGCTGGCCGCCGCCGGGAGCGAGGGGAACCTGGAGATCTTTTTCGATCGCTGCGACAAGCCGGAAGTCATCTATGAGGGGTTCGGACCCGACAGCTATCGTCTCGACCGGGTGGTCTTCAGCCCCTGGCTGGAGGCGCCGGCAAAAGGGGCCGGTCTGGAGGTGACCCCGTGAGGACGATTTTATTCCTTCTCCTCCTCCTTCTGCCGGCGTCCCTGTGGGGCGGAACGGTTACGGGGCGGGTGGTGCTCGGCGATGCCCCCCTGGCCGGGATGCGGGTCGAAGCCCATGGCGGCCTCGACTTCTCCGCTCCCCCCCTGGCCCTCTCGGCACCGACGGAGGAGGACGGCGCTTTCCGGCTCGAACTGCCGGACGGCCTCTACGCCCTCTTCGCCCGCGACGAAGGAAATCGTTATTTTGCCTTTTGCGGGCGCAACCCCGTCGCCGTTTCCGGAAGTCCCGTCTGGGCCGGGCTGCAGGCCGTCCCGGTCGACCCGCCAATTTTTGCTGCCTATGAGGACGAATATTCGGCAGCCATCGAGGGGAAAATCCTATTCGAGGGGCGTCCCCTGGCCGGGGCCTACGTCTCTCTCTATCTCGACGCCGCCGAGGATCTCAAGGGACAGGGGTACCGGCTCTCCCTCCCCACCGGGAGCGACGGCTCCTTTATTTTTGAAGGGCTCCCCGAAAGCGGCTACTTTCTCGCCGCCCGCAAGCGCCAGGGGGGAGGGCGCGTCGGGCCGATCCTCGAGGGGGACTATCTGTCCGTCTATCCGGGAAACCCCCTGCTGGCCAGGGCGGGGAAGACGGTCCGGGTGCAGCTGACGGCGGTGCGCAAGGTCAAGGACGAGGCCGAAAGCGAAGTCTTCGATCGCCGCAGCGGCCCCAGGGTTTCCGGCCGGGTCACCGACGACAAGGGCAAGGCCGTCCCTGGTGTTCATGTCTTCGCCTACACCGACCGGGTCATCGGCCACCAGCGCCCGGCGGCCCTCTCCCCCGCCACCGGCAGCGACGGCCTCTTCACCCTGACCCTCAAAGAGCCCGGCACCTATTATCTCGGCGCCCGGGAGCGCTACGGCGATTCCCCGGCGCCGGGGGAGCTCTTCGGGATGTACGACGAGTCGGCGGACCACGGCCTGGACGTCGGCGCCGGCGCCGCTCTCGAGGGGATCACTATTATTGTCGAGCCGATCGACCTGCAGTAGCATCCCCGGCTTCTCCGGGCGTTGCCTTAATCCGTGCAATGGAGATATGATGAGCGAAAAGAAACCCGCCGAGGTGAAACTGGAAATCCAGCTCGACGAGGAGATGGCCCAGGGTGTCTATGCCAACCTGGCCGTCGTCAATCACAGCGATTCGGAGTTCACGCTCGACTTCATCTTCGTTCCGCCGCAGGCTCCCCGGGCCAAGGTGCGCAGCCGGGTGATCACCTCTCCCCGGCACGTCAAGCGCCTGATTGCGGCGCTGCAGGACAACCTCGCCCGCTACGAACGGACCCACGGCGCCGTGGAAGGCGAACGTCCAAAACCTGCCCCGGACGGGGGGAAGGTCCATTGAGAGGGACGCGATGAATCGGGGAAAACCTTTGGCCTCCGTCTTCCTTTTGACGTGCCTGCTCTTCGTTTCCGGCGGCTGTCAGGGGAGGGGGGCAAAGCACCTGCTGATTTTAAACTCCCCGGTCATCACCGAGGCGGTGGTCTGGTCGGGCGAGGTGAGAATCAGCGGGGTGGCCACCGTCAAGAAGGAGGGTCGGCTGACGATCCTTCCCGGGACCCGCGTCGTCTTCAGCAAAATCGACGGGGACGGGGACGGCATCGGCGATTCGGAACTGCTGGTGGAAGGGGAACTTCTCGCCCGGGGAACGAAGGGGGCGCCGATTGTCTTTACCAGCGGCGCCGCAAAACCCCAGAAGGCCGACTGGAAATATCTCTATCTCGACTTCGCCCGGCGCGCCGAACTTTCCTGGGTGGTCAGCGAGTACGCCTACAGCGGCGTCCAGATCCACTTCTGCCAGGCCCGCATCGTCGACTCGGTCTTCCGCTACAACGTCGACGGCGTGCGCTTCTCGACGGTCAAGCTCGAACTGGCCGGCAACCGCATTCACGACAACAGCCACGGACTGCGCTACGAAGAGCGGGGGAGCACGGCTCATATCCACCACAACGAGATCCGCGACAACGACATCGGTATCTTCGTCGTCACCCGGGGCGACGACAGGGCCGTCATCGAGGGGAACAACATCGTCGGCAGCCTTGCCTACAGCGTCAAGCTGGGGCTGGAACAGCAGGGCGACGTTACCCTCCCCGGCAACTGGTGGGGGAGCAGCGATCCGGAGGCCGTGGCCTCCACCTTCTTTGATCACCGTTTCGATCGGAGTCTGGGAACGGTCAGGGCCCCCGAGCCCCTCGCCGCTCCGGTCCCCATAGACGCATGGCACCTGCACCAAGGAGATCAATTATGAAAAAGACGTTTTTCCCCCTGCTCGCTCTCGTTCTGGCATCCTTTATCCTCTTTGCCGCTGCCGTCCTCCCCGCCGGGGCCTGCGTCGGCAAGACCCTGGTGATCGGCTCCACCGGGACGGTGCAGCAGGATATCCTGGCCCAGCTCCTGTCGATCCTCATCAGCGAGCGCACCGGGACGTCGGTGAAGGTCCAGCGTTTCGACTCCTCGGCCGCAGCCCACGCCTCCCTCCTCAAGGCCGACCTCGACCTCTATGTGGAGTACACCGGCGTCGGGCAGGTGGAAATCCTTCACGGGGCGGCGATATCCGATCCCGAAGCGCTTTATCAGGCGGTCAAGGACACCTACAACCAGGAGCTCAACCTGGTCTGGCTCAAGCCGATCGGCTTCGACGAGCCAAGGGTGGCCCCCGCGGGGGTGGCGGCTCAGGCCGCCCCCGTGGTGCGCAAGGACACGTTGAAAAAATTTCCCGCCCTGGCCCGTCTGATCAACAAACTCGGCGGGGCGATCGACGCTCCCGCCATGCAACGCCTCGAAGCGAAGGCCGCCGGTGAAAATATCGCCGCCGTGGCCCGGCAGTTTCTCAAGGACGGTCAGCTGATCTGAAGAGGGGGGTTCCCCCGGGAGGCAAGATGCCGGCAATTGATCGCCGCCAATTTGTTCGACAAGCCCTGCGCAGCGCCCTGGCGGTGACGGCCATGGGCGGAGTGCCGGTTCTCGACCTCTGGGCCGCCGCGGCAAGTCCGGAGACGTTCCCTGCCGTGGCGGTGCGTCGGGGAGAAGAGATCCCGGAGCTGGTGCGCCGGACGGTGGCGGCCCTCGGGGGCATGGGCGCCTTCGTCAAGCCGGGCGAAACGGTGGTGGTCAAGCCGAACATCGGCTGGGATCGGACCGTCGAGTTGGCGGCCAATACCCATCCCCTGGTGGTGCGCACCGTCGTCGAACTCTGCCTCGAGGCCGGGGCCAAAAAAGTGCGGGTCTTCGATCGCAGTGCCAACGATCCCCGCCGTTGCTACGTGCAGAGCGGCATCCAGCAGGCCGTCGAGGAGATCGGATCCGAACGGGCCGTCATCGAGCACATGGAGCGCCGCGCCTATCGCGACCTCGACATCAAGAGGGGGGTGGAGCTGACCCGCTGGTCCTTTTACGGACCGGCCCTCGATGCCGACCGCCTGATCAACCTGCCGATTGCCAAGCATCACTCCATGTCCATTCTTACCCTGGGGATGAAGAACCTGATGGGGGTGATCGGCGGCAACCGCGGCACCCTCCATCGGGAAATCGCCGAGTCCCTGGCCGATATCAACACCATTATCCCTTCGACCCTGACCCTCATCGACGCCACCCGGATTCTGGTGGCCAACGGACCCCAGGGGGGGCGCCTCGAAGACGTGCGCGTTAAAAATACCCTCATCGCCTCTCCCGATATCATCGCCGCCGACAGTGCCGCCGTATCTCTCTTCGACCTTCGCCCCGAGGAGATCCCAACCATCGTTGCCGGGGCCCGGCGCGGACTGGGGGTCATGGATTTAACCAGGGTGCGCATGGTTTGAAGACCCTTCTGACCCTCCGAAATCTGCGCCGCGCCGTCCAGATCCTCTCCCTGGCAATCATCGTCGCCCTCTTTCTGGCGACGGAATACCGGGGAGAGGACAGGCTCCCCTATCCTGTCGGCCTCCTCTTTCGCCTCGACCCCCTCGCCGCTCTCGCCGCCGCCTTCGCTCCGGGTTCCTTTCCCTGGGCGATTCTCTGGCCGGCCCTCGCCCTGCTCCTTTTGACGGCGCTCTTCGGGCGATTCTTCTGCGGCTGGATCTGTCCCCTCGGCACCACCCTCGACGGCTGCGGCAAGGCGCTGGGGCGCGGAGCGAACGGCAATTATCCCCGCCGGCGGCGGATCAAGTACTATCTCCTGATCTTCCTAGTCGCCGCCGCTCTCTTCGGCGTGCAGCTGTTCGGGCTCTTCGATCCCCTGGCGATCTTTCTTCGCACCCTGACGCTCTCGCTCTATCCGGCCGCCAATCTTCTCCTCAGCGATTTCTTCGATTTTTTCTATCAGCATTCCGTGCCCCTCCTTTCGCCCCTGGTCAACGGCGCCTACCCCCTGTTCCGCGACACCGTCCTGGCCTTCCAGCAGCCCTACTTCACCCTCTCCCTCTTCACCCTTGTCGTCTTTGTCGCGATCATTTTTCTTGAGAAGGTCGAGGGGCGCTTCTGGTGCAAGAATCTCTGTCCCCTCGGCGCCCTTTTCGGTCTCTGCGCCTCCAGGGCGCTCCTGGTTCGCCGCCCCGGGACCCTTTGCGCCGATTGCCGGAGCTGCACCGAGCGCTGCCACGCCGGTGCGGTGACCGCCGGGGGGCATCGCCGCCAGGAGTGCCTCCTCTGTCTCGACTGCAGCGACTTCTGCCCCGAGCGCCGGGTGACTTGGAGCTTCGGCAATCCGGGGAAGGGGAGGGTGGGGATCGATCTGAGCCGCCGGGGACTCCTCGCCTCCCTGGCCGGGGGCGTTTTGATCGCGCCGGTGGTCGGGATCGCTCCGCCGGTCTATCGCCGCAACCCCTTCCTCCTTCGTCCCCCCGGCGCCGTGAATGAGGAGGAATTTTTGCGCCGCTGCATCCGCTGCGGTGAATGCCTGAAAGTCTGCATCGGCGGCGCTCTCCACCCCGCCTTCCTCCAGGCCGGGGCGACAGGTCTCTGGACCCCGCTCCTCGTCCCGCGCATCGGCTACTGCGAGTACAATTGCACGCTCTGCGGTCAGGTCTGCCCCACCGGCGCCATCCGCCTCCTCCCTCTGGCCGAGAAGAAGAAGGAGGTCGTCGGCCTGGCGGTCTTCGACAAAAATCGCTGTCTCCCTTTTGCCGAAGGGGTGGAATGTCTGGTTTGCGAGGAGCACTGTCCGACGGGGGAGAAGGCGATTGTTTTCGAGGAGAAGGAGGTCCTTGTCGAGGGGGTGGCGACCAACCTCAAATTCCCTCGACTGCTGAAAAAACGCTGTGTCGGCTGCGGCATCTGCGAAACCAAGTGTCCCATCGAGGGGAGCAGCGCCATCCGGGTGATTAACGAAGGGGAGAGCCGGCGGACAAAGGATGCCTGGGTCTGATCAGGGGGTAGGGCAGGACTAAAAAAAACGAGGGCGCCCCATCCGGGACGCCCTCGTTGTCTTTAGATGTATGGAATCTGCCTCAGGCGGGGAGGGAGGGGAGCTCGAGGCCGGCGACGCGGTCGAGCATGCGCACCACCTGGCAGCTGTAGCCGTACTCGTTGTCGTACCAGACATAGAGGACGCAGCGGTTTTTCTCGACGATGGTGGCCAGGGAGTCGACCACACCGGCGTACTCGCTGCCGACGAAGTCGCTGGAGACCGCCTCGGGGGAGTTGGTGTAGTCGATCTGGTTCTGCAGCGGCGAGTCGAGGGAGACGTCGCGCAGATAGCTGTTGAGCTCGGCCACCGACGTCTCTTTCTCCAAAGTCAGATTGAGGATGGCCAGCGAGACGTTGGGGGTCGGCACGCGGATGGCGTTGCCGGTGAGCTTGCCGGCCAGTTCCGGCAGCGCCTTGGCCACGGCCTTGGCGGCGCCGGTCTCGGTGATGACCATGTTGAGAGGGGCCCCGCGGCCGCGGCGGTCCTTGTCGTGGTAGTTGTCGATGAGGTTCTGGTCGTTGGTGTACGAGTGGCAGGTCTCCACGTGGCCGTTGACGATGCCGAAGCCGTCGTTGATCGCCTTGAGGACCGGGACGATGGCGTTGGTGGTGCAACTGGCGGCGGAGAGGATGCTCTCCTCGTCCCGGATCAGATCGTTGTTGACGCCGTAGACGACGTTGGGGATCGTCCCCTTGCCGGGCGCGGTGAGGAGGACGCGGGAAATCCCCTTGGCCTGGAGGTGACGGCCGAGGCCGTCGCGGTCGCGCCATTTGCCGGTGTTGTCGACGAGGATGGCGTCCCTGATTCCGTACTGGGTGTAGTCGACGGTTTCCGGCGCGTCGGAGTAGATGATGCGGATCATGTTGCCGTTGGCGATGATCGCGTTCTCCTCCTTGTCGATGGTGATGGCGCCGTTGAAGGGGCCGTGCACCGAATCGCGGCGCAGGAGGCTGGCGCGCTTGGCCAGGTCGTCGTCGCTCCCCTTGCGCACCACCGCGGCGCGGAGGCGCATCTTGTCGCCGCCGCCGGCCTGCTCGATGAGGATGCGGGCGAGAAGGCGGCCGATGCGGCCGAAGCCGTAGAGAACGACGTCGCGGGGCTCGCTGAGGATCGGAGCCTTGCCGGTGTTGATGGCGGCGAGTTCCTGGCGCAGAAAGGTGTCGAGGTCGAGGCCGTTTCCCTGGGCCTGGAAGCGGATGGTCAGCTTGCCGATGTCGACCTTGCCGGGGGCGAGGTCCAGGCGGGTCATCGCCTCGATGACCGGAAAACTGTCCCGGATCGAGAGTTCGTTCTCGAGAATCTGCCGGGCAAAGCGGTGGGCCTTGAGGATGTCGATGGTCGACTTGTTGACCAGGGAGCGCCCGTAGACGGTGGTGACGACGCCGTGGTTGCGGTAGAGCCGGCCGATGAGGGGGAGGGCCGTTTCGGCGAGCTCTTCCCGGTTTTGCCAGTCCTTGAAATAGTTTTCCTGCTTCTTGGTACTACTCATCTCAGGATCCCTTCCCAACAAGAATAGGCCGTAGCGGCCGGTTGCGTACAAACCCGCGTATCTTAGTTGAACTTCCCCCCTTTTTCAACCTTTTTGCCGGGATAAAAATGCGACTTAGGGCTGGACTTGACCCCAGTTGGCTGATATTAATAAGCCTTTGTCGCCGCAGAAAAAATGCCTTGGTCGTTGCGGCACGGCGCGGCCGGCGCCCGACAAGGTTCCCCGTTTCAGCAAGGAGGTCGATATCCATGGGCAATACGGTGCATTTCAGTGATCTTGGCCTGGTCAATACCCGGGAAATCTTCAGGAAGGCGGTCGGCGGCGGGTACGCCATCCCCGCCTACAACTTCAACAACCTCGAGCAGCTGCAGGCCATCGTCGTCGCCTGCGTCGAAACCTCCTCGCCGGTGATCATCCAGGTGAGCAAGGGGGCGCGCAACTACGCCAACGAGACGATGTTGCGCCACATGGCCCAGGGCGCCGTGGCGATGGCCACGGAGATGGGCTCGAAGATCCCCATCGTCCTCCATCTCGATCACGGCGATTCCTTCGAGCTCTGCAAATCCTGCGTCGACTCGGGCTTCTCGTCGGTGATGATCGACGGTTCGCACCTCCCTTATGAGGAGAACATCGCCCTGACGAAGAAGGTGGTCGACTACGCCCACGCCCGGGACGTCTCCGTCGAGGGGGAACTCGGGGTCCTGGCCGGGATCGAGGACGAGGTCTCCGCCGAGCATTCCACCTACACCCAGCCGGAGGAGGTGGAGGACTTCGTCGCCAAGACCGGCGTCGACTCCCTGGCCATTTCCATCGGCACCAGCCACGGCGCCTTCAAGTTCCGCCTCAAGGAGGGGGAATCGGTGCCGCCGCTGCGCTTCGATATTCTCGAGGAGATCGAACGGCGCCTCCCCGGGTTTCCCATCGTTCTCCACGGCGCCTCCAGCGTCGTGCAGGAGTACGTGGAGCTGATCAATGCTTACGGCGGCCATATGGAAGGGGCCGTCGGCGTTCCCGAGGAGCAGTTGCGCCGCGCCGCGGCCAGCGCCGTGTGCAAGATCAACATCGACTCCGACGGCCGGCTGGCGGTGACCGCCAAGGTCCGTGAATACCTCGCCAAAAACCCCGGCGAATTCGATCCTCGCAAATATCTCGGCGAGGCGCGCAACGAACTGGTCAGGCTGATCAAGCACAAGAACCAGGCGGTCCTCGGCAGCGCCGGCAAGGCCTGAGGGTTTATCAGGGTAGGGAGACGAAAAGGGCCCCTGTTCCTTCTCCGGAACGGGGGCCTTTTTTCGTCATGTAAATAGCGACCGGTGCCAAGGACCCGCTCCCGTTCCTACTTTTTCGGCTGGCCGTGGCTGCCCATCGGCCGCGGCTCCCGAAAGAGAACCTCCACCGACTCCTCTTTCCCCTCCCGTTCGATGCGGAGGGTCCCCCGGTCGCCCGGGCGCTTCTGCTTGACGGCATAGATGAGGTCGAAGGTGTCGCCTATCGCCTCGCCGTCGATGGCCAGGAGAAAGTCCCTCTTCTGCAGACCGGCGGCCTCCGCGTTCGACTCCGGAACCACCCCCTCCACCGTCACCCGCCCGGCGTCCGTGCCGAGGAGGACGCCGAGTTTGACCTCGGTCTTCTCGAGGCTTTCGTAGGCGCAGTAGAGGATGAAATCGTAGGGGCGCATGGGGAAGTCGGGGGTCTCGACGTCCATCAGGGACTCCTCCTTTCCTTCCGGGATGAGGATCTCCCGGGTTCCGACCAGGGTATAGGAGGTGGGGAGGCGCCGGAAGGCCCGGCGGGGGATGCCGAACCCGTAGCGGACGTGGTTGCCGCCGGCGACCACCACCAGGCGCTTTCCGCTGCCGGCGGGGCTGCCCAGATAGGCGGCGACGTTGGCCGCCATCGTCTCGTCCCACAGGGTCTGGATCTGCAGGAAACGCTCGAGGTGCCGCCCCCCCTGGTCATGGCCGGCGAAGATGGCTGTGGTCTGCGCCCGCTGGTAGGGATCGTCGAGATCCATCTCGGGGAGAAGCTGCCGCTCCTCCTCGGAGAGTCCGGCAAGCCCCTTCTCCTTGACGGCGGAAACCAGACTCTTTTCGGCATTGAGGCCGAGAAGGGGGATCTTCTCCCGGCGGACAAAATCGAGGAGTTCCCGGTAGTAGTCGAAATCCATCCCCCAGGCTTCGAACCAGCGGACCCGTTTCAGGAAGGTCTTTTCGTCGAGGCGGCCGGCGGTCCAGTCGTCGAGGACTCCCTGCTGGGACGGGGTGAACATCTCCATGCCGAGGGCGATGTTTCCGGGATGGCGCCGGGACATCTCCTGCAGTACGGCGAGTTCGAGGCGGTGGGAGGCGGGATTGTCGTGGGTTTCGCCGACATAGACGATGCGCGCATCGCCGACAACCGCCAGCATCTCCCCTTGACTGACCGAGACGCCGGTGGCGAGGTGGCGGATCTCCCCCACCTCCGGCGGCTGGCCGCCGGGGTAGGGGAGTCGGGGGTTGCCGAGAGGGGGAGGGGCGCAGCCGCTCATGAGGAGCAGGAGGAGGGAGAAGAGGGCGGCCGGAACGGTGTGCACGACTGAGGGCATGGGGCGGTCTCCATCGGCAGCGGCGATGCCTTGGTCAGTAGATGTTTTTGGAATAGAAGATCTCGGTCATCTCGCGGCTCAGGCTCTCCTTGACCCGGGCCTTCTCCTCGGTGGAGAAGTCGCTGGCGGCGGTGGCGAAGAGGTAGTTGTCGAGGTTGAAGTCGCGCAGCAGCATCTTGGTGTGGAAGAGGTTTTCCTGGTGGATATTGATGTCCACGCACTGGTAGTTGTCGAGGATGTGCTTCTGGATGTACTGCTGAATCGAGAGGATCTTGTGGTCGATATAGTGTTTTTTCCCCTTGACGTCGCGGGTGAAACCGCGGACCTTGTAGTCCATCAGCACGATGTCCGACTCGAAGGAGTCGATCAGGTGGTTGAGGGCCTTCAAGGGGCTGATCTTGCCGCAGGTGGAGACGTCGACGTCGACCCGGAAGGTCGAGACCCCGGTGCGCGAGTCGGTCTCGGGGTAAGTGTGGATGCAGAGGTGGCTCTTGTCGAGATGGGCCAGCACCTGGTCGGGCTTGATGGTCTCCACCGGTTCCTCGGCGATGAGGATGGTGACGCTCGCCCCCATCGGATCGTAGTCCTGGCTGGAGATGTTGAGGATGTTGGCACCGATGATGTCCGAAACCTCGGTGAGGATCTTGACCAGACGCTCGGAATTGTACTCCTCGTCGATGTACTCGAGGTATTCCTTGCGCGCCTGGGGAGATCGGGCGTAGCAGACATCGTAGATGTTGAAGGAAAGGGTTTTGGTGAGATTGTTGAAGCCCCGCAGCTTGATTCGCGGCGGACGCTTGTTGCGGACGGTCTTGACGTTCTTCTTTGCGCACATAAGCAATATCCCTCCCAAGGGGGTGGTGAGATATTTGGCAAGCCAAATCCAGTGATTAGACCATGAAAGGACGGTTCAGGACAAGGGGTATTCTGCGGTGCCCCTCATTTAATTCCGGAACCGCAGCGGCGCCCCGCCGGGGAGGCCGAGGCGGCGGATCTGACCCCCCGTGAAGACCCTGTCCTGCGGGTTTTGCCATTGACGGCCGACAAGGGGAAAAGCTAGGATAAAGCTCCCGTCATCCCGCCGGGCGCCCTGCAAGTCAAAGAACGACTTCCTTTGGTTGCCCGTATTCCATGAGGCCCAGATGCTCACTCCCCGACCTCGGCGCCGGCCTTCGCCGTCACCCCTCCTGAAAGTCTTACTGCTGGCCGCCCTATTTTGCGCCACCGGCTGCTCGCCGGACGAAAAGGCCAAGGGGGACACCCCGGCACCGGCCCGGCCTCCGGTGCCGGTCGTCGTCGCTCGGGCGGAGCAAAAAGCGGTGCCGGTCGAACTCCGGTCCGTCGGCCAGGTCGAGGCCTCGTCGACGGTCACGGTGCGGTCCCAGGTCGCCGGGGTCATCGCCCGGGTCCATTTCCGGCAAGGGGATGAGGTCCGTCGCGGAGACCTCCTCTTCACCCTCGATCAAGGCCCCCTGGCCGCCGCCCTGGCCAAGGCCGAGGCCGACGGGGAGCAGGCGCGGGTGGCGGCGGAAAAGGCCGCAGCCGATGCGGCGCGTTACGCCCGGCTGCTGGAGGAAGGATTCGTCAGCCGCGAGGAGGCGGAGACCGTCCGCGCTCAGGCCGACAGCCTGGAGGCGGCCCTGGCCGCCGCCCGTGCCACCCTGGAACAGGCCCGCATTCAGCTCCGCTACGCCACCATCCGTGCACCCCAGGGGGGGAGGACCGGCGAGCTGCTGGTGCATCCGGGGACGGTGGTCAAGGCCAACGACGCCCCCGATCTGGTCACCATCAACGCCCTCCACCCGGTTCTGGTCGGCTTCAGCCTCCCGGAGCGGAGCCTGGCGGCACTGCGCAGGCACCAGGCGGCAAGAAGCCTGGAAGTGTCGGCGCAGGTTCCCGGCGACGACGGACCGCCGGAGCGCGGGACCCTGAGCTTTCTCGACAACCGGGTCGATCCGGCCACCGGGACGATCCGCCTCAAGGGGACCTTTGCCAATCCCGGCAACCGGCTCTGGCCGGGGCAGTTTGTCGAGGTGGCCCTCCTGCTCGAGACCCTCGCCGATGCGGTGGTCGTTCCGAGCGCCGCCATACAGACCGGCCAGCAGGGGACGTACCTCTTTGTCGTCCAGCCGGACGGCAGCGCGGAGACGCGAAGGGTGAAGGTCGGGATCAGCGCCGGCGACGAGACGGTCATCGAAGCGGGACTGGCCGCCGGGGAATCGGTGGTCACCGAGGGGCAGCAGCGGATCTCTCCCGGCGCCCGGGTCGAAGTGAAAGAGTCCGGGGCCTTGCAGCCATGAACGTCTCGGCCCTCTTCATCCGCCGGCCGGTGATGACCAGCCTGGTCATGCTCTCGATCCTGATCTTCGGCACCTTCGCCTACCGGCTCCTGGCGGTCAACGACCTGCCGAGCATCGATTTCCCCACCATCCAGGTGCGCGCCAGTCTCCCCGGGGCCAATCCGGAGACGATGGCCAGCGCCGTGGCGACCCCCCTGGAGCGCCAGCTCTCCACCATCGCCGGCATCGAGTCGCTGAGCTCCACCAACGGCGCGGGGTCGACGATCATCACCCTGCAGTTTGCCCTCGACCGGGATATCGATGCCGCCGCCCAGGACGTCCAGTCGGCCATTTCCCAGGCCGCCCGCCAGCTCCCCAAGGAGATGCCGAGTCCGCCGTCGATCCGCAAGGTCAACCCCGCCGATTCCCCGATTCTCTATCTGGCCCTGAGTTCCCCGACCCTCCCCCTCTCCGAAGTCAACGAATACGCCGATACCGTCATCTCGCCGCGCATTTCCATGATCAGCGGAGTCGCCCAGGTCCTGGTCTACGGTTCGCAGAAGTATGCGGTGCGCATCGACCTCGACCCACGGCTGCTGGTGAGCCGGGGGATCGGCCTCAACGAGGTCGCAGCGGCTCTTTCGAGCTGGAACGTCAACCTGCCGACGGGGGGGGTGCAGGGGAAAAGCCAGGCCTACACCCTGCAGGTCAGCGGCCAGCTCTACAACGCCGCGGCCTTCCGCTCGCTGGTCGTCGCCTACCGCGCCGGCGCGCCCGTGCGTCTTTCCGACCTCGGTACGGTCAGCGACGGCGTCGAGAACGACAAGGTGGCCGCCTGGTACAATGCCGGCGGAAAATCGACGCGGGCGGTGGTCCTGGCCATCCAGCGCCAGCCGGGGACCAACACCATCGCGGTGGTCGACCGCATCAAGGAGGAGATCCCCAGTTTCCGCGCCCAGCTCCCCGGGGCGATCGAGCTCAACATCCTCTACGACCGCTCCAGCTCCATTCGCGAGTCGGTATCGGAAGTCAAGTTCACCCTGATTCTGACCATCGTCCTGGTCATCCTCGTCATCTTCCTCTTTTTGCGCAATCTCTCGGCGACCGTCATCCCCAGTCTGGCGCTCCCCCTCTCCATCGTCGGCACCTTTGCCGTCATGTACCAGTTCGGCTTCTCGATCAACAACATCACGCTGCTGGCCCTGACCCTCTCCGTCGGCTTCGTCGTCGACGACGCCATCGTCATGCTGGAGAACATCGTCCGCCACATGGAGAAGGGCGAGACGCCGATGGAGGCGTCGTTGCGGGGGTCGAAGGAGATCGGCTTCACCATCGTCTCCATGACCATCTCCCTGGTCGCCGTTTTCATCCCCGTCCTCTTCATGGCCGGCATGGTCGGCCGGATTCTCCACGAGTTCGCCATCACCATCGCCGTGGCCATCCTCCTGTCCGGCTTCGTCTCATTGACCCTCACGCCGATGCTCGCCAGCCGTTTTCTCAAGCCCTACGCCGAGGCGCGCCACGGCCGCCTCTACCAGTTCATGGAGCGTTTTTTCGACGGCTGGCTCCGTCTCTACGAAAGAACCCTGGATTGGGTGCTCCGTCACCGGCGGTCGGTCCTCATCCTGACCCTCTTACTCACCGTCTCCACCGGCTGGCTGTTCACCCGGATCCCGACGGGGCTCTTTCCGGCCGACGACGTCGGCGCCATCCGCGGCATCACCGAGGGGGCCCAGGGGGTCTCCTTCGAGGAGATGAAGCGCAATCAGGCCCAACTGGTGGCCATCGTCCTTAAAGACCCCGACGTCGAAGCCTTCATGTCCTCCGTCGGCGCCTCCGGTTCGCGGGTCGGTTCCAACAGCGGTTTTTTGTTCATCAAGCTCAAGCCCCGCAGCGAACGGGAAGCCAACGCCGACCAGATCATCCAGCGCCTGCGGCCGCAGCTCGGGGGGATTCCCGGCATCCGCATCTTTCTCCAGAACCCGCCGCCGGTCCGCCTCGAATCGACCTCCTCCAAGGCCCAGTACCAGTTCGTGCTGCAGAGCCCGGACAGCGACGAACTCTACGCCACCGCGACGGAGTTTGAAGCGAAACTGCGCTCCCTGCCGCTGCTGCAGGACGTGACCTCGGATCTGGAAATCAAGAACCCCCAGCTCAACCTCAGCATCGACCGGGACCGGGCCGCATCCCTCGGGGTGAGCGCCGAAGAGATCGAAACGACCCTCTATTCGGCCTACGGCGCCCGCCAGGTCTCGACCATTTTCTCCCCGACCAACCAGTACCAGGTGATCATGGAACTGGCGCCGGAATTTCAGGCCGATCCGGCCGCACTGGAGCTCCTCTACATCCGCTCGGCCGAGGACGCCCTCGTCCCCCTCTCCTCCCTGGTCACAGTCACCCGCGGCCTCGGGCCCCTGTCGGTCAACCACCTCGGGCAGATCACCGCGGTGACCGTCTCCTTCAACCTCAAGCCGGAGGTGCCGCTGGGGAGCGCTGTGGCGGCCATCGAAGCCGAGGCCCGCACCCTCCCCCCGTCCATCACCACCGGCTTCCAGGGGACGGCCCAGGTCTACAAGGCCTCGACCAAGGGGCTGGCCCTGCTGCTGATTCTGGCGATTCTGGTAATCTACATCGTCCTGGGGATCCTCTACGAGAGCTACATCCATCCCCTGACCATCCTCTCCGGACTCCCCTCGGCAGGCTTCGGGGCGCTCATCACCCTGCTGATCTTCGGCAAGGATCTCAACCTCTATGCTTTCGTCGGCATCATCATGCTGGTCGGAATCGTCAAGAAGAACGCCATCATGATGATCGACTTCGCCCTCGAAGCGCAGCGCAGCGAGGGGCTTTCGCCGCTGGAGGCGATCCATCGCGGCTGCCTGATCCGTTTCCGGCCAATCATGATGACGACTATGGCGGCGCTCATGGGAACCTTGCCGATCGCCATCGGCCTCGGCGCCGGCGCCGAGGCGCGCCGCCCCCTCGGCCTGGCGGTGGTCGGCGGGCTCCTCGTCTCCCAGCTGCTGACCCTCTACATCACGCCGGTGATCTATTACTATATGGATCGACTGCAGCAGGGGGTCATGGGGCGGCTGCAAAGACGGCGGGCGGTCGGAGCGGCCGAAGGGTAGCAAGGGGGAGTTTTCTCGGGAAGAAGAAGGGCCGGCACGGATCGTGTGCCGGCCCTTTTTTATTGCCGGCCGTCGGCCGGAACGGCCTCGGCTGCGAGGGTGCAGCTGCCGGTGCCGCAGACGTCCTCAATGCAGTCGAGAAAGGTCCGGAGGAGTGGCTCGGCCGTCCGATGCGGGTGGAGAACGACGCTGCGGCAGCGGATCTGGCGGAAGTCGGGGACTCTGTGCGCCCGCAGGGTCCCGGCGGCGAGCTGCTCGACCACCAGGCTGCGGGAGATGAAAGAGATGCCGTTGCCGGCCTCAACGCTGCTGATGGTCAGGCGCAGATCGTCGGAAATGACCAGGCCCGGGAAGGCGGAGAGGGAACTGCCGACCTTCTCGAGGTTCTGCTGCAGCAGCCGTTTCGAGCTGCAGCCGTCCCGTCGGGCATAGAGACGATGGCGCTGGAGGTCGTCCAGGTGCACCGCCTCCTCGCCGAGGTCGAGTTGGGGGGCGCCGATGAAGACCAGCTCGTCCTCCGGCAGCGGTTGGATGAAGAGCCCCTCCAGTTCCAGGTCCTGGCAGTACTCGATGACCGCCAGGTCGAAATCCCCTTCGAGGAGCCCTTTGATCGCCTGGTCGGGCTGGGCGAAGATGAACTTGAGATCGTCGAGATCGGCGTTCTGCAACAGAAACCGGTTGAGAACCCGGGGGAGATAGGCGGTGCCGAAGGTCGGCGTGCAGCAGAGGGAGAGGCGCTTTTCGCTGGAAAAACGCTCCAGCTCGTCGCGCAGTTCCTGCTCCCTGGTGAGGATGGCCCGGGCCTTGCCGATGATTCGGGCGCCGATCCGGGTGAGGACCAGTCCGGTGCTTGCGCGATCGAAGAGCTGCTGGCCGAAATGCTCCTCGAGAAACTTGATGCGCTGGGAGACGGCCGATTGGGTCAGGTTGAGAATCTCGGCGGTCCGCGAGAAATTGCCGGTCTCCGCAGCAACGACAAGCGTCTTCAAATAGCGTGTTTCCATGGGCCTCTCTTTCGGGACGGGCGACTATAAGACTTACTTATTGAGCCATAAAAACAATTCGCTTCATCTTACTATTGCAATGGATTAATCTCAACAAAATTTCCCGGTACTGTTGCGGTGCCGGGCCAACTCGAAGGAGATTCGTCATGCACAAGGACCAACGATGGAGATGGCGGCACCTGCCACTGCTGCTGCTCATGGCGGCGACCCTGCTGCCGGGATGCAGCAGCGACAACGATCCTTCGCCCGTTTCGGCTCCGACGGTGACCGAACTGTTCGCCTCCAGCCTGCACGGCACACGGGACGGCAAGGACACCTGGTACAACGACACCGACGGCTTCAGCAGCGTCGTCAACGTCGCCTACAGCGACCTCCCCTGCGCCGACTGCCACAACAAGGCGGCCTGGGAAACACGGGCCGATGCCGATGGCGGACCGCGAGCCTGGACCGGGCCGAACTGCCTCGATTGCCATGAAAGCACCCCCGGCGACGCGGTGGCCGACAGCACCTGCCTCGGCTGCCACAGCCGCCAGGGGACCGAGGTCGCCCTCGGGCTCACCGACGTCCATCGCGACGGCCCTTTGGCCATGGGATGCATGGACTGCCACACCCAGGGCGACGTGCACGGCGACGGCAACGCCTATCCGACCATGTTCGCTCCCGGCGCCATCGACGCCAAGTGCCAGAACTGCCACACGGAAACCGACCTGGCCGGTCTCAACGATTTTCATGACCCCCTGCACATGGGCGCCATCGACTGCTCGGCCTGTCACATGACCAGCGCCATCACGTGCTACAACTGCCACTTCGACAACGAGGCCGACGCAACCGGCGACATCCTCCACGCCAAGTTCGCCTCCGCCAAGTTCGGCGGCCCCGGCGCCAAGGCCTGGCGCTTCCTGGTCAACCGGGTGATCGACGATCAGGGGACGACCAAGATCTTTGCCGGCAGCATGCAATCGCTGATGGCCGATGTCACCGCTTCATCGGCTCCGGGCGAAGACGGCCTCGGCGCCACCTTCGTCGCCATCGGCCCCTACTACAGTCATTCGATTCAGAGAAACGCCATCACCTGCGAAGACTGCCACGCCAGCGCCGCCATGCAGCAGTACGTCGATACGGGGACAATGGACGTCGTCAAATGGAAGCCCGCCGAAGGCGTCGCCGTCACGGCGGCCAACCTCGGAATCGAGGGGTGGCAGGGACCCAAGGGGGTCATTCCGGTCCCTCCGGACTATGCGACCGCCCTCAATTTCGACTTCGTCGACCTGGTCGACCCCGCTGCGCCCCTCAACGCCAGCGGCACCTCCTCGAGCGATCGCGTCCTCTTCAAACGCGGCGCCGACTACATCCACTTCGTCGACGAGTACGTCCAGCCCCTGACCGTCGGTCAGATGCAGCGGCTCGGCTGGTTCGCCAACAGCCTTCACGCCACCCGCGCCGGCAAGGCGACCTTCTATGACGACGGCCTTAACGAGGCCACACCCGCACCTCTGCAGGCCGGCTTCGGCAACTACGTCGACGTCCCCTACGCCGATCTCCCCTGCGTCAACTGCCATAACGCCAGCGACAACGGCCCCTGGGACAGCGATCCGGCCGCCGGTGTCGTGCTCGATACCTGGCCGGGGAACCCGGTCTGCCGCGACTGTCACGGCAACACGACGGAAGGGAAGAGCCCGGTGGTCGGTTCCACCGTCGCCAACGACGTCTGCAAGGGGTGCCACAGCCGCCTCGGCGCCGAAGCCGCCGTCGGCATGACCGACGTTCACGGCCTCTTCAGCTGCAGCCAATGCCACGCCCTGGGCGACATCCACGGGGTCACCGGCGAAAAACCGGCGACCCAGTTCGACGGCGCCATCACCGCCGACTGCCTCGCCTGCCATACCCCGAGCACCACGGTCATGGAGCACGCCGTCCATCCGACGGGGATCGACTGTTCCACCTGCCATATGCAGAGCGTCGTCACCTGCTACAACTGTCATTTCGACAACGAGGCGATCAACGACGGCAGCGTTCTCCACGCCAAGTTCGCCAGCGCCAAGTTCGGCGGCACCGCCGCTTCCGGCAAATCCTGGCGCTTCCTGGTCAACAAGGTCATGGCCGACGGCACCACCAAGGTCTTCCCCGGCAGCATGCAGTCGCTGATGGCCGACGTCACCGCCAGCAACTTCCCCGGCGAGGACAACCAGGGAGCGACCTTCGTCGCCATCGCCCCCTACTATGCCCACGCCATCACCCGTGTCGACGCCCTGACCTGCGACAAGTGTCACGGCACGGCGACCGCCATCGCCCTCGCCGCCGGAAATCCCGTCGACGTCGTCGCCTGGACCGCCGCCGACGGCGTCGAGGTGCCGGTCGGCAGCATGATGGCCACCTGGCAGGCTCCGTCCGGAGTCATCCCGGTACCTGAAAACACCGCGCTCCTCGGTTTCGACTTCATCGATCTCGTCGATCCGGCGGCGGCCCTCACTCCCACGGCCACCTCCTCCAGTCCCCGCCTGGCCTTCAAGAGGGATGCCGATGCCGTCCACATGCCTGAAGAGTACGTCCGGCCGCTGACGGCGGCCCAGATGAGTGCTCTGGGACACAGCATCCACAATGCGACCCTTAACTGTGCCCTTTGTCACGGCAAGTAGTTTAGTCTCCAGTTGAACACAAAAGCCCGGCTGCTTCGGCAGCCGGGCTTTTTCTTTTCTATTCGGCTATCCCGTTCCCGCCGAGGGTGCATCTTATTGAAATCGTCCCCTGGTCTTTAGGACCCGGGTCTGGCCCTGTTGAATTTGGCGGGATGGTCTGCTCAGCCGGCGTCGGCCTGCTTTTCCTTGCGTTCGTTCATCACCTTGTAGGCGCAGAACTCGCCGCACATGGTGCAGGCGCCGTGTTCTTCGTCGACCCCCGATTCGGCGCGGAGGCGGCGGGCCTTGGCCGGGTCGAGGGCGAGGGCGAACTGCCCCTCCCAGTCGAGGTTCTTGCGGCACTTGGCCATGGCGATGTCCTTGTCGATGGCGCCCTTGACCCCCTTGACGATGTCGCCGGCGTGGGCGGCGAGACGGCAGGCGATGACCCCCTCGTGGACGTCCTCGACGGTGGGGAGGCGCAGGTGCTCGCTGGCGGTGACGTAGCAGAGGAAGTCGGCTCCGGCCGCCGCGGCCAGGGTGCCGCCGATGGCGCAGGTGATGTGGTCGTAGCCGGGAGCGATGTCGGTGACCAGCGGGCCGAGGACGTAGAAGGGGGCGCCGTGGCAGAGGCGCTTCTGCAGCTGGATGTTGGTTTCGATCTGGTTCAGGGGGACGTGTCCCGGTCCTTCGATCATCACCTGGATCCCGGCCGCCCAGGCGCGCTGGGTGAGCTCGCCGAGGATGATCAGCTCGAAGATCTGGGCGCGGTCCGTGGCGTCGGCGATGCATCCGGGGCGGAAGCCGTCGCCCAGCGACAGGGTGGCGTCGTAGGGCTTGACCAGCTCCAGCAGGCGGTCGAACTCCTCGTAGAGGGGGTTTTCGGCGTTGTTGTGGGTCATCCACTCGACGGTGAAAGAACCGCCGCGGGAGACGACTTCCATGATCCGTCCCTCGCGGTCCATCCGTTCCACGGTGGCGCGGGTGACGCCGCAGTGAACGGTGATGAAGTCGACGCCGTCGTCGAGGTGCTTCCTGATCCCGTCGAAGATCTCGTCGGCGGTCATGTCGACCATCGCCTTCCCCTTGCGGGTCACGGTGTCGACGGCGGCCTGGTAGAGGGGGACGGAGCCGATGCAGACGGTCGTTTCGCGGATGATGGCGGCGCGGATCTCGTCGATGGGGCCGCCGGTGGAGAGATCCATGATGGCGTCGGCGCCGGCGGCGACGGCGACCCGGGCCTTCTCCAGCTCCTTGTCGATATTCTTGTCGTCCTTGCTGGTGCCGATGTTGGCGTTGACCTTGGTGCGCAGCCCCTTGCCGACGGCGAGGGGAATGCCGTTTTTGTGGAGGTTGTTGTGGCAGATGATCGCCGTCCCTTCGGCAATGCGGCTGCGCAGGATCTCGGGGTCGATCCCTTCGACCTCGGCGGCCTGGCGCATCTTGTCGGTAATAATGCCCTGGCGGGCCGCTTCAAGCTGGGTCATGGTGTCCTCTTTGTTATGATGGCGATGATGGAAGATGCGATTGAAAATGAAAAGGGCCAAACCTCAAAAGTCTCTTCAACGCTGAGACGCGGAGTCCGGAGAGGCGGAGAGAAGACCGTTGCCCGTCACCGCCTTAGCCCCCTGCCAGTGGTTGACCGGGCCGTGGCCGGAGCCCAGGGGGACGGCGCTTCTGATCGCCTCGGTGATGTAGGCCTTGGCGAGGGCGACGGCCTGCGGCAGCGGCACTCCCTGGGCGAGGGCGGTGGCGATGGCCGCGGCGTAGCTGCAGCCGGTGCCGTGGGTGTTGACTGTAGCGATGCGCGGCGCGGCGAGCCGGTGCAGGGTGTTGCCGGCCAGGAGCAGATCGACGGCCTCTCCTTCGAGGTGTCCCCCTTTGAGGAGGACGTTGCGCGCCCCCATCGCCTGCAGGCGCTTGGCGGCGGCCTCCATCTCGTCCTCCGTCGTCACCCGGAGTCCGGTGAGGGCTTCGGCTTCGGGGAGGTTGGGGGTCAGGAGGTAGGTCCGGGGGATGAGCTCGTCGCAAAAGGCCTTGATCGCCTCCTGCTGCAACAGGGGAGCTCCCCCCTTGGCGATCATCACCGGGTCGACGACGGTCAGAAGAGAGCGCTCTTCGATGGCGCGGGCGACGACGGTGACGATGCCGGCGTCGAAGAGCATCCCGGTCTTGAGGACGTCGCAGCCGATGTCGGTAAGGACCGTCTCGATCTGCAGGGCGACAAAGTCGGCCGGGGCGGCATGGATGCCGGCCACTCCCCGGGTGTTCTGGGCGGTGAGGGCGGTGACGGCGCTCATCCCGTAGCTTCCCAATAACGCGATCGTCTTGAGGTCGGCCTGGATGCCTGCGCCGCCGCCGGAATCGGAACCGGCCACGGTGAGGACCCGTCCCCGGGG
The DNA here is from genome assembly GCF_001278055.1 of Desulfuromonas soudanensis. Lineage (NCBI taxonomy): Bacteria > Pseudomonadati > Thermodesulfobacteriota > Desulfuromonadia > Desulfuromonadales > Desulfuromonadaceae > Desulfuromonas > Desulfuromonas soudanensis. The sequence continues at coordinate 3,243,765 of NZ_CP010802.1, read as the reverse complement.
AAAGGGGAGGCGGCGGTTGAAGAGGAGGGCGAGTTCGGCAGCGGCCAAAGCCGGGGAGGGATCGCCCATCACCGCCGAGATCGTCGCCAGGGCGTCGGCACCGGCGTCGATGACCTCTCCGGCCTGTTTGTAGTCGATGCCGCCGATGGCGACGATCGGCAGGGAGACGGCGGCGCGAACCTCGCGGAGGCGCTCGAGCCCGACCACCTTAGCGTCGTTTTTGCTTCCGGTGGCAAAGATGGCACCGAGGCCGATATAGTCGGCGCCCTCCGCTTCGGCCCGGCTCGCCTCGGAGGGGGTGCGGGTCGAGACGCCGATGATTTTATTCCCGCCGAGAAGGGCGCGGGCGGCGGAAACGCTGCCGTCCCCCTGACCGAGATGGACGCCGTCGGCGCCGCACTCCCGGGCCAGTCGGGGGTCGTCGTTGACCAGAAAGAGGGCGCCGGTTTCGTGGCAGAGGGCACGCAGCTGCCGGGCCATCTTCAACCGGTCGCCGGGTTCGGCGTTTTTATCCCGGTACTGGACGACCCGGGCGCCGCCGGCGAGGGCGGATTGAACCCGCCGGGCGAGGCCGCCGTCGTTGCCGTCGGTGATGAGGTAGAGTCCGGTGATCATGATGGTGGTGGCCCCTCTGGAAGTAACCGGAACAATGACGGATGGGATGAGGTCGCAAACACTCGAAGCCGACCACAGAGACACAGAGACACAGAGGCTACAGAGAAAGAAAACACTCAAACCTTTTGTTCTTTACCTCAGTGCCTCTGTGCCTCTGTGGTGAAAATGCTTTTTTTACCTGCAACTCATTGATTCAAAGTTGAAAAATAGCCCAGACTCAGAATATGAAAACCAGAATCTCTCCCTCTCAGCGTCTCCGCGTTGAAGGATTTGGATTGGAATGTTTTTCCAAAAAAAATCGCCGCCACCTGCAAACAGGCGCGACGATCGGTGGAATACCGCTTCCTCTCGCCGCTTCCCTCCGCCGGAATGACCCGGATCAGGTTCTAAGGGTCGTCCGGCCTTGCGGCAGGACTCTCAGTGCAACACTCCCCTAGCGGTCTAGCTATGTGCTTCCGGCATCAGGCCAGGACGATCCTTTTGTTGAGAAAATCGATTTCGCCGATGTTTCCCGGGACAACTCTGACCTTGCCGAGAACGTCGACCAGTTTGAGCTCTCCGTTTCCCGGCAGGATGGAGGCCACGTGTTCGAGGGTGGTCTCCTCGTCGCCGTCGATGAGCAGAAACGATCCGTGATCCAGACACATGGTGGCACCTCCCGGCAAAGTGGAGAAAAGCCTAAAGGATTCGGCAGTTGCTGTCAACCTTATTGTCTGCCTCCCCCCGACTTTGCCCTTTACAGTCCCGGGGCGCCGTGATAGAAATCTTGTTTCCCGTTTCTCCCCTTAAGGACTGCATGGACCATGCAAGTTCACCGTCCGACCCATGTTGAAATCGACCTCGACGCCCTGCGTCACAACTTTCTCCTCGCCCGGGCCCAGGCCGGAGAAGGGCGGGAGGTCCTGGCCGTGGTCAAGGCCGACGCCTACGGCCACGGCGCGGTCCCGGTGGCCCGGGTTCTTCAGGGAGCCGGTGCCGATCTTTTCGGAGTCGCCATCGTCGAGGAAGGGGTCGAACTGCGCCGGGCGGGTATCCATGCGCCGATCCTCGTTCTCGGCGGCATTTATCCCGGACAGGAAGAGGACCTGCTGCGCCAGGATCTCACCCCCTGTCTCTTCGATCTTGCGGTGGCTCGCCGCCTGCAGACGGCGGCCGCGGCGGCCGGAAGAATCCTTCCCTACCATCTCAAGCTCGATACGGGGATGGGGCGGGTCGGCTTTCGCCCCGAGGAGCTCCCGCAGGTGTTGGCGGAACTTGCCGCCCTCCCCGCGCTGAGGATGGAGGGGGTCATCTCCCACCTCGCCCTGGCCGACGAGCCGCAGCACCCCTTTACCGACGAACAGGTGCGGCGTTTCCGGCAGGCGCTGGCGCAGATCCGCGCCGCAGGTTTTGCTCCCCGCTACACCCACATCGGCAACAGCGCCGCCCTCTTTTCCCGCGTCCTCCCCGAATGCAACCTGGTCCGCCCCGGGATCGTCCTCTACGGCGGGCTCCCTGCGGCGGAATTCGCCGGCCGCCTCGACCTGCAGCCGGTGATGAGCTTTCGTACCTCCATCGCCCAGCTCAAGACCGTCCCGCCGGGAACCGGGATCTCCTACGGCCACCGCTTCACCACCTCCGTCCCGACGCTGCTGGCGACGATTCCCGTCGGCTATGCCGACGGTTACAGCCGCCACCTCTCCTGCAAGGGAGAGGTCCTGGTCCGCGGCCGGCGGGCTCCCGTGGTCGGCACCGTCTGCATGGACTGGACCCTCATCGACGTCAGCGCCATCCCCGGCGTCGAGGTCGGCGACGAGGTCACCCTCCTCGGATCCGACAACGGCAACCGGATCAGCGCCGAGGAGTGGGCGGAAAAAGTGGGGAGCATCTCCTACGAGGTCTTCTGCTCGGTCAGCAAGCGGGTGCCGCGCATCTACAAGGATCAATCGTCCGACCTCCAGGGGCCGACCGCCGAGGCCGCTCCTCAACCCTGATTCCCTCGGGACCTATCCTATGCGTCAAGGGACTGCCTTTCTCGCCGTCGATCTCGGCACCACCACCCTGGCCGGCCGCCTCCTCGGCGCCGACGGGGCGGTGCTCGCCGAGGCGCGGCATCTCAACCCCCAGGCACTCTTCGGCGCCGACATCATCCGCCGTCTCGAGGCCGCAAGGGGAGGGGAGGGGGGGCGCCTTCAGGGCCTCCTCGTCGAGGGGATCGCGTCCCTGGTGGCCGAACTCCTGACTCAGGCGTCTCTCCCCCGCCGCGCCATTGCCGCCGCCGCGGCGGCGGGAAACCCCGGCATCAGCTACCTGCTGCGCAACCTCCCCGTCGACGCCATCCTCTTCCCCCCCCATCGCCCGGCCGAACATCAGGGGGTCGATCTGGCCCCGGAAACCCTCGGCCTCGATCTCCCCGTCCCCCTCTATCTCTTCCCCCTGGTCAGCGGCTATGTCGGTGGCGACCTGGTCGCCTTCGTCTATTCCCGCCCCTCCGTCGAAGCGGGGACCTTCTTCCTCGATATCGGCACCAACGGCGAGATGGCCCTCTTCGACGGGACGCGCTGGTGGGTCACCTCCGTCGCCGCCGGACCGGCCTTCGAAGGGGGCGGAATCTCCTGCGGCATCCCCCTGGCGCCCGGGGCGGTCACCGATGTTGCCGTGGAGGACGATAAACTGAAACTTACGGTGCAGGGGGGCGCTTCCCCCCGGGGACTCTGCGGCAGCGGCCTGGCCGCCGCCGTCGCCGCCGCTCTCGACGGCGGCCTCATCGATTCCCGGGGGACGATCGCGTCCGCCGGCGAGATCGCCACCAATCTCGCCCGTCACATCGTCGAATCCCCCGCCGGACGGGGACTGCGCCTCCATCGCGACGCCGCCGGGGAACTCCTTTTGACCCAGGAGGATATCCGCAACTTCCAGCTCGCCAAGGGGGCGATACTCGCCGGGGTTGAGTGTCTGCTGCAGCGGGCCGGCCTCCGTGCCGAGGAGGTGCGCCTCTCCCTGGTGACCGGCGCCTTCGGTTTTTCCCTGGCCCCGGCGGTCCTGAAAAGGGTTGCCATCCTCCCGAAAAACATGGTAGATAAGGTCGTCTTTGTCCCCGGGGGAGCCCTCTTAGGAGTCGGCCGCTTCCTCCTCGACCCGGAGGGCAGGACCACCCTGGCAGAACTGGCCGCCCGACTCAAGCCCTATCCCCTCTCCGGAACACCCGCCTTCGAGCAGGCGTTTCTTCGAGCCATCGACTTTTAAAAAACCGCCGCAACGACGGTTTTTTCTCGTTTTAAGGATCCGGTAAACGCCATCGCCGGCACAGAGAAAGGAACTCCCATGGCTGTCATCAAGCGCGCCCTCATCAGTGTCTCGGACAAGACCGGGATCGTCGAATTTGCCCGGGAACTCGCCGGTTTCGGAGCGGAAATCCTCTCCACCGGCGGCACCGCCAAACTCCTGCGCGAGCAGGGTCTGACCGTCAAGGACGTTTCCGACTTCACCGGCTTCCCCGAAATGCTCGACGGCCGGGTCAAGACCCTCCATCCCAAGGTCCACGGCGGCCTCCTCGGCATGCGCGACAATCCCGAGCACGTGGCGAAGATGGCCGAGCACGGCATTCTTCCTATCGACATGGTGGTGGTCAATCTCTATCCCTTCGAGGCGACCGTCGCCAAAGAGGAGTGCTCCCTCGAAGACGCCATCGAAAACATCGATATCGGCGGCCCGACCATGCTGCGCAGCGCCGCCAAGAACAACCGCGACGTCACGGTGCTCGTCGACGCCGGCGACTACGCCGCCGTCCTCTCGGAGATGAAGGAAAACGGCGGCGCCGTCGGGACCGAGACCAACTTCCGCCTGGCGGTGAAGGTCTACCAGCACACCGCCGCCTACGACGGGGCGATCTCCAACTGGCTCGGCAAAAAGCTCTCCGCAGAGGAGGCCCAGTTTCCGCCGACCCTGACCTTCCAGCTCAAAAAGGCCCAGGGGATGCGTTACGGCGAAAACCCCCACCAGCAGGCGGCCTTCTACGTCGAGAAGGACGTCCGGGAGGCCTGTATCGCCACCGCGCGCCAGCTGCAGGGCAAGGAGCTCTCCTACAACAACATCGGCGACACCGACGCCGCCCTCGAATGCATCAAGCAGTTTACCGAGGGCCCGGCCTGCGTCATCGTCAAGCACGCCAACCCCTGCGGCGTCGCCTACGGCTCAACCCTCCTCGAGGCCTACACCCGCGCCTTCTCCACCGATCCCGAGTCCTCTTTCGGCGGCATCATCGCCTTCAACCGCGAGCTCGACGGCGAGACCGCCAGGGCAATCTGCGACAAGCAGTTCGTCGAGGTGATCATCGCTCCGACCGTTTCTGCTGCCGCATCCGAAATCGTCGCCGCCAAAAAGAACGTACGCCTTCTCGAGTGCGGTTCCTGGCCCGCCGAGCCGGGGCAGCGCCTCGAAATGAAGCGGGTTAACGGCGGGCTCCTGGTGCAGGACGCCGACCTCGCCCTCTTCGGCGAGCTCAAGGTGGTCTCCAGGCGCCAGCCGAGCCCAGAAGAGATGAAGGATCTCCTCTTCGCCTGGCGGGTGGCCAAGTTCGTCAAGAGCAACGCCATCGTCTACGGCAAGAACGGAATGACCATCGGCGTCGGCGCCGGGCAGATGAGCCGGGTCAACTCGGCGCGCATCGCCGCCATCAAGGCCGAGCAGGCCGGGCTCGAAGTCAAGGGCTCGGTGATGGCTTCCGACGCCTTCTTCCCCTTCCGCGACGGCATCGACAACGCCGCCGGCGTCGGCATCGCCGCCGTCATTCAGCCCGGCGGCTCGATCCGCGACGAGGAGGTCATCGCCGCCGCCGACGAGCACGGCATGGCGATGGTCTTTACGGCCATGCGGCATTTCAGGCACTAGGGGGAGGAAGGGGCCCTTTCGGCCGATCTCGGCGCTGCCCGGCGCTCGGTCCTCGTCGACGTACGATGTACGCCTCCTCGGGCCTCCCTTGGGCGCCTTGACCTCGGCCAAAATTGCTCGCTTCTTCAGCGGGCTGCTTGATTGAAACCCAAAAGTCAGATTTTGTTTATCTCGGTGTCCTCTGCGGCTCTGGGATGAACAAAGGGAGTATGCCATGAAAATACTCGTCATAGGCGGAGGCGGCCGCGAGCATGCCCTCTGCTGGAAGATCGCCCAGTCGCCGCTGGTGAATACGCTCTACTGCGCTCCGGGGAATCCGGGGATCGCCGCGGTGGCCGAGTGCGTCCATATCGGCGCCGATGAAATCGAGGCCCTCTGCGATTTTGCCCTCGCCGAGAGAATCGACCTGACGATTGTCGGTCCGGAAGTCCCGCTGACCATGGGGATCGTTGACAGATTCCAGGCTGCAGGTCTTGACATCTTCGGCCCCAACCGGGCGGCGGCGCAGATCGAGGGGAGCAAGGGGTTCTCCAAGGAGCTGATGGTCCGTCACAACATCCCGACAGCGGCCTACAAAAGCTTCACCGACCATGCCGCGGCGGTCGCCTATATCCGCGAGCAGGGGGCGCCGATCGTCGTCAAGGCCGACGGCCTGGCCGCCGGCAAGGGGGTCATCGTCGCCATGACCGAGGCCGAGGCGATCACCGCCGTCGACGACATCATGCTCGACAGGGTCTTCGGCGCCGCCGGAAGCAGCGTCGTCATCGAAGAATTCATGGAGGGGGAGGAGGCGAGTTTTTTCGCCTTCACCGACGGCACAAATATTCTGCCGCTGGCCACCTCCCAGGATCACAAGCGGATCTTCGACAACGACGAGGGGCCGAATACCGGCGGTATGGGAGCCTACTCGCCGGCGCCGGTGGTGACAGCGGCGCTTCACGACGTCATCGTCGAAACCATCGTCCGGCCGACCATCGCCGGCATGGCCTCTGACGGCACCCCCTATGTCGGCATTCTCTATGTCGGGCTGATGATCAGGGATGGAAAGCCGCGGGTCGTGGAATACAACGCCCGTTTCGGCGATCCCGAGGCCCAGCCGCTGCTCATGCGAATGAAATCGGATATCGTGCCGGTGCTCCAGGCCTGCGCCCGAGGCGAACTGAAGCAGGAGTCCATCGAGTGGCACGACAAGGCCGCGGTCTGTGTCGTCATGGCTTCGGGGGGCTACCCGGACGTTCTCGAGACGGGGTTCGAGATCCACGGTCTCGAGGCCGCCTCGGCCATCGACGACCTGGTCGTCTTCCACGCCGGCACGGCTCTCAAGGACGGCGTCATCGTCAACAGCGGCGGCCGGGTTCTCGGCGTCACCGCCCTGGGGAACACGGTGGCCGAAGCCATCGCCACCGCCTATCGCGGCGTCGCGGCCATCTCCTGGCCGGGGGCGCAGTTCCGCAGCGATATCGGCCAAAAAGCGTTGAACCGGTAAAGCAAAACTTTTCACGCAGAGACGCAGAGATAACCCGGGAATACACTTGTTTTTTTATTGAATCGAAGGTTTCTCTCCGGCTCTCCCTCTTTGCGACTCAGCGTTGGAAAAAAGCCTTTTTATACATCCAAAAAATTGAACGGAGCACTGTGACATGAGCGAGAAAAAACCCCAGGTCGGCATCCTCATGGGGAGCGACAACGATTTCGATATCATGGCCGAGGCGGCCCGCGCCCTGAAGGAATTCGGGGTCTCCTGGGAAATGACCGTGACCAGCGCCCACCGCTCGCCGGAAAAGACCGCCAAATACGTGCGATCGGCGCGGGATCGCGGTCTCAAGGTGCTGATCGCCGGCGCCGGCGCCGCCGCCCATCTGGCGGGGGTGGTGGCGGCGGAAACGACGTTGCCGGTCGTCGCCGTACCGATCGACGCCACGGCGCTGCGGGGGCTCGACGCCCTGCTGGCCATGGTGCAGATGCCCGCCGGCATCCCGGTGGCGACCATGGCCATCGGCAAGGCCGGCGCCCGCAACGCCGGTCTCTTCGCCGTGCAGATCCTCTCTCTCGGTGACGCCGAACTGGCGGGGAAACTCGCCGCCTTCAAGACGAACCTGGCCCGGGGAGTCGAGGAGCGGGACCAGGCGCTGCAGACGCGGGTGGCCAGGGAGCTCGGCGCCTGAGGACTTTGCCGTGATAAACGTTGCGTCGTTGCGGCGTCGCGTGAGGCAAGGGTTGTGTTTTCCCGGTCAGGGGTCGTTTCCTCCACGGCGAATCCAGGCAAGGCTCGACCAGGACCGGTTCCACGCGACGACGCGACGAAGCGACGAAAATCTTTAATCAAAAGATCTCGGATCTTCACTGTCGGCCCCGGGACGCTGCAGGACGACGTCAAGCACCTTTTTTCAGATATTTAGGCTGTTTTTGCTGAGGGTGATGCGCACCCTGCCGGGGGCGATTTCCCTTGACAGGGTTCGAGTGCCCGTATTAGTTTTTCAAGGATTGCCACCGCCATCGACCTGCGGTGCGGCGATCTCTGCCCCGCGCAGCCCGGCCGCCGCATCCCTTCTGCGGCCGGGAAGTCCACCTTCTGAGGAGACGCGATTTTGAACGTGAAAAAACGCAGCCTTGCGACGGCCACCTGGGATTTTTTCTGCTCCCTGAAGCTGACCATCGCCACCCTGATTTTGCTGGCGATCACCTCGATCATCGGCACCGTGATCCAGCAGAACAAATCCCCGGAGGAGTACCTTCAGGTCTACAGCGAGTCGACCTATCAGATTCTCGATGCCCTCAAGTTCTTCGACATGTACCACTCCTGGTGGTTCCTCTCCCTTTTGGGGATTTTCTCCCTTAACCTCATCTCCTGCTCGGTGAAGCGTTTCCCCCGGGTCTGGAAGACCGTCCATGAGCCGGTGCTGGTTGCCGACGATTCCCTCTTCCGCACCCTCTCCAACGTCGACGAGCACCTGGTGTCCGGATCGATGGACGACCTTGAGGGGCGCCTGGGGACCTTTTTGTCGGAGAGCTTCGCCGCTCCCGTGGTCACCCGCGTCGGCGAGACGGTGCATCTCTTTGCCCAGAAGGGGCGCTATGCCCGTTTCGGCGTTTACGTTACCCACCTCTCGATCCTCATCATCTTCGCCGGCGCCATCATCGGTTCGCTCTTCGGCTACAAGGCCTACGTCAATATCGAAGAGGGGAAAGCCACCGACAAGGTCTGGCCCCGGGGTGGGGAGACCCCCATCGAGCTCGGCTTTTCGGTGCGCTGCGACGAGTTTTCCGTCTCCTACTACGACGGGACCGAACGACCGCGGGAGTTCAAGAGCCTGCTGACGGTCCTCGAAGGCGGGAAGCCGGTGAGCGAGGCGTTGACCGAACGCCCGGTCATCGTCAACTCCCCCCTGACCTACAAGGGGATCACTTTCTACCAGTCGAGCTACGGCCCGACGGGCCAACCGGTCTTCACCTTCAAGGTGAGCAACCGCGCCAGCGGCGAAACCGCCGAATTCAAGGTGAAACAGGGGCAGAGCCTCGACCTCCCCGGCGGCGGCACCTTCCGGGTCGCCGACTTCACCCCTTCGTTCCAGACCTTCGGCCCCGCCGCCCGCATCGAGGTCTTTCCGGCCTCCGGCGAACGCCGCTCCTTCGTGGTCCTGCAGGCCCACCCCGAGTTCGATGCCCAGCGCGGCGGGGATTATATTTTCTCCATGGTCGATTACAAACAGCGCTACTACACCGGCCTGCAGGTGGCCAAGGATCCCGGCGTCTGGGTGGTCTGGCTCGGTTGCGCCATGATGGTGATCGGCTCCATGGTGGCCTTTTTCATGTCGCACCGCCGCATCTGGGTGACGCTGCAGCCGGTGGGGAAAAAGACCGGAATCAAGCTCGGCGGGACCGCCCACCGCAACCAGCCGGCCTTTGAAATCTTTTTCGACGAGCTCAAGAAGAAACTCAAAACCGAAATCGCTTCCTAGACCCGCCCGGGTCTCACCGGAGGAACAAACAGATGACCAGCTCGCAACTGTTCAATATCGTCACCGTCTCCTATTTCAGCTCGATGGTGTTGTTCGTCGTCTATCTGGCGACCCGCAGCAAGGGAGTCTCCCTGGGCGCCAACATCGTCGCCTACATCGGCTTCCTCGCCCACACCGCGGCCATCGGCCTGCGCTGGTACGAATCGTACCAGCTGCCGGGGAACGTCGGCCACGCCCCCCTCTCCAATCTCTACGAGTCGGTGGTCTTTTTCGCCTGGACCATCCTCCTCATCTACATCCTTCTCGACTTCAAGTACAAGCAGCGCGCCGTCGGCGCCTTCGTCATCCCCTTCGCCTTCTTCGCCATGATCTGGGCCCAGCTGCAGCTCAATTCGGCCATGGAGCCCCTCGTCCCGGCGCTGCAGAGCAACTGGCTGACCTACCACGTCATTACCTGCTTCCTCGGCTATGCCGCTTTCGCCGTCGCCTGCGGGGTCTCGATCATGTACCTGATCAAGGTCGGCAAAGAGGAGCAGAGCTCCGAGGGCTCTCCAGTCGGCGGAATCCTCAGCCTCTTTCCCAGCACCCGCATCCTCGACGACATCAACTACAAGGCGATCATGATCGGCTTTCCCCTGTTGACCCTGGGGATCGTCACCGGCGCCGCCTGGGCCAACTACGCCTGGGGAACCTACTGGAGCTGGGACCCCAAGGAGACCTGGAGCCTCATCGTCTGGTTCATCTACGCCGCCTTCCTTCATGCCCGCTTCACCCGGGGCTGGGTCGGCCGCCGGGCGGCCTGGCTGTCGATCATCGGTTTTGCCGCCACCATCTTCTGCTACCTCGGAGTGAACCTGGTCCTCTCGGGGCTCCATTCCTACGGCGGTTAGGCTCCCCCGGCTACGCGCTATGCCGGTGAGCGGGCCGTCAATTGAGTCAGAATAGAGATCAGGACGCACGAGGGTGTGCGTCCTGATTTTCTGTCTTCATGCGGTCCTGCACCGTTTCGGCGCTTGCCTTGCCCCTTGGGCATCGAAATTGCTTAACTCAGACCCTTTGGACTGGGCTCAACATTTTTTTATTGGGATTCAGGGGGTAGGGGAGCCATGAAACGAATTTTTCCGATACTTTTTGCATTCGCCCTGGCGGCCGCCGCCTCTTCGAGCGCCGTCGCCGAAGAGGGGTGTCTGACCAGCGCCTGCCATACCGTCATGGGGAAGGCGAAGTTCGTCCACGGACCGGTCGCCGCCGGGGAATGCAGCGTCTGCCACGAAAAGACCGGCAAGAAGCACCCCGGGAAAAAGGGGGCCTTCAAGGATGCCGCCGCCGGGAGCGAGCTCTGCGCCCAGTGCCACGACAGCAAAACCGAGGGGAAATCCCACCCGCACAGCGCCCTCAAGGATGGCTGCGTCGGCTGTCACAGCCCCCATCAGAGCAACTACGAACATTTCCTCTACAACGAAGGGGCCCCCCTGTGCTACCGCTGCCATGGGGAGAAGACCCGGGGGATGGTGGATGTCCACCCGGCTCTTGAGGACGGCTGCATCTCCTGCCACGATCCCCATGCCGGCAACGCCCCGGGAATGCTCCCGGAGCGCGGCGCTGCCTTTTGCCTGACCTGTCACGACGATCCCCGCGCCGGGAAAAAGGTCCTCCATTCCCCGGCCGCCGACGGCGACTGCACCGCCTGCCACAACCCCCACGCCGGCAAGGCCAGGGGGATGCTCGTCGCCGCCGGTGCCGCGCTCTGCACCGAGTGCCACGACAGCAAGACCGAGGGGAAGAAACACGTCCACCCGATTCTTGAAGACGGCTGCACCGGCTGTCACGACCCCCACGGCGGGGCGGTCAAGGGGATGCTCCCGGCCTCGGGGAGCAAGCTCTGCTACCAGTGTCACGACAGCAAAACCAAGGGTTTCAAGGTGGTTCATCCCCCCGTGGCCGACGGCGACTGCCTCGCCTGTCACGACCCCCATGCCGGCAACGGTCCCGGGATGACCGTCGGCCCCGGCGGTGAACTCTGCACTCAGTGCCACGACAGCCAGACCGAGGGGAAGCGCAACGTCCATACCCCGGTCAAAGACGGCGACTGCACCTCCTGTCACGGTCCCCACGGCGGCGCCGCCAAGGGGATGCTTCCGGCGACCGGCGCCGCCCTCTGTTACGGCTGCCATGACAACAAGGCCCAAGGGTCCGTCGTCCACAGTCCCGTCGCCGAAGGCGACTGCGGGTCCTGCCACGACGTCCATGCCTCCGACGCGCCGAACCAGCTCGCCGCTTCCGGCAACGACCTCTGCTACCTCTGCCATGACGACAAGGCGCAGCTCGCCAGTCTGGCCAACGTCCACCCCATCGTCGCCGACGGCTGCACCAACTGCCACGATCCCCACAGCGGTCCGCAGAAACTCATGCTTTCCGCCTCGGGGGACGCCCTCTGCGCCTCCTGTCACGATAAGGTCGCCGAAACGGCCCGCAGCGCCAGCCACCCCCACGGCGCCCTCGAGGACGGCGGCTGCGCCGCCTGCCACGACGCCCACGGCACCGGTTATCCCAGGATGTTTTCCGGCCCTGCCGAAACGATGTGCTTCGACTGCCACGACGCCATGCAGACGACCATAGCCAAGGCCCGGTACCAGCACGAGCCGGTCAAGGCCGGGGAGTGCGCCAGCTGCCACAATCCCCACGGCTCCAGCAACAGCCGCCTGCTCGTGGCGTCCTACCCCGAAGAGTTCTACGCCCCCTACCGGGGCGAGAACTTCGTCCTCTGCTACACCTGCCACGAACAGAGTGCCATGGAGTACGCCCGCACCTCGGAGGCGACGGGGTTCCGCAACGGCGACCGCAATCTCCATTTCGTCCATGTTAACAAGGCCGACAAGGGGCGGGTCTGCAAGGCCTGTCACGGAGTGCACGGCGCCGACCAGCCGCGCCTTATCCAGAGCGCCATCCCCGGTTTCGGCAAATGGGAGATCCCCATCACCTACACCCAGACCAAAACCGGCGGCGGCTGCGTCGTCGGCTGCCACAAGCCCAAGACCTACGACCGGGTGCGCGCGGTGGGAAATCAATAACCCGGGGAAAGGCCTTAACGCAGAGGCGCAGAGAAACAGAGAGAAACAGCGCGGCATGCTGGTCTTGTGAAAACAAAACAGATCGGTCCTTTTTAGGATTCGGCCAGCCAGAACTCTAGGGATTGGCCACCAAGGGTTTTCTCTCCGATTCTCCGTTCTCCGTATCTCAGCGTTGAAAAAGTCCTGGGGGCAATTTCAATTTCTTTCGATGAATGAGGCCGAATCTTTGCTTAAAGACGCTGATCGACTGAGAAAACACGCGAATGACTCCGCAACCATTGAGGGGTGTTCCGCCCGTTTGCCGGTGCGACTGCTGATCCTCTCTCTTTTCGCCCTGACCCTGTCGGCCTGCGCGCCCGCCGCCGTGCAGAAACAGCGCTATTTCTGGCCCATCGGCACCGCCGAGCCGCACATCGAATATGTCGGGTTTTTCCAGTCCGACCGCGACATCCGCCAGGCCGGAGCCAACGCCTTCTCCGAGGCTGTCCTCGGCCGTGAACTCCCGGATTTTCTCTTCGAGCGCCCCCAGGAAGTCGCCAGCGACGGCGGCAGACGGGTCTTCGTCTCCGACGTCGCCGGCAACAAGGTCGTCGTTCTCGACCTGGAAAAGCACCGGATCCGCGAGCTCAAGGATCAGGAAGGGAACACCAAGTTTTTCAAATTTCCGTCGGGGCTCTCCGTCGGCGACGGCGGCCGTCTCTATGCGGTCGATTCCGCCGATGACGTGATCTACCTCTTCGGTGCCGACGAGGTCGTCATCCGCGAAATCGGCCGGGGGCACCTCACCCGCCCCACCGGCATCGCCGTCGACTCGAAACACGACCGCCTCTACGTCACCGATACCGGGGAGCACCGGCTTGCCGTTTTCGACGGTGAGGGGACCTTTCTGCGCTACCTCGGCCAGCGCGGGACCGGCGACGGGGAGTACAACTTCCCCCTCGATGTCGAGGTGGACGGCGACGGCAATATCTTTGTCCTCGACGCCCTCAACGCCCGGGTCCAGGTTCTCGACCCCGAGGGGCGTTTTCTGCGCTCTTTCGGCGAGCGGGGGACGGCCAGCGGCTCCTTCCAGATTCCCAAGGGGATCGCCGTCAGCCCTTCCGGGCAGGTCTACGTCACCGACTCGATGGCCAACCACTTCGTCATCTTCGACCGCGAGGGGAATTATCTCCTCTCCGTCGGCGGACGTTTCGACGCCACCCAGGGAGACGTCGCCCCCGGCGGCCTCAACCAGCCCGGCGGCATCGACGTCGATGAAAACGATACCATCTGGATCGCCGACGCCTACAATCGCATGATTCACCAGTTTCAGTATCTCAACGAAAAGTACCTCTCCGAGCACCCGATCCTCCCCGGTGAGACCTACTTTCCGCCCGGGTTCATGCCTGAGGCTCCCGCAGGTAAGTAGTTGTGGATAGGTGGGGAATTCACCACAGAGGCACAGAGACACGGAGAAGGGCCAAAATATTCTCTGGTTAAGCCAAGAAAAATCAATGAGATCAAGGTTTTTATTGAAAAAAATAAATATGGATTTTACCTCTGTGTCTCTGCGCCTCAGTGGTAAAATAAGCCTTTTTTAATTGACTGAACAGGGCTGTTGCAGTCAAGCATGGGTGCCTAAAAACGCAAACGCTCGCTCTATCCTGAGTCGATTCTTCTGGGGGTTGTTGATGAAAAAGACCGTTCTGTTGACCATGTTCCTTTCCTTGGGGCTCCTGCTGCAGGCCGGCCGCGCCCTGTCTCTGGAGATCGTCTACCCGGCGGACAAGACCTCGGTGACGCGCACCGACTTTCTCATCATCAAGGGGGGAAACACGCCCCCCCTCGAAGGGATGACCATCGAGCTCGGCGGGGCAAAAAGCGACCTTATCGACGTCTCGTCTCCCGAGTACCGCGCAGCCTTTAAGGATTTTCTCATTCTCGAGCCGACCTTCTCGCCGGGCAAAAATCTCGTCAAGGTCGAAGGATTCGTCGCCGGCAAGAAGGTCGCCGGCGCCGTGGCCGAGATCTTCTACCAGGCCGATCCGACGACCGCCGTCCCTAAGGATTTCAAGCCCTTCGTTATGCACATCCCGGCCCGCGAGGCTCTCTGCGCCCCCTGCCACAACATGAATCCCGACAAGATCGAGATCAACGCCGAAACCGCCGAGACCAACCCCTGCGCCGCCTGCCACCGGCGGATGCTCGACAAGAGCCATGTTCACGGCCCGGCCGGCGTCTACCGCTGCGGGTACTGCCACAACCTCGACAGCAAACCGGCCAAATATGCCGTTCCCGCCGACGAGGCCGCCCTTTGCAACGGCTGCCACAGTGACAAGGTCGCGGCCTTCAAGGCCAACAAGTTCGTCCACGGACCGGTGGCCGCCGGCCTTTGCCTGATCTGCCACGATTCCCACGCATCCAACAACCCGGCGCAGATGGTGGCGCCGATCAACGACGTCTGTCTTTTGTGTCACGAAAATGTCGGAAAAAATGGGCATGTCACCAGGGGGGTAAGTGGGGATTCACATCCCTTGAGTGGGCCAGTTGACCCTGGTCGTGCTGGCCGGGAATTTAGTTGCAGTAGTTGTCATGACCCTCATGGGGGGAACGGCCCGGCACTTCTCCAGCGGGGGATTACTTCGCGTTTTGCGCTGTGTCAGATCTGTCACAAAAAATAGACGATCAGCTATTGGTGGAAAAAATATCAACTAGCACAAAATACTTATACAGGAGCTTGCATATGATTCATTTGAAAGGAAGAATCCTGGTTGTTGGTTTATTTGGTCTTTTGTATTTGACCGGGTGTGCCACGACTCCCGAGCTGCCACGGTTTGTTTGGCCGGCCCCCCCGGATCAGCCGCGACTCGAATGGATCGGCGTCTATTATACTGAGGGGGATTTCGCGAAGACCGGTACACAAAAAGCTATGGTCAAGCTTTTGGGGGATAATAACGAGGTCGCATTCAAGACACCTTTTGGCATTGCCAGCAATGGTGCCGGACTTGTCTACGTTTCGGATATTCACGAGAAAAATATAAGAATATTTGATTTCAATCGAAAGACCGCTGAACTGCTGACCAAGGTTGCCGTGTTGGTGACCCCGGCCGGACTCGATGTCGACAGCCAGGGGAATCTCTATGTCGCCGATATGGGTTTGGGCAAGATTCTGGTTTTTGCCCCTGACCGCCGCCCGCTTTTTTCTTTCGGGGGGGATAAGGCGATAATTAACAATCCAAGTTATATTGCAGTACGGGAGGAACTTGGCCGGATTTACGTTTCGGACAGTATCGACAACAAAATCGTCGTCTTCGATATGCGGGGGAACTACCTCTTTTCCTTCGGGAAGCGAGGGAGTGGTGACGGTGAGTTTTTTGTGCCCCAGGGGCTTGCTTTTGATGGTCGCGGACAACTGTTTGTCGCCGATACGTTGAATGCCCGGATTCAGGTGTTTGATGCCGACGGGCATTTTTTGTATCGTTTTGGGGAGCGGGGTGACCAGATTGCCCAGTTTGAAAATCCAAAGGATGTCTCCTTTGATAGTGAGGGTAACCTCTATGCCGTTGACGGTCGTCGCTCCAACCTTTTCGTATTCAAGCCAGACGGTACCCTGCTGCTGACCGTGGGAGAGGGGAGACCCTCCGCGAGCATCTTCGGTTTTTCCGCCCCCAAGTCGGTCTATGTCGATGGGAATGATCGTATTTATGTCGCTGAGTCAATGGGGAAGCGCTTCTCGGTCTGGCAATATATGGGCGAGAAGTACCTCTCCCAAAAGCCATTTACCAAAGAGGATAAAACCAGGCTGCTCGATTACATGGAGAAACAACGACCGCGGCCATAGCATGGCTTTGCGGAGTTGGTCATGTTATTTCACAGGGAGGGCGGAGTGATTTGGCCAATTCACCAGTTTGAAGAGAATCTCCGAGGAGAAGATGCCGCCCCAACACATCGGATTTAGTGTAAAAAATCTTGCGAGTTTGATTTGGCATATCTGTTGCTTTTGATATATCGGTCGGTTGAGTCCATCGGGGCAAAAGTCGACAGAGGCACTATCAACAACAGGTGGCAAAGGGTCACCTAAAACAAGGAGGTAGCAAAATGAAGAAGGTTCTCGTACTGGCAGCCGCACTCGTGCTGGCCGCCGCCCCTGCCATGGCGGTTATCAAGGACACCAAGCATGACCTGTCCAGCGGAAACGTCAATGGCTCCGGTTCGAACACCGATGAAACCTGCGTGTTCTGCCACACCCCGCACGGTGCCTCCGCTTCCGGCACCGCACCCCTGTGGAACCGCACCAACGACACCACTCCCACCGGGACCTACGGCAATCCGACCGGTACCATGAATGCGGTCCCCCTGGCGGCCGATGTGGCTTTGACCGACGCGGTTCTCTGCCTCTCCTGTCATGACGGCTCGATCGGCAACACCCTGACCAATCCGCCCAACAGCCTTGGTGCTACTGCGCTGGCCGTGACCGCCACTCTCAGTGCAGGTGCCAACCTCGGCGCCGACATGTCCAACGACCATCCGATCGGCATGTCCTACGGCGATGCTATTACTGGCGGAGACACCGAATTGGTTGCAGCTGCCGGCGGCCTCCCCCTCTTCAGTCAGACCCTGTCTGTCGCCGGGGCCAAGACCGACGTCGTGTGGTGCTCTTCCTGCCACGACGTGCATGGTAAGGTCGGCGTTTCCACCTTCCTGCAGGTTACCAATGCCGCTTCGGCTCTTTGCACCACCTGCCATTCGAAGTAATTTGTTTCAGCGAAAAAAGGCGGGGCCTCCGGGTCCCGCCTTTTTTTTTGCGAGGGAGGGCCGAATACCGGTGATTCGGCGTTGTGGAAAAGGGTTATATCGCGAGGTTCTACGTCCAATGGGGGGCGTGGATGCTTTGTTAGTAGGTCTCGCGGTGCCTGAGCCTTGGGAATGATCCTTGCAGCCCTCTTTTTTCCGGTGCTTGTTTCTTTTGTCGTCGTCCGTAAAGGCTTCCAGGGTGTCCATGCTTCAAAAACTGATTCTGACATTCTTGTTGATTTTCCCGATGGGAATTCTGCCTGCTGGCGCATGGGCGAAGGACTCGTCGCTGTCCCTCGTGGGGGAGCTCGATTACGGCGAGCATTGGGCCGAAGATGGCGGCGTAAGAACTCTTGACGCCAATTATTTTGCCCAGCAGTACTCGTTGCTGGTCAAACAGAAAGGGCTGCTGGCTCATGGACAGGGGGGGCGATATGATTTCGCGCTCGGCTACGAGTGGAACTCCTTGGCCAGCAAGTTGAATGATGTCGAGACCGATATCGACACCGGCAAGGTGTTGTTCCGGGGCGATGTCCGTATCGAACCGGGCGGGTTGCCTTTTCGCCTGCATCTCTATTCCGAAGACATGCATCGTTCGACGTTCATTTCCAGCAACGTCGACAGTATTTTCAATAGTTCTCCGACCGACAGTTTCAACCTTGAGGGCCCGATTAATAACCTCTCCAACGGGCAACATATCCGTTCAGGTGCAACCCTTGTTGTCGGTATACGCAACGGGCATTATCAGGGTAGGTATCGGGATGTCCTGTCCAACTTTCCCCGATTGTTGATTGATTATGAGGAAATATTTGTTCGGGATCTGAAAAGCAGCACCCCTCAGGAATACCGAGATCGCAACCTCGCCTTTGTCTCACTCAACAAAAAAGATAACTGGTTTCACTATCGCCTGTTTACCCATCGGGATGCCATTAACCCGTTACAAGACTTCGATGAATCTATCTACATGCTGGGGACCGTCGATCATACCTATCGCCGGCAATGGGTCAATTTGACCAACTGGATAAAATTGTCTGCCGACGGCAGTTATACCACCTCCCGAGATTTCGATGCCATCGGGGAGACGACAAAGCGCTACGACATGAATCTCTTCACGACGGCGGCACGAGGCCATTGGAATGCAACAAATTTTAACACTTTTAGCCGTGAAATGGATATTGGTCTGTTACGGAAGGAATTAGAGGTCCCCCTGTTTGTTCAGGGACAAATTGACCGCGATACGGCGTGGCGTCTCCGTTTTATCGGGCATCAGGAGGAACGAAACCAATTTAATTCAGGAGCCGAGACGGACGAAGCGAATCTGTTTGCCTCTTCTCGGGTCGAGATGTTCAAAAGGGCCCAATTTATATTGAGCCCGCAGCTGGAGGCCGAACTCAAACGGGGGGACTTTGGCGAGGGGCATGCCGTGCGAGCCGGGTTCGAGCTTTATTCGAATCGTGATCGCCGACCCAAACATCATCTCTTCGGCTCCTATTCGGTGGCTCAGTTTGGCGGTACAGGACCGACCGGATTTGATACCGAATTCTGGGAGCAGGTTGTCAGGGCGCGTATCGAGTCAGAGCTTTCCCTGTCGGTCAGGGCGGGGTTCGAGCAGAAGTTTATTTATGGCACCGGAACCCTGGACAGAGAAGTCTCTGAATATGTCACTCCGGAAAGCGACCTTGGCTTGACCTTGTCGCAAACCTCTGTCGAGAAGATTGATGGCGACGTCTTCCGCTCAACGAGCCGGGCGTTTATCGAGCATTCGGTCAGATCGTGGCGAAACAGGCTGGAAGTCACCTACGATTTTCTCTCTAATTCTAATACTGCGGACACCCAGGTCATAGCCGAACATCGGCTCAGGTACGACAGACGTACATTCCTTGCAGATGTGAGCAACCGGATAGTTTGGGGGGGAGAATTTGCCGGCGGGAATATAGGTTCGGGCGGGGTTTTGGTGGCATCCGACAACGGTGCGGTGGTCGACATGTCCTATGAGCATCGGACTCGCTTAAATTACACCCCGAGCAGAGCCGTTGATGCGGGTCTGTCTCTCAATTATGATTGGCGTCACAGTTCCTTTGGGCCATTGACTCATATGCTTCTCACCCAGGACTATAAGTACAGCTTTTTTACTGTCAATGGGATTGTCCGCAAGCTCGCACAGTTGCAGCAGAAGCTTGAATATGAAAGATTTGTGCCGATCTCGGGGGTCCACAGTAGTGCTACGATCATTACTTTGGCGGGAGAGTATTATCCGACGAGAATCTACTATGTGGGCGGCCGGGTCCGATATGACTTGAGAAACCCTGAGGATACTGGTGCCCTGACCTGGTATGCAAGCACGGGCGCCAATTTTGAAAAGCTGCAGGTGGGCCTGGACTATGCCTACGGCACCCGCACCGCAGGGGTAAGTACCCCCGACCGCGTCGAGCAGCGTTGGGAAGTCAAAGTGAAAAAAATCTTCTAGACGCCTTTTGGACAGAGTGCCGAAGAGATTCTCCTGCGGGGGTGGTGGCAAACCACTCCCGTTTGCTATTCCAGGCCCTTTGCCAAGGGTGCAGTATAGATTGGCGATTTTCTCCGCGCCTCTCCGCCCCTCGGCGCCTCTGCGTTGAAGCGTTCAACCTAAGGTCAGGACTTACCCCACCATGCCGACCCTCCTCCCCGATGAAGAGATTCATCTCCTGCGCCCCGCCGGGCTCAAAATCATCCAGGCGCGCAGCGGCTACCGCTTCTCCCTCGATCCCGTCCTCCTCTGTGCCTTTGCCGCTCTTGACGGAACCGAGCGCCTGGCCGATCTCGGCACCGGCTCCGGGGTCATGCCGCTGATTCTCGCCGGACGGGGGCACGGGGGGGCGATTGTCGGTGTCGAGCTGCAGCCGCAGCTCGCCGACCGGGCGCGGCGTAGCGTCGCGCTCAACGGACTGCAGGATCGCATAGCCATTATCGAGGGGGACCTTCGGGCCCTGCCGGCGTCGCTTGCCCCCGGCACCTTCGACGGGGTGCTCTGCAACCCGCCGTACCGCAAACCGGGGACCGGCAAGGTGGCGCCGGGATCTGAGCGGGGGGCGGCCCGTCATGAACTCGCCGGAGGGATCGGCGACTTCGTGCGGGCGGCGGCGATTCTTCTCAAGCCGGGGGGGAGGTTTTTCGTGATCTTTCTCGCCGAGCGCCTCAATGAGCTCTTGGCGGTCATGAGTCGGGAGGGACTGGAGCCGAAGCGGCTGCGCACCGTTCATTCCCGGACCGGGGAGGGGGCGAAGATGGTTCTGGTGGAGGGGCGCAAGGGGGGGCGCGGCGGCCTGGCCGTGGAGGCGCCGCTCTTTGTCTATGACGGGGATCGCTATTCGGAGGAGGTGCTGCGGATCTACGGGGAGGGGTGAGGGGCGTCAGTCCTTCTGCAGGCGGGATTTTTCCAGCTGTTTCTGGCGCCGGAGGAGCCTCTTGAGGCGCTCGCGGGTCTCCGGGTCGTCGAGGGGGGAGACCATCTTTCCGATCGCCTCCTCTTCGCTTTCGCTCAGGACGAGGGATTGCCAGCTCGGCGGGCCGGGCGGTTCCCTGGGAACCTCCGTTTTGGCTTCGACGGCACCGCAGCGCAGAAAGAGGTCCTTGATGACGGCCCCGTCGAGACGCTCGTTGAGGCGGGTGAGGATCTTCGGCTTGAGGAGCTGCAGCTGCTGCATCCACACCGGATGGTCGACGCGCACCTCGAGGATGCCGTCGCGGATCCGCACCGGCTTGGTGCGGGCGGAAATCTGCGGGCCGACCGTATCGTCCCAGAGCTCCCAGGCGCGGTATTCGCGGATCTTCTCCTCGAAGCCGCGCTTGCGCAAGAGGTCGAGGATGAGCGATTTGGCGGTGGCGGCGCTCTTCATGCGCGGGCGCTCGCTGCGTTTGGTCGTCATCGCGCGCTCCGCCGCTTGAGGAAGCCGCCGAGGAGCTGTCCGGCGATGGCGCAGCCGAGGGTCAGGGGGATGATCTTCCAGTCGAAGCCGCCGCTGATCCGGAGCAGGATGATGAAGGGGATGGAGATGTGGATGAGGACGAACCAGCGCAGGGAGAACTTTTTGCTCTCCTCTCGCAGGTAGCCGAGGGGGACGTTGGCCAGAAAGGCGAAGCCGAGGATGGACGCCAGGCTGATGAGGCGGTGAATGTTCACTGGGGGCCTTTCGCGGCAGGAGGCTTGACGGGGCTAGGGGGCGACCCCGGTACGCCGCACAGTCTACTGCGCCGGGGAGAGCCCTGTCAACGCCGGGCTTGCCTCCCTCCGGCGAACGTGGCATTATGGCCGTCCCTTGCGTCCGGGTTTCCGACGGTCGGGGGTGGGACGGGCGTTATAATCAGATTCTGTCTCACGCGACGCCGCAACGACCCAACCGAAAAGGGATTTTTTAACGGAGAGACGCCAAGAGAGGAGAGGCGGAGAGAACACCGCCCCTGAAAATCTCCTTTGACTTTCTCTTTTCTCTCCCTCTCAGCGTCTCTGCGTTGAAAACTTTGCTTTATTGTACCCATTTGTCGCCCAGTCAGGCCGGGCAATCAAGGCTGGGTCATTACAACCCGGTATGTCTCGGGGATCTTGGTGTGTTCGGCCGGAGCAGGGGGAAATATGGTCCGTGAAAATGATTTGGTCGCTATCTTTCATTCGATCCACCGGGTGATGAAGGCGGAGAAGATATTGAAGACGGCCGGCCTCACTTTTCTGCTCATTCCGGTGCCGCGCCAGCTGACCTCCGACTGCGGACTGGCGATCCGTTATGCGCCGGCGGACCGGGAGGACATCGAGGCAATCCTGGAGCGCGAAGGGCTTCTGCCGCCGGAGATCTATCGCCGGGTCGGGCGGGAGTTCGAGAGGCTCTGAGAGGGGGGTGCGGAGCCGCGGATTGTCACGGTTTTTCCTTGACAAGGGGGGGAGGCTTCACTATAGTCCCTATTTTGCCACGCTCATAGAATCGGTGCGTCTGGACTCCCATGTTTGACAGCCTGACAGAAAAATTCGATTCAGTCTTCAAGAAGCTTCGCGGCCATGGCCGCCTTAGCGAAGAGAATATCAGGGACGCGCTGCGGGAAGTCCGCCTGGTCCTCCTCGAAGCCGACGTCAACTACAAGGTCGTCAAGGATTTTGTCGCTTCGGTGACCGCCCGCGCCGTCGGTCAGGATGTCCTCAAGAGTCTGACTCCGGCCCAGCAGGTGATCAAGGTGGTCCGGGACGAGCTCGGACTCCTCATGGGCGAGGGGGAGGACAACAGCCTCGACCTGGCGGCCCGCCCTCCGGTATCGATCATGCTTTGCGGCCTGCAGGGGGCCGGCAAGACGACGACCTGCGGCAAGCTCGCTCTCAAGCTGCGCAAGGAAAAACGCAATCCGCTCCTCGTCCCCGCCGACGTCTATCGTCCGGCGGCCATCGAGCAGCTCAAAACGGTGGGCCGGCAGATCGGCATCCCCGTCTACGATACCCAGCCCGGACAGGATCCGGTGGCGATCTGCGAGGCGGCCCGGCATTTTGCCGACCTCAACGGTTACGATACGCTGATCCTCGATACCGCCGGGCGCCTGCACATCGATCAGGAGCTGATGGGCGAGCTCTCGCGCATCAAGGCGTCCCTCGACCCCCGCGAGATCCTCTTCGTCGCCGACGCCATGACCGGCCAGGATGCGGTCACCGTCGCCAAGGCCTTTGACGAGCTCCTCAATATTACCGGCGTCGTGCTGACCAAGCTCGACGGCGACGCTCGTGGTGGAGCGGCCCTCTCCATCCGCGCGGTGACCGGCAAGCCGGTGAAGCTTGTCGGCATGGGGGAGAAGCTCGACGCCCTCGAAACCTTTCATCCCGACCGGATGGCCCAGCGCATTCTCGGGATGGGTGATGTCCTTTCCCTGATCGAAAAGGCCGAGTCGGCCATCGACCGGGATCAGGCCGCCGACATGGAGCAGCGTCTCCGCAAGGAGGGGTTCA
The DNA here is from genome assembly GCF_001278055.1 of Desulfuromonas soudanensis. NCBI lineage: Bacteria > Pseudomonadati > Thermodesulfobacteriota > Desulfuromonadia > Desulfuromonadales > Desulfuromonadaceae > Desulfuromonas > Desulfuromonas soudanensis. The sequence goes on along the minus strand of NZ_CP010802.1, from coordinate 3,220,522 downwards.
ATCTCGAGACCTTTCGCGACCAGCTTCAGGCGGTCAAGAAGATGGGCTCGATGGAATCGATCCTCAAGCTGATTCCCGGCGCCGGCAAGGCTTTGAAGAAGGCCGGCGACATGCAGCTCCCCGACAAGGAGCTCAAAAAAATCGAGGCGATCATCAACTCCATGACCCGCCGGGAGCGCCGCGATCACCGGATTCTCAACGGGTCGCGGCGGCTGCGCATCGCCGCCGGCAGCGGCACCACGGTGCAGGACGTGAACCAGTTGCTCAAGCGCTTTACCGAGGCGCAGAAGATGATGAAGAAGATGCAGAAACTCGGCCCCAAGGGGCTCAAGAGCCTGATGGGCCGCGGCGGCGGTTTCCCTTTTTAATCAACGCTAAAAAACCTATAACGAAAAGAAACGGGTCGAAAAAAGACTCAGGAGGAAGTGCATATGTCCGTTAAAATCCGACTCGCCCGCGGCGGCGCCAAGAAAAAACCGTTTTACCAGGTGGTGGTTGCCGATGAGCGCTCCCCGCGCGACGGCCGTTTCATCGAGAATCTCGGCCAGTACGATCCCCGCCAGGATCCCCCCATGGTGACCCTGAAAGAGGATCGCGCTCTCGAGTGGCTGCAGAAGGGTGCACAGCCGACCGCCACCGTCCTTCAGCTGCTGCGTCAGCAGGGGCTGTGGGCCAAGTTCAAGCAGCCCAAAGTCGCCTGATCCACTCCGGCAAGCAGGCGGGTACCCCTGTTCCCTAAGGATGGACTCCATGAAAGAACTCATTGAATTCATCGCCAAGTCGCTGGTGGAAAACCCGGAAGCCGTCGTGATCTCCGAAGAGGAGGGCGAGGAGGGGAGCATCCTGATCAAGCTCGCCGCCGCCCAGGAAGATATGGGGCGGATCATCGGCAAGCAGGGGCGCACCGCCAAGGCCATGCGCACGCTTCTCAATGGCAAGGCCACCCGGGAAAACAAGCGCGCCACTCTCCAGATCCTGGAGTGATGAAACCCGAACAGGATCAGCTGCTGGTTTTCGGAGTGGTGGCCGGGACGCACGGGTTGAAAGGCGATCTTAAGGTTCGTCCGTCCTCCGGCGACTCGGATTCCCTTCTCGAGGCCCCGGAGATTTTTCTCCGCCGCGGGACAGAGGTTCCGGTGAGCCATAAGCCGGCCCGGGTTGCTCCCCACAAGGGGAACATCCTTCTGCGCCTGCAGGGACTGGAGAGCATCGAAGCCGTGCAGCCCCTCGTCGGGTGCGAGGTGCTGATGCGCTACGGCGATCTGCCGGATCTGGCCGATGACGAGTTCTACTGGTTCGAGATCGAGGGTTTGACCGTCGTGGATCAAAGCCTGGGGGAGATCGGCATCCTCGAAGATATGTTCTCCACCGCCGCCCACGATATTTACGTGGTGCGCGGCCGCTTCGGCGAGATCCTGATACCCGCCGTCGATGAATTTGTGCTGGGAGTCGATCAGGAGGAGCGCCGGATGACGGTCGACCTCCCCGAAGGGCTCGTTCCGGACGCCGATGAAGTTTGATGTCCTGACCCTTTTTCCCGCCATGATCGAGTCCCCCTTTGCCGACAGTATTCTCGGCAAGGCCGTCGAACGGGGGGTGATCGAGATCAGGGGGCACAACCTGCGGGACTGGGCCGAAGGACGCCACCAGGTGACCGACGACACCCCCTGCGGCGGCGGCGACGGCATGGTCATGAAGGTCGAACCGGTGGCGCGGGCTCTGGCCGATCTGCGGCAGCGCACTCCCGGGACCCGGGTTCTGCTCATGACGCCGCAGGGAAAACGCTTTACCCAGAAGGATGCGAGCGCCCTGAGCCGCGAGGCCGGCCTCGTCTTCGTCTGCGGGCGCTACGAGGGGTTTGACGAGAGGATCCGCACCCTGGTCGACGACGAATACTCCCTGGGGGATTTCATCCTCACCGGGGGGGAACTGGCCGCCATGGTGATGATCGATGCGGTGGCGAGGCTCCTCGACGGCGTCCTCGGCTGCGCCGGAAGCGCCCTCGGCGATTCCTTCTCCGACGGCCTCCTCGAATATCCCCAGTACACGCGGCCGGTGGAGTTTGCCGGCATGCACGTCCCCGATGTTCTCCTCTCGGGGAACCACGGCGAGATCGCCCGCTGGCGCCGCCGGCAGCAGTTGAAGCGGACCCTCGAGCGTCGCCCCGAACTCCTCGAGTCCGCGCCGCTGAGCGCCGCCGACCGGAAGATGCTCGAAGAGCTGCGAAAAGCGGCGCCTGACGCATGATCGGCAGACGGCCTCTGGCTGTAGCTCTGGTGCATCACCCAATCGTCGATCGCCGCGGGGATCTCGTCACCACGGCGGTGACCAATCTCGACATTCACGATATCGCCCGTACCGCCCGCACCTACGGAGTCGCCCGCTACTATGTGGTGACGCCGGTGGCGGAGCAGCTCCTGCTGGTCGATCGCATTCTCCAGCACTGGCGCAGCGGTTTCGGTGCCTCGGCCAACGCCGACCGCAGCGAGGCTCTGAGCCTGGTGCGGAGCGTCGCCACGGTCGAGGACGCCATCGAGGACTGGGGCGCCGAACTCAAGGAAGAGGTGCAGCCGGTGCTCACGGGCGCCAGCCGCCGCGACGGCATCTCCTTTTCCGCCTGCCGGGACCTGTTGTCTGGACGCCCTCTCCTCCTGGTGCTCGGCACCGGGTCGGGGCTGGCCCCGCAACTCTTTTCCCGGGGGTGGCCGGTTCTGGAGCCGATCGCCGGAGGGAGCGACTACAATCATCTGCCGGTACGGGCCGCCGCGGCGATCATCCTCGATCGTCTCCTCGGCAACCGGGAGTAAACAACATTCGGATTATCCCGGCCGGGTTCGGCCGGAGGGGATTTGCGGCTCCGCGGAGCGCGGTGCTGACTGACCAAAAAATACAACGAAACCGGATCGGTATAGAGGAGGAAGAACATGAACATCATCGACGTTTTGGCCATGGAACACATCAGGAAAAATATCCCGGTCTTCAAGGCCGGCGACACCCTTCGCGTGCACGTCAAGATCTCCGAAGGGGACAAACAGCGCATCCAGGTTTATCAGGGCGTGTGCATCAAGCGCTTGAACCGGGGGATCGGCTCCACCTTCACCGTGCGGAAGATTTCCAACGGCTTCGGCGTTGAGCGTATCTTCTCCCTGCACTCCCCGGCCGTCGACAAGATCGAAGTCGTGACCGTCGGCCAGGTGCGCCGCGCCAAGCTCTACTACCTGCGCAACCTGCAGGGGAAAGCCGCCCGCATCCGCGAGAAACGCCGCGCCTGATCGGTTCAAACAAAAAAAAGCCCCGGCGGATGTCCGGGGCTTTTTTTGTTGGTTTCGTAGAATGTAGAATACAGAATATAGAATGTAGAATACAGAAAAGTTCAAATTCTTCGGGCACGATAGAAGAAGTTGAGGGGAACCTCCTTCTGAAATTGCCCGAGCGGAAGAGCCCGGTCCTGTTTTTCTTCTATATTCTGTATTCTTTTCTCAAAAAAAAAGAGGCCCCGTTTTCGTGGGACCTCTCTGCAGTTCTTTTGATCCTTCGATGACGCGGGTCGATCTCAGTGGTGTCCGCCGCCGGCAGACTGCACGACGTGCAGGGCTTTGGTCAGGTAGTAGGACAGGCCGATCACGCCGTAGAGTCCGAGAACCACCCAGCCCCCTCCCTTGAAGGGCGCGCTGAACTCTTTCCAGTCGACCAGAAACCCGAAGTACCCGGCCAGGGCCAAAACGATAATGAATGCGATCATGAACACTCTCCCCCTTTCGACAAAATCGTGATAAAAATCTGTTCATGGATACTATATCAGGCGGCCGCGGAAATCCAGCGGTAATTTCTCGCGGAGGGAGGTCATGACCATGGAATTGTTCGCCATTCCCGAGCTCTCGACCCTGCACTTCGAAGAGCGGGCGGCGTCCCGTGGCCATTCCCGCATCGCCGGGGTCGATGAGGCGGGGCGGGGACCGCTGGCCGGTCCGGTGGTGGCGGCGGCCGTCATCCTCCCCGAGCGCTTCGATCTCCCCGGTCTCGACGATTCGAAAAAACTCTCCCCCCTCGCCCGAAACCGCCTCTTTCCCCTGATCCGCTCCCAGGCTCTGGCCGTCGGGGTCGGGATCGTCTCCGCATCGGAGATCGACCGCGTCAACATCCTGCAGGCGACACTCATGGCGATGGCCCTGGCCGTCGAGCGTCTCCGCCTTCCGGCGGACTACCTGCTGGTCGACGGCATCTTTGCCGTCCCCCTCCCTCTGCCGCAGCTCTCCCTCAAACGGGGGGACTCCCGATCCCTCTCCATTTCCGCCGCCTCGGTGATCGCCAAGGTGGTTCGCGACCGGATGATGGCCGGCTACGAGCGCATCTATCCCGGTTACGGATTTGCCCGGCACAAGGGGTACGGCAGCGCCGCCCACATGGAGGCCATCGCCCGCCTCGGTCCCTCTCCATTGCACCGAAAAACCTTCGGTGGAGTCCGCGAACACCTGAGGGAGCCATGACCGAGGAGCGTCTTTCCCTCGGCCGCTGGGGGGAAGAGGAGGCGGTGCGCTACCTCCGGCGCCAGGGGATGAAGATCCTCGAGCGCAACCTGCGCACCCCGGTGGGGGAGATCGACATCATTGCTCGCCACGGAAAAATCCTCGTTTTCGTCGAAGTCAAGACACGCAAAAGCGACGCCTTCGGAACCCCCCAGGAGGCCGTCGGACCCTTCAAGCAGCGCCAGATTCTTCGCACCGCCCAGTGGTACCTCGGCGACGGCCGCGGGAAGGGGCTGCAGCCGCGCTTCGATGTCATCGCCGTGCGCCCCGCTCCGGAGGGAGCGCGGGTGGAGCATATTCCCGACGCCTTCGGCCTCTGATACTTCTTTTCCCCCGAGGCCGAGGGTTTGCTTTTTGCCGGGAAGGGAATTAGACTGGCGGCGGATAAAAAGGAAGAGGGAAGAAGGAAGAGATAATGCAGAATATAGAATGTAGAATACAGAAGAGAGAAGAGGGAAAATCAAGGCGGGACTTGGATCATCTATGGAAATTCTATGTGATCTCGGTGCCTTGGTGGTAAAAAAGTCTTTTAGCGAGGCGTGCGGAGATTCGCCTCGGCCCGGATACGTCCGACACTCTCCTGGGGGTTGATTCTATGAACAGCAATCTTTCCGACTACGGCCTGTTGCGTCTCGGAGTGGTCTCTCCGGAGCTGCGGGTGGCCGACGTCGCCTTCAATCTTGAGGCCATCCGCGGCGCCGTGACGGAAGCCTCCGAGGCTGGCGCCCGTCTCCTCGTCTTTCCCGAACTCTGTCTCACCAGCTACACCTGCGGCGATCTCTTCTTTCAGCCGCTTCTTATCGAGGCCGCGCGCGAGGCCCTTTTTTCCCTCGCCGAGGTGACCGCGGCAGTCCCGGTCGCTCTGGCGGTCGGCGCCCCCGTCGCCCTCGGAGGGCGGCTCTTCAACTGCGCAGTCTTCATCGCCGGGGGGAAAATTCACGGCATCGTCCCCAAGACCTTTCTCCCCAATACCCAGGAATTCTACGAGGAGCGCTGGTTCTCCAGCGCCGCCGACGTAGCCGACACCGAGTTGTCGTGGCGGGGGGAGAAAATTCCCTTCGGCTCCGATCTCCTCTTTGCCGCCGAAGGGTTTTCCGATCTTCTGGTGGGGATCGAGATCTGTGAAGATCTCTGGGCGGTGAGTCCGCCGAGCGGGCGCCTCGCTCTTTGCGGCGCGACCCTCCTGGTCAACCTCTCGGCCAGCCCCGAGATCCTCGGCAAGCAGGAATACCGGCGGGCGCTGGTTCAGGCTCAGTCGGCGCGCTGCCTGGCGGCCTACGCCTACGCCTCGGCGGGCCCCGGGGAGTCGAGTACCGACCTTGTTTACTCAGGACATTGCCTCGTCGCCGAAAACGGCGTCGTCCTCGCCGAGACCGAGCGCTTCCAGTTTGCCACGCGCATGGCCCTGGCCGACATCGACATCGAACGTCTGGTCAATGAGCGGCGAAGGAACAACACCTTCGCCGCCGCGGCGGCAGGAAGCGCCCCCTGCCGGGAAATCCACTTTCCCCTCGGGGAGACTCCCCTTGCCGGCGGCCTGCTGCGACCGGTCCCGGAGGCACCCTTCGTCCCCGGAGAGGATCAGGAACGGGCCGGGCGCTGCCGGGAGATCTTCGCCCTGCAGACCACCGGGCTCGCCCGGCGCCTCCTCCATGCCGGCTGCGGCAAGGCGGTGATCGGCGTCTCCGGCGGCCTCGATTCGACCCTGGCCCTCCTGGTCACGGTGCGGGCCTTCGACAAGCTGGGGCTTTCCCGCGAGGGGATCGTCGCCCTGACCCTGCCGGGTTTCGGCACCACGGTCCGCACCCGGGGGAACGCCGAGCGCCTGGCCCCCCTTCTCGGCGTGACCCTGCGGGTGATCCCCATCGACGGGGCGGTGCGCCGTCACTTCGAGGACATCGGCCATCTCGAGTCTCAACACGACATCACCTACGAAAACGCCCAGGCCAGGGAGCGGACCCAGATCCTCATGGACGTCGCCAACCAGGTCGGCGGCCTGGTGGTCGGCACCGGCGATCTCTCCGAGCTGGCCCTCGGTTGGTGCACCTACAACGCCGATCACATGTCGATGTACGGCGTCAACGCCGGCGTCCCGAAAACGTTGGTCCGCTACCTGGTCGCCTGGTGCGCCGAGAGCGAGTTTTCCGGCGAGACGGCGAATATCCTCGCCGACGTCTGCGCCACCCCCGTCTCTCCCGAGCTTCTCCCCCCCGACGAAAACGGCGAGATCGGCCAGATCACCGAGGACCATGTCGGCCCCTATCTCCTCCACGACTTTTTTCTCTATCACGCCGTCCGCCTCCAGTTCCGGCCGAAAAAGATCGCCTTTCTTGCCGGGATCGCCTTTGCCGGCCGCTATGACGAGGGGGAAATCCTGCGCTGGCTCGAACACTTCTATCGCCGCTTTTTCTCCCAGCAGTTCAAGCGCTCCTGCCTCCCCGACGGCCCCAAGGTCGGCAGCGTCGCCCTCTCCCCCCGGGGGGACTGGCGGATGCCGAGCGACGCCAGCGTCGCCCTGTGGCTGCAGGACCTCGCTTCGCTGCAGCAGGAAAGGGGTAAGAAATGAGCGGCGTCAAAGGGGGGACTCTCTATCTGGTCTCCACCCCCATCGGCAACCTCGAGGATCTCACCTTCCGGGCGCTGCGCGTCCTCAAGGAGGTCGACCTGGTCGCCGCCGAGGACACCCGCCACAGCCGCAAGCTCTTCAACCACTACGGGATCACCACCTCCCTCACCTCCTACTTCGAGCACAACGAGGGGGAAAAGGGGGCGCGGCTCATCGAGGCGCTGCAGCAGGGAAAGTCGGTGGCACTGATTTCCGACGCCGGAACCCCGGCGATCTCCGATCCCGGCTATCTCCTCGTCTCCCGCTGCCGCGATCTGGGGATCGAGGTCTGCGCCGTCCCCGGACCCTCGGCGACGGTGGCCGCCCTCTCCATCTCCGGGCTGCCGGTGGAGCGCTTCGCCTTCGAGGGGTTTCTCCCCCCCCGCAGCGCCGCCCGGCGCGCGGCCTTTGCCCTGCTGCGCAGCGAGCGGCGCACCACCCTCTACTACGAGGGGCCGCACCGGCTCCTGGCGGCCTTGAAGGATCTGCAGCTCGAAGTCGGGGAGACGCGGCTCATCGCCGTGGCGCGGGAGCTGACGAAGATGCACGAGGAGCTCTTTCGCGGCACGGTGGCCGAGGCCCTGGACCATTTCGGCAGGGAGCGGGTGCGGGGGGAGATCGTACTGCTGGTGGGGCCGGCCCCGGAGGAAAAGCCTGCGGGGACGGTGCGCGAAGCGCTGCTGAAAAGGAGGCAGGAGTGTGATCTGCCGATGCGCCAGATCGTCAAGGAGGTGGCCAAGGAGTTCGGCCTCTCCGGAAGCGAAGTCTACCGGGTGAGCCTCGAACTCGACGGGGAAGGGGACTGACTCCCTTTTGGGCGTCGTCTCAGCGGTGGACCTCGAAGGAGTCGAACTCGCCGCGAAAATCCTCCCAGTCGATGAGGAGTTCGTCGACCTGGGCGGCGGCCGGGCCGCTGCGGCACCAGTCGATGACCGCCTGCACCGCGCTCTGCGTCCCTTCGAAGAGGGCCTCGACGTCGCCGTCGGGGAGATTGCGCACCCAGCCGGTGATGCCGTGCTGGCAGGCGGTGCGCTGGGTGAAATAACGGAAGTTGACCCCCTGAACCCGCCCCTTGATCCGGACCGTCGCCCTGACAGATTTCATGTTGTTTCCTCTTAATAAGCTTTAATAGCGAGATTAGTCTATTAATTTGCCAGTTTTGAGAAAGTTTACGAATTTTGTTTGAGTGCTTTTTTGAGTTTCAGCCAAGACTAAGCCGTCGCCGCTGTTGGTTTTGTAGAAAACTTTAAATTCTACAGCACCATCTATGAAGTCGCCATTATCGTTAAGCTTGCAAGGTGTAGCTGATATGATTTGACAGGCTACGCTAATTTTTTTAATAGCTTTCTGCCAAATATCCTCATAGGCAGCTTTGTTGTTATAGAATACATTGCCAACTGAGAAGCAAAAGTAGGGGCCTTGAGTCCAAACGAAATACGATATTTTGTTTTTCTTTCGTTCAGAAAGGCTTATGTCAAGTTCATTACGGTAATGTTCGCCAATAGCCATGAACCAACCCTTTGCATACCCGCCTTCAAATTCTGCAATAAGTTTTTCAGGTCTGCTCTGTCTCTTCATCGTTTTGTCCAGTCTTGAGATTTTCCAAGTAATCTACCCACTGTTTTTCCGTCAATGTCCGAATTTCAAGTTTTTTGGCTTTTTCCAATTTGCTGCCAGCGCCTGGACCAGCGACTACAATATCTGTTCCTTTTGAGACAGATGTTGAGATGGTCGCTCCCAAGTTTTTTGCGCCATTTTCTGCTTCGTCTCTTGACATGGATTCAAGGCTGCCTGTAAAGACAATCCTCTTGCCTTGAAGTGGGAGGTTTAAAGCTGGTTGTGAAATTTTTTGGATTTCGACAATATGAATTAGTTTATTGATTTCATCGTAGTTAGAGGGGTTATCAAAAAAATCTAAGATAGCACTGACTGCCTTAGGGCCAATACCTTCAGTTCTGAGGAGGTCATTGTGCTCTTTTGTGGAATTTGTAATGGTTCTTTTGATGATATCTAATAGATGCTCGATGGATTTGTATTTTTCTGCTAATATATTAGCTGATGTTTTGCCAATGCCCCTTATGCCTAATGAGTAAATAAAGCAACTAAGAGAAACAGATTTGCTTTTTTGAATTGATTCAAAAAGATTGTTAGCAGACTTTTTACCCCACCCGGTTCTTTCTTCAAGTGGAATGATCCCTTGGGGTGTGTGGTCAAATAAAGACTTTTGGGGTGAAAGCTTTTGTTCAAGATAAAAAATGTCTGATGGTCTCTTTATAAGTCCTTCAGAGTGAAAAATTTTTATGTGCGATTCGCCGAGGCCATCTATGTCAAAGGCCCCCTTTGAGACGAAGTGCTTGAGGGTCTCTATTGATTGAGAGGAACATGTTAGCCCGCCCGTACAGTACCAATTGACGTCCCCATGCTCCTGATGAATTTTACTCCCACATGTAGGGCATTGGGTTGGGGGGGTATATGGTTCCGAATTCGCAAGTCTTTTCTCGAGTACCGCTGAAACAACTTGAGGGATTACATCTCCGGCCCGTTCAACTATTACTTGATCACCTTTTCGGACATCTAGTCTCTTTAAATGGTCAAAGTTGTGTAGGCTTGCACGGGAGATTGTTACCCCGCTTACCCTAACGGGTTTCAATATAGCGACTGGTGTGACTGAGCCGGTTCGACCTATTTGAACATCTATGTCTTCGAGCTCGGTCTCTTCACTTCTTGCAGGGAATTTGTAAGCTATGGCCCATATTGGAGCTCTAGATGTTGTTCCTAATTGGTTCTGTACTTCGGAATTGTTGATCTTTATGACAAGGCCATCTATTTCAAATTCGAGAACATCTCTAAGCTCGGTTAGTTCTTTGTAAAAAGTGATAGCATCTTTAATGTTTTTAACAACTTTTGTCCCCTTGGTATTTACTGGTAGACCCAGTGAACTTAGCCTTTGCAGAAGTTCAAAATGACTTTTTGGTTTATCCCATTCCGCTTTGCCAATGCCATAACTAAAAAAATTTAAAGGGCGTTTTGCGGTTTCGCTTGAGTCGAGTTGTTTCAAGCTACCTGCAGCAGCATTTCTTGGATTCGCGAAAGTTGGTTGGCCATTTTTGGTGCGTTCTCGGTTGAGATCTTCAAAATCCTTTGTGTGTATAAACACCTCACCGCGAACTTCTAAAAACGAAGGATATGGATACTTTAGCACGAGGGGTATGGCGTTAATTGTTTTTATGTTTTCTGTGATTACTTCTCCGTTAATGCCATCGCCCCGCGTTGAGGCCAAAATCAGTTTACCAAGTTGATATGTTAGTTCGACTGCCACCCCATCGATTTTCATCTCACAAATATATTCAAAATTGCTGTGGGATGTTTTCAGTTTGTTTTTGATTTTTTTTTCAAAGTTTTGCAGGTCGCCCTCATCTTTCGCGTTGTCAAGTGAGAGCATCGGCCTTTCGCGGTGGATAATCTCGAACTTTTCCAAGGGGGTGGCTCCGACCCGCTGGGACGGGGAGTCGGGGGTGGCCAGTTCTGGGAAGCCCCTTTCCAAATCGAGCAGCTCGCGGAAGAGCCGGTCGTACTCGGCGTCGGTGATTTCCGGGGTGTCAAGGACGTAATACAGATGGTTGTGACGGTGGAGTTGGCGGCACAGCTCTTCATGGCGTGTTCTGGCCTGTATCGGGTCCATGGTCGGTCCTTTTGAGTCGGTCTGTCGAGGGGGAATAGTCGTGTGCCTCTATTACAGCGCCTTATATCACAGAGGAGGGTGATCATTCAATTACGGCGGCGCCAACTCCGTTGTATTCTTGCGGTCCTTGGGTTAAACTCCAGCCGTTTGCAGATCGTTTCTGGAGAATAACCTATGACCGATGACCAACTGCTGCACCTCCTCGGCCTCGCCGTGCTGTTCGTGCTTTCCGCCTTTTTTTCCGGTTCCGAAACCGCACTTCTGAGCATCGACAAGTTGCGGGTCGCCTATCTGGTGGAGAAAAGGCACCGTGGCGCCGATCTCCTTAACGTGCTGCTCAAACACCCCGATCGCCTGCTGGGGACGATCCTCGTCGGCAACAACCTGGTGAACATCGCCGCCTCGGTCTACGCGACCTCCTTTCTCGTCGGCCTCTACGGGGCGCGGGGGGAGATCCTCACCATCCTGATTCTGACCCCTCTGCTGCTGATTTTCTCCGAAGTCTGCCCCAAGACCTACTCCGCCCGCTACCCGGAAAAGGTCTCCTTCGCCGTACTGCGTCCCATCTATCTCTTCATGGGACTCTTGACCCCCGTCGTCTGGGTGGTGACGGGGCTTTCGCGGCTCCTGACCCATTTCATCAAGGGGGAGGAGGCGCGCCCCATCATCTCAGAGGACGAGATCCGCTCCATGATCACCGTCGGCGAAAAGACCGGGGTTGTGGCCAAGGAACAACGGCGCATGCTCCACGGCGTCTTCGAACTCTCCCAGATCCGGGTGCGCGACGTCATGATCCCCCGCACCGAGATGGTCGGCATCGAGGTCGGCAGCACCTTCGCCGAGACCCTGATGCTGGTTCAGCAGGCTCACCACTCCCGCTTCCCGGTCTACGAGGGGGACTTCGACCGCCTGATCGGCATCATCCATTCCAAGGACATTCTCAATTTTGTCGGCTGTCCCGAGGGGTTCTCCCTGCGCGACATCGTCCGTCCCCCCTATTTCGTCCCGGAATCGAAACGGATCGAGACCCTTCTGCAGTCCTTTCGCCGCAAGCGGGTCCATATGGCGGTGGTGGTCGACGAATATGGGGGAGTCGAGGGGATCGTCACCCTTGAGGATATCTTTGAGGAGATCGTCGGCGAGATTCAGGATGAATACGATGTGGAGGAAGTCCTCTTCCGCGAGATCGCTCCCCGTCACTATCTGGTGGACGGCAGCGCCTCCCTGCGCACCATCAACCGCCGCTTCGGCATCCACCTCACCGAGGAGCATTCCAATACCCTCGCCGGCTTTCTGCTGCGGACCCTGGGGAGGATTCCCCAGGAGGGAGAGAGCTGCGAGTCGGCAGGAACCGTCTTCACCGTGCGCAAGGTCCTCGACCGCCGGGTGGAGGAGATCGAGATGATCCTGCCGGAACCCCCCCTTTCCGGGTAGGCATCCTACCTCCTCATGGGTTTCACCTCACCAAGCCCCCTCCCCAGGGGGCTTTTTTTCGTCTGTGTCGGGAATCTAAGTCCCTGGAAAACGGGAAATCTCCTTGACAAGGGTAAGGGGCGTCGCTATAGTTTCCCCAAAAAGTGTAAAAGTGTGTAAATTAGGGACAAGAGAAGCGATGAAATTCCAGGGCGCCTACAACAATTCCATCGATCTCAAGGGGCGGGCCAGCATCCCGGCGCGCTTCCGCGAGGAGTTGAGCCGCGTCTGCGGCGACGAGCGCCTGATGGTCACCCAGAACAAGGGGGGACTGGTAGCCTACCCGATGCCGGAGTGGGAAAAAATAATGAGCAATGTCGAGGCTCTCGACCCGGGACAGAAGCGGGACGACATCTATTTGTCGCTCATTTCTCCGGCTACCGAATGCAGCTTCGACAAGGTCGGCCGCATCCAGCTCTCCCAGTCCCACCGCGACTACGCCGGTCTGGAGAGTGAGATCCGCGAGATCGTGGTGGTCGGGATGGCCGGCAAGATCATGATCTGGAGCAAGTCCAAGCACGCCGAAATTCGGGCGCAGGCCGAAAGCCGTCTCGATGCCGATCCGCAAACCCTTGCCGATATTGGATTCTGATCCTTGGAAGACGGCCAATTCCAACATAGCCCGGTGCTGCCGGAGGAGGTCCTTTCCCTGCTGGCACCACGCCCCGGGGGGATCTATCTTGACGGGACCGTCGGCGGCGGCGGCCATTCCCGGCTGATTCTCGAGGCATCCGACCCCGATGGCCGTCTCATCGGCCTCGACAGGGATCCCGAGGCCCTGAAAAAGGCCGCCGAGGTCCTGGCTCCCTTCGGTGCGCGGGCGGTGCTGCGGCACAGCAATTTCTCCGAGGCGACGGAGGTCCTGAAGGCGTTGGAGATCGACGCCGTGGACGGGATCCTTTTCGATCTCGGCGTTTCCTCCCATCAGCTCGATGCCGGCAGCCGGGGCTTTTCCTTTCGCAGTGAAGCCCCTCTCGACATGCGCATGGACCAGACGCGCGGTGTGACCGCCGCCGAGGTTCTGGCCGGCAGCTCCGCCGAAGAGCTGGCGCGGATCTTTTTCGAATACGGCGAAGAGCGGTACGGCCGGCGCATCGCCAAGCGCATCGTTCAGGTTCGCAGCGAGACGCCGATTCTCACCACGCTCCAGCTGGCGGACCTGGTCCGGGATGCGATCCCCGGCGGCAACGTTCCGTCGCGGATCCACCCGGCGACCCGGGTCTTTCAGGCGCTGAGGATCCATGTCAATGAGGAGCTCGATCATGTCGCCCTCGGGGTGACCCGGGCCCTGGACCTCCTCCGGCCCGGTGGGCACCTGGCGGTGATCAGCTTTCATTCGCTGGAAGACCGGATCGTCAAACGGATTTTTCGGGAGGAGTCCAAGGGGTGCATCTGCCCCCCACGCCTGCCGATCTGCACCTGCGGCCACCAGCCGCGGGTCGAACTCCTCACCCGCAAGGGGATTCGGGCCTCGGCCGCCGAAGTCGAGGTCAATCCCCGCTCCCGGAGCGCAGTTCTCCGGGGCGTGCGGCGCTGCTGATAAAATTTTTCTCCCGCTGGGGAGGTAAGGAGGATAGCATGTCGGATACTATTTTAGGGGGAATCCCCAAGATCAACGGATTTGCACTGCAGAGGCCCCGTCTCCTTCCTCTCCTCGCCTTCGTCACCGTCCTCCTGGCTGTCTCCCTCTTTTTCGTCTGGTCCCGGCTGCAGGTGGTTCACCTGGAGTATGATATTTCGAGCATCGAAGCGCAGCTGCGGATCGTGGATCAGGAATCCCAGCGTCTGCGTCTCGAGGCCGCCAGCCTGCGTTCACCGGGGCGCATCGAGACGGTCGCCCGCAACGAACTGGGGCTGCGTCTTCCGACGCCCGAGCAGGTGATTACCGTCAACTGATGGAAACGCTGGAGAAGTGGGTCCGCATCCGCATCCGCCTGGTCGGCATCTGCTTCATCCTGATCTTTGTCCTTATCACCCTGAGAGCCTTTCAGCTCCAGGTCCTCAACCAGGAGGAGTGGCAGAAGCGGGCCGAGCGGCAGCACCAGAAAAACATCCCCCTCATGCCCCAGAGGGGAACGATCTACGACAGTCACGGCGAGGAGATGGCCTTGAGCGTCGAGATGGATTCCATCTTTGTCGAACCGGCAAAGGTTGTCGAACCCGAAAGGGCGGCGCGGGAGTTGGCGAGCGCTCTCTCCCTGCCGGTGGCGACAATCCGGGCGCGCCTCACGTCGAAAAAGAACTTTCTCTGGCTCAAGCGCAAGGCCTCCCTTCGCGAGAGCGACCGGGTCCGGTCCCTCGGTTTGGCCGGTATCGGCTTCACCAAGGAACATCGCCGTTTTTACCCCAATTCGGAAATCGGCGCCCAGGTGATCGGCTTCACCGGGCTCGATCCCGAAGGCCTCGAGGGGGTCGAACTCCAGTACGACTCGGTCATGCTCGGCCAGGGCGGGTACCTGGTGATGGAACAGGACGCTCTCGGACGGAGGATGGGCTCCGGCGATGCCGTCGTCCGCGGCGAACGCCGCGGCAGCGACCTTTACCTGACCCTCGACCGCAACCTGCAGTACATCGCCGAGAAGGAACTGGCGGTCGGGGTTAAAAATGCCGGAGCCAAGGCGGGAACCATCGTCGTCCTCGACCCGTCCAGCGGCCGGGTTCTGGCCATGGCCAGTCAGCCTGACTACAACCCCAACGCCTTCAACCGCTACCGTCCGGAGCAGTGGCGCAATCGCGCCCTCTGCGATACCTTCGAACCCGGATCGACCTTCAAGATTTTCCTGGCGGCGGCCGCTCTCAACGAAGGGGTTATCGGCCCGACGGAGAAGATCTACTGCGAAAAGGGTGACTACGCCGTCGGGGGGCGGGTCGTCCATGACCACCGGGGCTACGGATATCTCAACCTCACCGAGATTCTCAAGTTCAGCTCCAATATCGGTATTGCCAAGGTCGGCAAGGCCTTGGAACGGGAGAATCTCTTCCGTTATCTCAGCGATTTCGGCTTTGGACGGCGCACCGAGATCGATTTGCCGGGCGAGGTCAGCGGTATGATGCGCAAGCCGTCCCAGTGGTTCGAGTTCGACCTGGCGGCCATCTCCTTCGGCCAGGGGGTCTCCGTCACCCCCCTGCAGTTGGCTGCGGCGACGGCCGTTATCGCCAACGGCGGCAATCTCATGGCGCCCTACGTCGTCGAGAAGGTTGTCGACGGCTATGGGCAAACGGTTCAGAACCGGACCGCCAAGGTCGTGCGCCGCGTCCTCTCTCCCGAGGTCGCCGCCCGGATGAGGGCGATGCTGATCGAGACCACCGAGGAAGGGGGGACCGGAACCCTGGCGACGGTCCCCGGATACCAGGTGGCGGGGAAGACCGGAACGGCCCAGAAGGTCGATCCGGTCACCGGAGGGTACTCGGTGGACAAGCGGGTTTCTTCCTTTGTCGGCTTCGTCCCCGCAGACGATCCGAAACTGGTGATTCTGGTGGTGATCGACGAGCCGGAGGGGACAACCTACGGCGGGGTCGTGGCTGCACCGGTCTTTTCCCGGGTGGCCGGCCAGTCCCTGAGTTATCTGAAAATCCTCCCGAATCAACAGGCGAGGAAACCGTCCCTGCCGCCGATCTCCGAGTCGGCAGGGATCGTTTCCCTTCCGCCGCTGATGAAGGGAGAGAACGGCAACCGGGAGGGGGGGGCGCCGACGATGCCCGAATTCCGCGGAATGAGCTACCGCCAGGTGCTGCAGACCATGGAACGCGCCGGTGTGAACATCAAGCTCACGGGGACAGGGCGGGTCGTCGAACAGTCGCCGGCAGCCGGAGAGGCGATCCGTTACAGCAGTCCGGTGTGGGTCAGGCTCGGACCGCCAAGCTGAAAAACGCTTTGACATTTGTCGGGGCAGGTAGGAAGATGATTGATTCTATGACGATTTCAGCGCTAATCGAGAATCTGAAGGGATGCCTTCTCAAGGGCGCCCCGGACACCGAAGTCACGGGATTGCACTATGATTCCCGGACGGTGGAGCCGGGGGGTGCCTTTTTTGCGTTGCGCGGCCAGGCCCTCGACGGCCACCGTTTCATCGACCAGGCGCTGGAGCGGGGCGCGAAAACGATCTTCTTGGAAAAAGAGCGGGAACTCCCCCCGGGCGTGGCGACCGTGGTGGTCGACGACTGCCGCCAGGTCATGGCCCAGGTGGCGGCGGCCTTTTTCGGCGATCCGACCGCCGACATCCCCGTGGTCGGGGTGACGGGGACCAACGGCAAGACCACCGTCACCTATCTGGTGGAGGCGATTCTGCGCGCCGCGGGGCATCGCCCGGCAGTCTTCGGGACGATCAACTACCGTTTCGCCGACCAGATCCTCTCTTCCCTCCACACCACCCCGGAGGCCATCGACATGCTGCGGGGTGTGGCCGGCTTTCGCCGGCAGGGCGCCGACGCCCTGGTCATGGAGGTTTCCTCCCATGCCCTGGAGCAGCACCGGGTGAGCGGGGTTCATTTTAAGGTCGGTGTTTTCACCAATCTGACGCCCGAGCATCTCGATTACCATGGAAACATGGACGACTATTTTGCCAGCAAGACCCGCCTCTTTACCGAACTCCTGCAGAAAGAGGGGGCGGTGGTCAACGTCGAGGATCCCTACGGCGCGCGCCTGGCCGGCCTCCTTCTGTCGCCCCTCACCTGCGGCAGCTCGGCCGACTGCGCCATTTACCCTTTGGATGTGAAGACCACCCTCGAGGGGACTTCCGGCACCGTGGACACCCCCTGCGGGACGGTCTCCTTCTCCTCCCCCCTTCTCGGGGCCTTCAACCTCCAGAACCTCCTCTGCGCCATCGGCGCCGGGGTGGCCCTGGGACTTTCTGCCGAGGTGATCGGCCGCGGTCTTTCCGAAGCCCCCCAGGTTCCCGGGCGCCTCGAGCGGGTGGACAACGGCCGGGGCGTCATGGCGCTGGTCGACTACGCCCACACCGGCGATGCCCTGGACAAGGTGCTGGTCACCCTGGCGGCTCTGGCGCCGCGGCGGATGATTACCGTCTTCGGCTGCGGCGGCGACCGGGACCGCAGCAAACGGCCGGTCATGGGGGAAATCGCCTCCCGCCGCAGCGATCTGGCCGTGGTCACCTCCGACAATCCGCGCACCGAAGATCCGGACGCCATCATCGCCGAAGTCTGCGCCGGCGTCGCCCGGGTGCACCGGCGCCCCCTCACCAGGGCGGAAGCCGCCTCCGGGGCCAAAGGGTATATCGTCATTCCCGACCGTCGTGAGGCCATCGCCTTTGCCGCCGACGTCAGCCGCGGCGGGGATCTCCTGCTGGTGGCGGGGAAGGGGCACGAGGACTACCAGATCCTTGGCCGTGAACGCATTCATTTTGACGACCGTGAGGAACTGAGCCGGGCCCTGGCCCGGGTGGAGACGACTCCGTGAAACTCGAAATACAGAAGATAGCCGCCTACACCGGCGGCAAAATCCTCCCCCCCGGCGCCAGAGGCACGGTCACCGGCATCTCCACCGACAGTCGGAGTGTGGGAGCCGGGGACCTCTTTGTCGCACTGCGCGGCGGCAATTTCGACGGTCATGATTTCCTGATCCAGGCGGCGCGGCGTGGCGCCGCGGCCTGCCTCTGCGAAGAGGTCGTGGCAGGTTTTCCCCTGCCGGTAGTGCGGGTCGCCGACACCCTGACCGCCCTCGGCGACCTGGCTGCCGGGGTCCGGACCGCCCTGACGGGACCGCTGGCCGCCGTCACCGGCTCCTCGGGGAAGACCACCACCAAGGAGATGCTGGCTGCAATCCTCGCCCTCACCGGGCCGGGTCTCAAAACCGAAGGGAACTTCAATAATCTGATCGGTCTCCCCCTCACCCTGTTGCGCCTCGAACCCGCGCACGGCTGGGCCGTGTTGGAGATGGGGATGAGCGCCCGGGGAGAAATCGCCCGCCTGGCCGCCATCGCCCAACCGACCATCGGGATCATCACCAACGTCGGCGAGGCCCATCTCGAGACCCTTCACGGCCTCGACGGCGTCGCCCGGGCCAAGGGAGAGCTCTTTGCGGCCCTCCCCGCCGGCGGAACCGCGGTGATCAATGCCGATGACCAGCGGGTGGCGGGACTCCCCGTGGCCAACGGCGCGCGGCGGATCCTCTTCGGCGTCTCCAAAGACGCCGAAGTGCGCGCCGAGGCCATCGAAGTCGGCGGCAAAGCGGTTTCCTTTCGGCTGATTCTCCCCGAGGGAACCTACGCGGTCCGGCTGCCGGTGACCGGACGCCACAATGTCAGCAACGCCCTGGCCGCCGCCGCTGCCGCCCTGGCCATCGGCGTCGCCGGGGAGATCATCGCCCGCGGGCTCGGCTCCTTTTGCCCCTGTCAGGGTCGGATGGAGCTGGTTTCCCTGCCTGGCGACGTCAGGATGATCGAGGACACCTACAACGCCAATCCCCTCTCGGTCAAGGCCGCCCTGCAGACCCTCGACGAGATGGGAGGAGCGGGACGGCGCATCGCCGTTCTCGGCGATATGCTCGAACTCGGCAGCGCCGCCGCCGACCTCCACTGCGAAGTCGGGGCGGAGGCCGCCCGCCGCTGCGACCTGCTCATTCTTCTCGGCTCTCACGCCGCCGACGTGGCCCGGGGCGCCCTCAAGGGGGGTCTGGATGCGAAGAAGGTCTTCCTGGCAACAAACCACGGCGAGGCGGTGGCCCTGGTGCGGGGGATGCTGCAGCCCGGCGACCGGATTCTGGTCAAAGGGTCCCGGGGCATGAAAATGGAAACCGTCTGTGCCGCTCTGCGCGGCGACGACGGGCAACTGGCAGCGAACCATTCTTAGGGAGCGACGATGCTGTATCATCTGCTCTATCCGTTGCACACAGATTTTTCCGTCCTGTACGTCTTCAGGTTCATCACCTTCAGGGCGATCTATGCGACGATAACGGCATTGGTGATCTCCTTTGTCCTCGGCCCCTGGCTCATCGCCAAGCTCTCCAGGCTGCAGATCGGCCAGACGATCCGCAAGGTCGGACCCGAGTCCCACTTCAAGAAGGAAGGGACGCCGACCATGGGGGGGATGCTCATTGTCCTCGCCATCGTTCTGCCGACGCTCCTCTGGGCCGACCTCCGCAACCTCTACGTCTGGGTCACCCTTTTCGTGACCGTCGGCTTCGGCGCCGTCGGTTTCGTCGACGATTACCGCAAGGTCAAGAAAAAAAACAGTGAAGGCCTCTCGGCACGGAAGAAGATGCTGTGGCTGGTCCTCATCTCTCTGGTGGCCGGGGTCGTTCTCTACCTCTATCCGCCCTTTCAGACCACCCTGTCGGTCCCTTTCTTCAAGGGGGTGCGTCCGGCGCTGGGGATGCTCTATGTCCCCTTCGCCATGCTGGTGATCGTCGGCGCCGGAAATGCCGTCAATCTCACCGACGGCCTCGACGGCCTGGCCATCGGTCCGATGATCATCGCCTCGGGGACCTACCTCGTCTTCGCCTACCTGGCCGGCAACGCCCGCCTCTCCGAGTACCTGCAGATCAGCAGCGTCCAGGGAGCCGGCGAGTTGGCGGTGCTCTGCGGGGCGATGATCGGGGCGGGGCTCGGTTTTCTCTGGTTCAACTCCTACCCGGCCCAGGTCTTCATGGGGGATGTGGGGAGTCTCTCTCTCGGCGGGGCCCTCGGGACGATCGCGGTGGTCACCAAGCAGGAAATCGTTCTGATCATCGTCGGCGGCATCTTCGTCGTCGAGGCCCTGTCGGTCATTTTCCAGGTGACCTCCTTTCGCCTCTACGGCAAGAGGATTTTTCGCATGGCGCCGATCCACCATCATTTCGAACTCAAGGGATGGCCGGAGCCGAAGATCATCGTACGCTTCTGGATCATCAGTATCATTCTGGCCCTGGTGGCCCTGTCGACGCTTAAATTGAGGTAGCATGCAACGGGACTGGTCGGGAAAAAGGATCGTGGTGGTGGGGGCCGGCAAGACCGGTCTGGCGCTCTGCGCCTACTTTTCCGACCGCGGCGCTCTCGTCACCCTCTCCGACCGGCGCGCCGCCGCCGACATTCCCGGCCTCTCACCCCTGGTCTCCCGGGGGGTGGTCCTCGACTGCGGGCGCCACAACGCGGCACTCTTCACCGCCGCCGACGCCGTCGTGATCAGCCCCGGAGTGTCTCTTGAGGTGCAGGCCCTGGTCGCGGCCCGAAAGGCCGGAGTTCCGATCCTCGGCGAGATCGAGGTCGCTTCTTACGAGATCGAGGCCCCCCTGGTGGCGATCACCGGGACCAATGGCAAATCGACCACCACCACAGTGATGGGGGAGGTCTTCAAAGCCTGGGGGCGTCGGACCTTCGTCGGCGGCAACCTCGGCACGCCGCTGATCGAGGCCGTGCAGGAATCCGATTGGGATTATCTGGTGGCCGAACTCTCCTCCTTCCAGCTTGAGGCGATTGAAACCTTCCGCCCCCGCTACGCGCTCCTTCTCAACCTCAGCGAGGACCATCTCGACCGCTATCCCGACATGCAGAGCTATGTCGCGGCCAAGATGAGGGTCTTCGAGAACATGACGGCCGACGACGTCGCCGTACTCAACGCCGGCGACACCCTTGTGATGGCGGCAGCGGCACCCCTCCGTTTACGCCAGGTCCTCTTCTCCTCCGCTGAGGTTCTCGCCGAGGGGATGGGGTTCGACGGCGATTCCATCGTCTGGCGCATGGCGGGAGAGGAAGAGCGCTTTGCCGTTGCCGAACTGCAGCTGCGCGGCCGGCACAACGTCGAGAACGTCATGGCGGCCCTGATCCCCCCCCTCCTCGAAGGTTGCCCGCCGCACCTTGCCTGGGAGGCCGCCTGCGCCTTTCCCGGGCTCGATCACCGGATGGTGCAGGTCCGGGTTCTCGACGCGGTGACCTGGTACAACGACTCCAAGGGGACCAACGTCGGCTCCGTCGTCAAGAGCCTCGAGGGGCTCGCCTCTCCGGTGACCCTCATCGCCGGCGGTCGCGACAAGGGGGGGGATTACGGTCCTCTGGCCGCTGCCGTGCGGGAAAAGGTCGCCCATCTCATTCTCATCGGCGAGGCCGCCGAGCGGATGGCGGCCGATCTCGGCGCCCTCACCGATACGGTCCGGGCCCCCTCCCTGGAGGAGGCGGTGGTGCTGGCCAGGGATCTGACCCCGCCGGGGGGCTCGGTCCTGTTGTCGCCGGGATGCTCGAGTTTTGACATGTTTTCCAGCTACGCCGAACGCGGCGAGGTCTTCGTCCGCGCCGTGCGCGCGCTGCCGGTGCGGACAACGGGGGAGTGATGGAAGTGCGCAAGGGGTTCGATACCACGATTCTGCTCCTGGCGGTGGTTCTCACCTGCTTCGGCGTGGTCATGGTCTATTCCTCTTCCTCGATCATGGCGACCAGGAGCCACGCGGACGGTTTCTACTTTCTCAAGCGCCAGGGGACCTTCGCCGTTGCCGGGTTCCTGGTGATGGCCATGGCCATGCACTTCGATTATCACCACCTGCGCCGCATCGCCGTCCCCTTCCTCCTCTTCTGCGGGGCGCTGCTGGTCCTGGTGCTGCTGCCGGGCGTCGGCAGCCATGCCGGGGGGGCCGACCGCTGGATCCGCATGCCGGGATTTTCCGTTCAGCCCTCGGAGCTGGCCAAGCTCGGGCTGGTGCTCTACATGGCCCATTCCCTGGCCAAAAAAAAGGAGAAGATCAAAACCTTCAAGCTCGGCTTCATCCCCTACATGGCGGTTCTGGCCTTCCTGCTCGTATTGCTGCTGATGCAGCCCGACCTGGGGAGTGCCATGACCCTGGGGCTGGTGGCCATGGTCATGCTCCTGATTGCGGGAACGCGCCTCTCCTACCTCTGTTCGGTGGTGATCCTGGCGCTCCCCTTCCTCTATTTTCTGGTGATGAACGTCGATTACCGTCGGCGGCGGATCCTCACCTATCTCAATCCCTGGGAAGACCCCATGGATGCCGGCTTCCAGATCATCCAGAGCTGGATCGCCTTCGGCACCGGCGGCTTTTTCGGCAACGGCCTCGGCGAGGGGAAGCAGAAGCTTTTCTTTCTCCCCGAGGCGCATACCGACTTCATCTTCTCCGTCGTCGGCGAAGAGCTCGGCTTTGCCGGTGTTCTGGTCGTGACGGCGATGTTTCTGATGCTGGTGATGCGGGGGATTCGTACCTCCCTCGCCGCTCCCGACGACTTCGGACGTTACCTGGCCTTCGGCGTGACCCTGCTCATCGGGCTGCAGGCGTTCGTCAACGTGGCGGTGGTCATGGGACTTCTGCCGACCAAGGGCCTGGCCCTGCCCTTTTTATCCTACGGCGGAACCAGTCTTCTCACGACGCTTTTGGCGGTGGGGATTCTCCTCAACATCTCCCGTCACGGGGAAGGAGAAGTGCAATGAGGATGCTTTTGGCCGGCGGCGGAACCGGCGGACATCTCTTCCCGGCCGTGGCCCTGGCGCAGCGGCTGCAGGAGATCGAACCCGATTCGGAGATCCTCTTCGTCGGCACGGCGCGGGGGATCGAGGCCCGGGTCCTCCCCGATCTCGGGCTGCCGTTGAAAACCATCGACATCAAGGGGCTGGTCGGGCGCGGCTGGGCGGGGAAGGCGGCGATGCTCCCCCAGATGGTCAAGAGCGTCTTCCAGTCGCTAGCCATTCTCGGCGAGTTCCGCCCGGAGGTGGTGGTCGGGGTCGGCGGTTATGCCGCCGGGCCGGTCCTCCTGGCGGCACGGATCAAGGGGATCCCTTTTCTGATTCACGAGCAGAATGCCTGGCCCGGCCTCACCAACAGGATGCTGGCCCGCTGGGCCGCGCGGATCTGCCTCTCCTTTGCCGACGCCGACCGGGCCTTTCACTTTGGACGCACCATCCTCACCGGAAACCCCCTTCGCGCCGGCATGGAGGATTGCCCTCCGATCCCCGAAGGGAAGGAGACGCTGCTCGTCTTCGGCGGCAGCCGCGGCGCCCGGGCGATCAACGACGCCCTGGTTGCGGCCCTGCCGTTTCTCGAAGAATTCAAGGGGACGCTGGAGATTTTGCACCAGACGGGGAGCGAGGACCTGGAGAGGATTCGCCAGGGCTACCGGGAGGCCGGTTGGGATCCGGAGAGCGTCGTCCCCTTCATTCAGGACATGGCCGGGGCCTATGCCCGGGCCCACCTAGTGGTCTGCCGGGCCGGGGCGACGACCCTGGCCGAACTGACCGCCTGCGGGCGGCCGGCGATCATGATCCCCTACCCCGAGGCCGCCGCCGATCACCAGACCGTCAATGCCCGGGCCCTGGCGCGGCGCGGCGCCGCCCTCCTGCTGCCGCAGCAGGAACTCACCGCCGAGCGTCTCGGGCGCCTGATCAACGATCTGCTCCACGATCGGGCTCTCCTCCTCTCCATGGGGGGGCTGGCCCGCTCCCTCGGGCGGCCGGGGGCGGCGGACCGCATCCTCGAGCAGTGCCGGGCCATCGTCGGGGAGAGCTGACGTTGCGTTTTGGATTGAGGACCAAGGTCACAATATTGACGCAGAGGCGCTGAGACGCCGAGACGCAGAAAAAAAATAGAGGAATAGCGAGAGCTTCAAGGTCGTGGTCTCCTCTCCACCTCCGCGACTCAGCGTTGAAAAAATTTTTCGACCTGAAGAGCCAGGATTTAGGGTTTTTATAACAAAGTGGGGATTTATGTACGGACGCATCCGCAAAATACATTTTGTCGGCATCGGCGGTATCGGCATGAGCGGCATCGCCGAGGTCCTGCTCAACCTGGGGTACGGGGTCTCCGGTTCCGACCTGCGCGAAACGGAGATCACCCGGCGTCTGGAAAGCTTCGGCGGCCAGATTGCCTACGGCCATCGCGCCGAGAACGTGGAAGGGGTCGATGTGGTCGTCACCTCGACGGCGGTGAAGGCCGACAACCCCGAGGTCCTCGAAGCCCATCGTAAGTTGATCCCGGTCATCCCCCGGGCCGAGATGCTGGCCGAACTGATGCGTATGAAGTACGGAATCGCCGTCGCCGGCACCCACGGCAAGACCACCACCACCAGCATGGTGGCGACCGTCCTTTCCCACGGGGGGATCGATCCGACGGTGGTCATCGGGGGCCGACTCGATTCCATCGGCTCCAACGCCAAACTCGGCCAGGGGAAATTCCTCGTCGCCGAGGCCGACGAATCGGACGGGTCGTTTCTCAAGCTCTCTCCGACCATCGCCGTGGTGACAAACGTCGATGCCGACCATCTCGACTTTTACCGCGATCTCCAACATATCAAGGAGACCTTCGTCGACTTCATCAACAAGGTCCCCTTCTTCGGCCTGGCCGTCCTCTGTCTCGACGATCCCAACATCCAGGCCTTCATCCCCGAGGTCCGCAAGCGATTCGTCACCTATGGGCTTGCCGCCCAGGCCGACTTTCACGCCACCGAGATTGCCCACAGCCAGGGGCACACGGCCTTCACCGTCCATCACCAGGGGACCGTTCTCGGCCGCATCACCATCGGGATGCCGGGACAGCACAATGTGCTCAACGCCCTGGCCGCCGTGGCCGTCGCCATGGAACTGGGACTTCCCTTTGCGACCATCGCCGAAGGATTCCAGGATTTCGGCGGCGTGAACCGCCGCTTTCAAATCAAATACGACGAAGGCGAGATCATGGTCGTCGACGACTACGGCCATCACCCCGCCGAAATCAAGGCGACCCTCGCCGCGGCCCGGGCCGGCTGGGACCGGCGGGTGGTGGCGATCTTCCAGCCTCATCGTTACAGCCGCACTGCGGCGCTCTTCGACGAGTTTCTCACCGCCTTCTATCAGGCCGATCACCTGGTGGTCATGGATATCTACGCCGCCGGCGAGGAACCGATCCCCGGGGCGGACGCCCAGGCCCTCGCCGAAGGTGTCACCGGACACGGGCACAAGGACGTGCATTACATCGCCGAGCGCGATGCAGTTGTCGCTCATCTGACGGCGCAGTTGCGACCCGGCGATATCGTCATCACCCTCGGCGCCGGCAACGTCTGGCAGGTAGGGGAAGCGCTCATCGGCCGTCTCAGGGAAAAAGGGTAGGTGGACTCGCTCTTTGAAAAACTGAACCTGGTCCTTAAAGGGAGGGTGCTGATCGACGAACCGCTCATGCGCCACACCACCTGGCGGGTCGGCGGTCCGGCCGACTTCTTCCTCGTCCCGCAGAGCCGCAGGGAGCTCTCGGCCGTCCTGGCCATCCTCGGCGAAGCCGGCGTTCCCTGGGAGGTGATCGGAGCCGGGAGCAACCTCCTGGTCCGCGACGGCGGAATCCGCGGGGCAGTGATCCATACCGGAGGACTGCGCCGCTGGAGTCGAAGGGGAGATGGGAGGATCCGGGCCGAGGCGGGATTGCCGCTGACGACCCTGATCCGGGAGAGCGCGGCCCTGGGATTTTCCGGACTCGAAATGCTGGCGGGGATTCCCGGGACCGTCGGCGGCGCCGTCGCCATGAACGCCGGGGCCGGAGGCCAGGAGATGGCCGGAGTGGTGGAAGAGATGATTCTTGCCGGCCCGGGCGCCGAGGAGCCCTGGAGCGCCGCCGAGTGTGCCTTCGCTTATCGCTCCTGTACCCTGCCGGCCGACCGGATCGTTGCCGAGGTGAGTTTGCGCTTTACTCCCGACGATCCTGAAGCGCTGCAGGAAGAGATCGCTCGGCGATTGATTCACCGCCGGGCGGCCCAGGGGGTCGGCGGACCCAACGCCGGTTCGGTCTTTAAAAACCCCCCCGGGGAGCAGGCCTGGAAACTCGTCGAACGGGCCGGAATGCGCGGTGCCAGCCAAGGCGGTGTCCGGGTCTCGGAAAAACATGCCAATTTCATCGTCAACGACGGCAGGGGGCGCGCCGGGGACATCCTGACCCTGATGGAGAAAATTCGCCAGGCGGTCCTGGCCAAGACCGGCATCGAACTGGAATCCGAGGTGCGGATCCTCGGCGAGGAGTAACTATTCAGCAACTAAGCGAGTGCATGTGGTCTGCAGCCATTGCCTGCGTCCAACGTTGTCACTTAACTTCCCGCAAGCAACAGCTGCAGCCCACATGCTGTGCCATTGAGTAAGGGAACTGAATAGTTACGGCGAGGATTGAATCGAATGTCACGAAGAAAGGGGGCGCAACAGGGTCCCCCGGAGAGAAGAGGATGACGCGAGAGGAACTGAAAAGCAAAAAGATCGCCGTCCTGATGGGGGGGCGCTCCGCCGAGCGGGAGATTTCCCTGCGCACTGGCAAGGCTGTTCTCGGCGCCCTGCAGGGAGCCGGTTACCGGGCCGTCGCCATCGACGCCGGCCGGGATCTTGCCGCGCGCCTGACCGCGGAGGAGGTCGAGGTCGCCTTCATCGCCCTGCACGGCCGCTACGGCGAGGACGGAACGGTCCAGGGAATGCTGGAGATGATGGACATCCCCTACACCGGCAGCGGCGTCATGGCCTCGAGCGTCGCCATGGACAAGGTGGCGACCAAGAAACTTCTTCTCTACCATGAGCTGCCGACCCCCGGTTTTCTCCCCTTTTTCCGTGGCGGCGACCTCGAGGCGCTGGTGCAGGATTGCCGCCACTTTCCCCTGGTCGTCAAGCCGGCCCGGGAAGGTTCGACCATCGGCGTGCATATCGTGCAGGACGCCGAGGGGTTGCGCCGGGGGGTTGCCGAGGCCCTGGAGCACGACGATCTCCTTCTGGTCGAAGACTATATCAGGGGGATGGAAATCACCGTCGGCGTCCTCGACGATCAGGCGCTGCCGATCATCCAGGTGGCCCCCAAGGGAGGGTTCTACGACTTTCACGCCAAGTACACGGCGGGTCAGACGGAATACATCCTCCCCGCTCTCCTCGATGCGCAGGTCTACGGGCGTATTCAGGAGGCGGCGGTGAGCGCCTGCCGGATACTCGGCTGCCGCGGCGCCGCCCGGGTCGATTTCATGGTTCGGGAGCGAGAGTTTTACTGCCTCGAGGTCAATACCATCCCGGGGATGACCGAAACCAGCCTCCTCCCCAAGGCCGCCGCTCACGCCGGGATCTCCTTCGGCGAACTGACGCTGCGAATTCTCGAAGGGGCGGGGTTGCACAAGTAACAAAAGCCGGCGAACCCGAGGCAGACAGGGAAGAGGTATTTGACGTGCGGGATCTGAAATCCCCAAAATCGGGACGAGCCAAGGAAAATCGTCGCAAGAAGACGAGGCAGCGACGGGACTGGAAGAGGATCTTCCCTCTCGCCCTGCGCATCGCCGTCTTCGTCGGCAGCTGTGCCCTGGTGGTCAGCGGCGGTATCCTGGCGGCCCGGATGACTGCGGAACTCGGATACTTCTCCGTCGACACCCTGCGGGTCGAGGGGGAGAAGCGGGTGAGCAGCGAAGAGATTCTGGCACTCTCGGACATCGCCCCGGGAACGAGTATCTTCGACCTCGACCTGGAAATGATCGGCAGCAAGATTGCCGGCGACCCCTGGATCGCCACGGCCGAGGTCGAGCGTTCCTTTCCCCGGGAGGTGGTGATCCGGGTGACCGAACGTTTGCCGCGAGCGGTGATCAACCTCGGGTATCTTTACTACGTCGATGCCGGCGGGGAGATTTTTAAGGTCCTCGAGGCCAACGACAGCCTCGATTACCCGGTGATCACCGGAATCGAGCGCAACTTCCTGCTCGAAGAACCGGCGGCGGCCCGGCAGCAGCTGGTCAATGCGGTGGCGGTGCTCGATGAGCTGGAGAAGCGCACGCGTTTCAATCTCGATGATGTCTCCGAGCTGCACTACGATCCGGCCGAAGGACTGATTCTTTACACCTATGTCGGCGGCGTGCCGGTCCGTATCGGTTACGGCAACTATGCGGAAAAACTCGACCGGCTGGAGCAGATCTACCGGGACCTGGCGCCGCGGCTGCTGGCTCTCAAGTATATCGATCTGAACGTGACCGACCGGGTGATCGTCCGGCTCGACACCGGCCGGGCCAGCGGCTGACCACCATGAACCGCAGGCTGGCCGGCGAAGGGATGAACCGGAATATTCAGGGGGAAGGGGAAAGATATGAGCAATAAGCGAGAAAATCTGATTGTCGGCCTCGATATCGGGACCACCAAGATCTGCGCCATTATCGGCAACCTCACCGACGAAGGGCTGGACATCGTCGGCATCGGCACCAGTCCCTCGAAGGGGCTGCGCAAGGGGGTGGTGATCAATATCGAAAGCACGGTCAGCGCCATCCGAAAGGCGATCCAGGAAGCGGAGCTGATGGCCGGCTGCGAGATCAAGTCGGTCTTTGCCGGGATCGCCGGCGGGCACATCAAGGGGTTCAACTCCCAGGGTGTGATCGCCATCCGCAACCGCGAGGTCAACAACGACGACATCCGTCGGGTGATCGACGCCGCCAAGGCCCTGGCCATTCCCATGGACCGCGAGGTGATCCATATCCTCCCCCAGGAATTCATCATCGACGACCAGGACGGCATCAAGGAGCCCCTCGGCATGAGCGGGGTGCGCCTCGAGGCCAAGGTGCACATCGTCACCGGAGCCGTGGCCAGCGCCCAGAACATCATCAAGAGCTGCAACCGCGCCGGGGTCGACGTCGCCGACATCGTCCTTGAACAGCTCGCCAGCTCCGAGGCGGTCCTCTCGGCCGACGAGAAGGAACTCGGGGTCGCCATCATCGACATCGGCGGCGGCACCACCGACATCGCCATCTTCGTCGACGGGGCCATCAAGCACACCGCCGTCCTCTCCCTGGGGGGGAATCATCTGACCAACGATATCGCCGTCGGCCTGCGCACCCCGATGGCCGAGGCGGAGAAGATCAAGCAGCGTTACGGCTGCTGCCTCACCTCCATGGTCGGCAAAAACGAGACGATCGAAGTCCCCTCCGTCGGGGGGCGGGAGCCGCGGGTCCTGTCGCGCCAGCTCCTCGCCGAAATCCTCGAGCCTCGGGTCGAGGAAATTTTCACCCTGGTCAACCGGGAGATCGTCAAGAGCGGCTTCGAAGACATGATCGCCTCGGGGGTGGTGATTACCGGAGGCACCTGTATCCTCCCGGGGATGCCGGAGCTGGCCGAGCAGATTTTCAATCTGCCGGTGCGGCGCGGTCTTCCCCGCGACATCGGCGGCCTGGCCGACGTGGTCAATTCGCCGATCTACGCCACCGGCGTCGGGCTGGTCAAGTACGGCAGCCGCAACATGCAGGCCAAGAACTTTTCCATCGGCCAGGAAAATATTTTCGACAAGGTGACCCGCCGGATGAAGGAGTGGTTCGGCGAATTTTTCTGATTATTTTGTGCTTTGCGGCAGGAATGTAAACCCGGGGTCGTCGGTGCGGAGAATCGCCGGCCCGTCTAAGAGAACGGAGGGAGTCTATGTTCGAATTCGATGAAAGTATTGACCAGACGGCCAAGATTAAAGTGATTGGCGTCGGCGGCGGCGGCGGCAATGCCGTCAACACCATGATCCTCTCGCACGTCGTGGGGGTGGATTTTGTCGCCGCCAACACCGATGCCCAGGCCCTGAAAAACAGCAAGGCGCCGATGAAAATCCAGCTCGGCGGCAAGCTGACCAAGGGGCTCGGCGCCGGCGCCAACCCCGAAGTCGGCCGCGAGGCCGCCATGGAGGATCGCGCCCGCATCGCCGAAATTCTGGCCGGGGCCGACATGGTCTTCGTCGCCGCCGGCCTCGGCGGCGGCACCGGCACCGGAGCGGCGCCGATCATCGCCGAGGTGGCCCGGGAAATGGGCGCCCTGACCGTGGGCGTGGTCACCAAGCCCTTCTCCCGCGAGGGGAAACAGCGCCTGAAAAAAGCCGAGGAAGGCGTGGCGGCCCTCAAGGAAGTGGTCGATTCGCTCATCGTCATCCCCAACGACCGCCTTCTCGGCCTGGCCGGCAAGAACATGAGCATCCTCGACGCCTTCAAGCCGTCCGACGATGTGCTGCGCCATGCGGTGCAGGGGATTTCCGACCTGATCACCACCAGCGGCCTGATCAACGTCGACTTTGCCGACGTCAAGGCGATCATGAGCGAGCGCGGCATGGCGATGATGGGGGTCGGTATCGGCGAAGGGGAGAAGCGGGCGGCGACGGCGGCCCAGCAGGCGATCAGCAGCCCGCTCCTCGAGGACATCGACATCTCCGGCGCCAAGGGGGTGCTGGTCAATATCTCCGGTTCCTCGAACATGACCATGGAGGAGTTCGACGAGGCCTCGCGCATCATTCATGAAAAGGTGCACGAGGACGCCAACATCATCATCGGCCTGGTGATCAACGAAGAACTCGGCGACACCATCAAGATCACCGCCATCGCCACCGGCTTCGGGGCCTCCTTCGAAAAGGGGAAGCGCCACGCCGACGAGCTCAAGAGCAAGGTGGCCATGGCTATGGGGAAGGTCGACCGCGATCTGCCGACCTTCATCCGCGAGCGCCAGAAGGATTCGCCCCGCGCTTTCCGGACCCCGGCCGGAGGAGACGATCAGGAATACGACATCCCGACCTTCCTGCGCAAACGGGTCGACTGAAAGAAGAAGTTTCGGCGGGCCGAAGGCTCTCCGGGTTCGGTTTTCTACAAACGGATTCTCCCTCCGCGCAAGCGGTGTAGGACAATTGCAACCTTTCTCCCCTGTGCCGGTCTCCGCCTGGTTCGCAGTGGAAATTTGTGAGGACATTTATTCAAGACGACTCCCTCGTCATCGGGGACCGCAGCCGCGGTCCCCTTTTTCTTTCCTGCAGGGCGCAGATCGGGTAAGATCACCGCTCGGGGATGCACCCCGAACACTGCAGGACGGGCCGATCAGACATGTCACGAAAACTCATCGACAAGGCGCGGGCGCGCCTGCAGGCCGAATGCGGCGGCGAGGCCAAACCCTGGGGGGGCCGCCTGCGGATCGCCCTGGTCTATCCCAACACCTATCACCAGGCCATGAGCAACCTCGGCTTCCTCTCCGTTCACCATTGGATCAACCTCCGGGACGACGCCCTCTGCGAGCGTTTTTTCCTCCCCGATCCCGAAGACCTCGCCGAGCACATTAAAAGCGGTTATCCCCTCTTCTCCCTCGAGTCGGGACAGTTTCTCGCCGACTTTGACGTCGTCGCCTTTTCGATCCCCTTTGAAAACGATTATCTCCACCTGCCGACCCTCTTCGAACTCGGGCGCATCCCCCTCTTTGCCGCCGAGCGCAAGGAGAGTCATCCCCTGATTCTCTGCGGCGGTATCTGCGCCTTTCTCAACCCCGAACCGCTGGCCGGGATCATGGACCTCTTTGCCGTCGGCGAAGGCGAAGTCATCCTCCCCCCCCTCCTCGAAGCCCTCGTCGCCGGGGAACCGACCCGCGCCGACCTCCTTCGCCGCCTGGCCGCAGTCCCCGGGGTCTATGTTCCGTCCCTCTACCAGGTCGACTACCATGCCGACGGGACCCTGGCCTCCATCCGCCCCGAAGGAGGGGCGCCCCCGCGGGTCCCCCGCCAGTGGATGGCCGATCTCGACGGGACACAAAGCCGCTCCTTTATCCTCACCCCCGACACCGAATTCTCCGACATGGCCCTCACCGAGATCTCCCGGGGATGTTCCCGGGGGTGCCGGTTCTGCGCCGCCGGCTATCTCTATCTGCCTCCGCGGGAGCGCAGCCTCGCCAATCTTCTGCCGCAGATCGAGGCCGGACTCTGCGAGCGCGGCAAGGTCGGCCTGGTCAGCGCCGCCGTCGCCGATCACTCCCAGTTCGAGGAGATCAGCGCCGCGATCCTTGCGCGCGAGGGAAAAATTTCTGTCGCCAGTCTGCGCATCGACTCCCTGGGTGAAGCCGAGGTGGCGGCGCTGCACGCCTCCGGCCACCGCACCGTCGCCCTGGCTCCGGAGGCCGGCAGCCAGAGGATGCGCGACCTGATCAACAAGGGGCTCGACGAAGAGCAGATCCTCCACGCCGTCGATCTCCTCGCCGGAGGGGGGATTCCCAACCTCAAGCTCTATTTCCTCATCGGACTTCCGACCGAAGAAATGGCCGACATCGAGGAGATGCTCGAACTCACCGTCGCCATCCGCGAGCGCTGGATCGCCCACGGCAAGAAGGCCGGGCACCTCGGCAACATCACCCTTTCGGTCAACCCCTTCATTCCCAAACCCTTCACCCCCTTTCAATGGGCGCCGATGGAGAAGGGGAGCAGCCTCGAGAAGAAGGTCCGCCGCATCCGCTCCGTCATCGCCCGCCTCCCCAATACGACGGTCTTTTTCGAGTCTCTGCGCAGCGCCACACTGCAGGCCTTCCTCTCCAGGGGGGACCGCCGTATCGGAGAGACCCTCCCCCATCTGGCCGCCGGCAAGAACCTCAACGCCGCCTGCCGCGCCGTCGGTCTCGACCCGTCCTTCTACGTCCATCGCCAGCGCGGCGAAGATGAACTCTTCCCCTGGGAGGTCCTCGACAGCGGCGTCGAACGGGACTATCTGTGGCGGGAATACCGGCGCGGCATCGAGGGGGTCTTCACGCCGCGCTGCACCCCGAGTTGCCGGCGCTGCGGGGTCTGCGGGTGAGGAACGGTGCCGCATCGTCTTGGGTGGTGACAGGGAAGGGTGGAATGGTTTAATATGTCCCTGTTAAGTACCCGGACGCGGGATGACTCCGCGGTCATTCGGGGCACCCGGTGGATATCAACCCTGGAGAGGAGTTGTGTGAGAATGAAGGTTTATAGAATCTTGTGGAGTATTGCCGTCCTGACCCTTGCTTTGACCTTCGCCGGCTGCGGCGGCGGTGGCAACGATGGAGTTGTGCCGCCCCCGACCTCGCCGATCCTCGGGGAGGTGGTTCCCGACAGCAACGGCGTGACCGCCTTCAACCAGACGATCGAGGCGATGGATTTAGATTTCGCCATTCCGCCCTTTCCCGGACAGGCCAACTACTGGGACCTCGGCACCGACTTTTCCCTCGGTGATGGAGGGGACGATCAGTTCGATGGCGCCCTGCAGTTGGCGATCGACGGTGCGCCTTTTCCCGGAAACCAGCTCTACAGCGAACTCGCCTTTCTAACCCCCTACCTCTCGACAGCCAATGGCGTCAAGGTGGCCGCGGTGGCCGAATCCTCCCCGGACTTCCCTTCTCTGAGTGGCCTCTATTCGGCATGGCTGGCCGGAACCTCGGATTCGCGCCTGCAGCGGACCATCGATCTGAGAAATGTTTCGGGAACCCTGATCCTGACCTGGAACGACCAGGTGTTCGCCGATTCGGGTGATATCGCCGACCCTTCCAATGTCCCCTATTATCAGGTGGTCGTCCGTGACGCCTCAACGGGGTTGGTCCTTGACACACCTCTCCTTTATGCCACCTCGACAACCTTTAATCCTTCTTCCGCTCCCAACCATACGGCCGATCTCAGTGCCTACGCCGGTCAGATCATCATCCTCTCCTTCGAAACCCGGGGCACCAACCTCATCGGCTATGCAACGGTCGACGATGTCTCCCTCACCAGCAACGGCGGCGCAAATCTGCTGGTCAACGGCGATTTCGAAACGGGCGATCTCAGCGGCTGGACGACCAATGCCCCGCAGGAGCTGCAGAACGTCACTTCCGGCGTCCGTACACTGGAAGGTCTGAATGTGACCCGCTCTTTCTACACCGTCCCCAATCGTCTCTGGGGGCGCTGGGTCGATGTCTTCGAAAACCCGGGGGTAACTCCGATCACCGTGTCCGTAACCTACACCACCGACCTCGGTCACGATAATGGGACTCCCGGCGCCGGCACCGGAATGATCGCCTACACCCCGGGAACGACCGGGGCCCTCTCCTCCTGGGATAATCTGGCCGGCGACCGGGACCGCGACCTCGGCCTGGTCTTCGGCCGCGCGGAAGCGGTACTCTTTGACGCTCCTTCCGCGATAGGACTCGCCGATGGTGACGATCTGATCACGGTCACGTACAACCTCACCGTCCCCGCCCTCGGCCGCAGGGCCCTGGTCAACTTCGTGGTCATGAACGGCATCGATACCGGCGAGATTTCCAGCGTCACCGCATCGACCCGCCCTGTTGAAATCGATGCCGAAAACATGAAGATCCTCAGTGGGTACGGTACCGACCCCCAGTATCAGGAGGGGATGACCCAGGAACAGATCGAAGCCGTGGTCAATTTCTAGTTTCAGGGAAAAAATATTTCATCTTGTCAAGGCAGGGCTTCGGCCCTGCCTTTGCTGTTTTATAGAATAATTTCAAGCCCCTCTGTCTGCTCCCTCCCCTTCAGACGGCCAGGCGCTTTCCTTCGCTAACAAAATCCTCCCCCTCTTGCCAAAACACTTTTTGTTGCTATTGTGAAAACTATTCGTCCTGGAGCCCTGATTGATTCGGGACCGGGCGCAAATGACGATCCGTTTCCCTGCCCAGGCTAGCCGCAAGGAGGAATCGATGGAAAAACGACCTGATACGCAGCCGTACCTGTCCGGCCGGAGACTGCTGTGGGGATCCCTTCTTCTCCTTCTCCTTTTCTGTCTCCCCGGACCCCTCGCCGCCGCCGAATACCGCATCGATTCCCAGACCCTCTTCCAGTTCTTCGAAAGGGATACCTCCAGCGGCGCCGATCAGGCGGTGATTCCGGCCTACGAGTATCTTCAGGCCGACGTGGGGAGCCTCCAGGAGAAGGGGCTCTCCTTCCATTTTTACGGCTGGGGGCGTTACGATTTTGCCGACAACGACTACTACGAAGATGCCGACGCCGGCGAAATTCTCTACGGCTATGCCCGCTACAGCGCCGATGTGAGCAATCTCGACCTGCGCCTGGGACGCCAGTATATCTTCGAAGGGGTCGCCAGCGATGCCGTCGACGGACTGCGCGTCGGCACGGATCTCGGCAGGTACCTTACCTTTTCGGCCTACGCCGGGCAGCCCGTGTCCCTCGATGCCGTCGACGGCCGCGACGGCGACAGCATCTACGGCGGGCGCCTCGGCCATCGCCTGGGGGGCCGTTATGAACTGGGGCTCTCCTACAAGGCGATCAACAACGACAGCGACCTCGACGAGCAGCGTCTGGGACTCGATCTCTCCCTCTTCTTTCCCACCGGCGTCTCCCTCTCCGGTTTTACCGTCTACAACCTGGAGACCGACGGCTTCGGAGAACATTCCTACGACGTGCGTTTTACCGTCGGCAGCTTCGATTTCCGCCCCTTCTACCAGCGCTTTGACTACGAGGATTATTTCTCTGTCGGCAAGGAGAGCGCCAACCCCTTCCGTTTTCTCACCGGAACAGGGGAGATCCTTTCGGTGTACGGCGCCGATGCCGTCCTGCATCGATTCGCCGATGTGGATCTCGGGCTGAAGGTGAAACTCTACGATTACGACAAACGCGGCGATGCCTCCCAGTACTATGCCGGGGTGCTGACCTGGCACGGCAAGGACCTGACGAGTCTCGGCGGCGAACTCGGGGTGATGTCCGGCGACGCCTCCGAAAACAAATACATACTGGCCCGGGGTTTCTTCTACTGGGATCAGCTTCCGCCGTTGCCGGGGGCGTTCGTCAGCGGTGATGTGGTCTATGTCGCCTACGATCAGGCCATCTATGCCGATGACGACAGTTCCCTCTTCCTTTCGCTGGGCGTGGGAAGCAAGTTCCTCAAGGAGGCCCTGGAGCTCAAGCTTTCCGGCGATTACAGCGTCGATCCATATTTCGATAAAGACCTGCGCGGCCTGCTGGTGGCCACTTTTGCCTTCGGCAGCTGAGAGGTCCCCTTGCCCATTCAGACCCCAGGAGTCAAACGATGATAAAAAAAGCCTGTTCTTCTCTCCTCTGGGTTGCCGCGTCCCTGACCCTTCTTGCCGCCTGCGCCACCCTCCATGGCGGTTCGGTCCTCCCGGACAGGCATCCGGAGGAACTGCCGGCCGGCGAGCGTCCTACCTGCACCGAGTGCCATGACCCCAAAAGCGAATCCCTGAACTATGAACAGTTCAATCATACGGTACTCTTTGCCGATACCCACCGCCAGCAGGCCTACCAGAACGAAAGGGTCTGCAGCCTCTGCCATCAGACCAGCTTCTGCAACGACTGCCATGCCACCCGCGTGGAGCTCAAACCCTCCATCAAGAATCAGACGGAGACCTATCGGCGCATGCCCCATCGCGGGGATTATCTCAGCCGCCATCGCATCGACGGCAGGGTCGATCCGACCTCCTGCTTTCGCTGTCACGGCAATCCCAAAAACGCCCAGACCTGTATCCCCTGTCACGGCTAGGCGCGGTTGACCACAAGGAGGGACCCATGCAACGGCTCTTCGGATTGACAATCCTGGCATTTCTGGCGATTCTGGCCGGCGGCTGTTCCGACAGCAAGACCGGCGCCCCCACGACCACCAGCGCCCATCCTGCCAACTGGCTGGACCTTCACTCCAGTGATCCGGAGGCCGCCGGGCTTGCCGACAGCTGCCGGGTCTGCCACGGCGCCAACTTCGAGGGGAGCGGCAAGGCGGTCAGCTGCTTCGACTGCCACGCCTCCGGTCCTCCCTTTGCCCTCCATCCTTCCTGGTGGAACGGCGACGCCTTCAACGAACACCGGCATTTTCATAATGCCGTTGATCCGGCGGAGCGGATCAGCTGGACCACCTGTGCCACCGCACTCTGCCATGGCACCGCCTTGCAGGGGGGGAGCGGCACCGCGCCGAGCTGCTTCTCGGCCACCTTCACCAGCGGCCTCGGGATAACCAACAGCTGCCACGCCACCGGGCCCCTTCCTCCCCATGAGATCCCCTTCGTCGATCCCGCCCTGCACGGCGCCAAGGCCAAGGATGAGGGGGGCATCAATGAAAGCATGGGCAACTACTGCATCTACTGCCACGGAAGGCCGGCCAACCAGTTCGACGGCGGGTTCGTCGCCGACCCGGCGATCCTCAACAATGCCCAGGCCAACTGCTCCAGCTGCCATCCCGATGCGACCGCCCATCCGACCAACTGGGTACGGGCTGACAACGCGGTACGTTTTCACAGCACCGTATCAACCCAAACGGTCGCCCAGTCCTGCGCCCTCTGTCACAATACCCAGGTGCCGGGTCCCGGCCTCTTCCCCAATGCTCCGAGCTGTTTCTCCACCAGTTTCACCAATGCCAACGGCCTCACCAACACCTGTCACGGCACCGGCCCCATCGGCGCTCCCCATGCCGTCCCCTTCATCGACCCGGCTCAGCACGGTCCGGCGGCCAAGGCCGACCTGGCCTTCTGCCAGACCTGCCACGCCACCGCCGGCGGCCAGGGGAGCAACCCGACCTTCAACGTTCCCATCGGCAACCTTCTCAATGGCTGCGAGGACTGCCACCAGGCGGGGACCGCCCATCCGACGGGGGCCGATCGCTGGACCTTCCATTTCGACCAGACCGGCACCCGACGCACCCACTTCGCTTCCGGGAACGTCCTTGCGGCCTGCGCCCTCTGCCACAATGTCAGTGCCGGGGAGACCGGCGGAGCCGCTCCCGCCTGCATCGTCTGTCACGTCTCCGCTCCTCAGTTCCAGCTGCAGTGCACCGTGTGCCACCTCAGCCCTCCGACGGGGGCGGCCGACGACACCGGCGCGACGACCCCCGTGGCCCATGGCAACGTGGCCGCCATCCCTCTGCATGAAGATTGCGCCATCTGTCACGGCGCCCGGGACGACGGCACCGGCCAGTTGACTGGCAAGGCGGCGGATTACCAGCTCTTCAATTCCGGAACGCCGGCTCTCAGCCAGGGGGGGGATCACCTCGACGGCCTCATCGAAATGAACGGTCCCACCGGCACGGGCGCCGGGTACAACACCACCAACTTCGGCTGCGACAATGCCTGTCACGGCAACGACCCGACCCACCAGCTCCCCAACGCCTCGGGTCTGACCGTCGAATTCGGCAACTTCGGTTCCGGAAGCGCTGCCTGCGATACCTGTCACGGTTATCCGCCGGACGGCAATCCCGACCTGACAGGCGCCACCCCGGTCAATCACCTCTTCGGCAATCTCGGCGCCACCCTGTTGGCCAGCCACAACGACTGTCTCCTCTGCCACGGCACCAGGGACGACGGCACCGGCTCTCACAGCCCGGCCGCCAACTACGATGTGGCCACCGACCACAACACCGGCAGCATCAACATGAACTCGGCCACCCAATACAACCAGACCAACTTCGGCTGCGACCTGGCCTGCCACGGCAATGACGCGGCCCATCAGCTCTCCGATTCCGCACTCCCTGTCGTCCTGGCCGACTACGGCGGCGGCGGGGGCGCCGGAGCCTGCTCCGCCTGCCACGATACCGGTGTCGGCGGGGCGCCGGTTGTCATCGAAAATACCTCCTCCCACGCCAGCCTGACCTGCGAGGCGTGCCATACGGCCCATAACGCGGGGACGGTGATCGTCCCGAACAACGCGGCCGTCGGCATCAATTACGGGATCGATCACGGCAACGGCATTTCCCTCGGCGGGAGCGCCACCACCGGCACGACCGAAGCGGAAATCTGCTGGAACTGCCACGCCGGCAGCGCCGGACCTCCGAGCGAATGGGGCGTTCTCAGCGACACCAACGGCGGCGCCCCCAACTACAATCACGGCACGCTGAACCAGCCGAACTGGGTCGGCGCCACCTGGACCAGCGGCTCGGCCCTCTTCGGCTACAAGACCGGAACGATCCAGTCCACCCACTCCGCCAATCCGGCGGCCTCGGCAGCCGGAGTCGACGCCGTCGGCACCATCCGCTGCAGTTACTGCCACGACGTCCACAACATCGGCGCCCAGGGCTTCCGCAGAGCTTACGACAACGGCGGCGTTCCCCCCTATCTCTGCGGCACCTGGATGGGGAACCCCTACCGGGAGGACGGTGCTCCCCTCGCCAGCATCACCTACAGCCCGACAGTCAACCGCTTCGGCGCCGTTCCCCGCGGCAGTACCGCCAGCATCGTCCTCGGCGGCTACCAGATCGACCAGAACAACGGCAATCCGACCAGTACCTGGACGGCCAACACCTCGGCAGGGCTCTGCGAATTCTGCCACGGCAACGGCGACGGCACCTGGTCGGCTGCGGAGATCAACGGCATCAACGAGTTCGGCACCGCGGCCAACGCCTGGATCGGCAGCAACGGCCACGCCAACGCCGTTCTCGGAGGCAGCGGTCCGGGCGCCAACATCTTCCGCAACAGCGACCGCACCGCCAGCCCCATCCTCAGTGGTACGGCCGGCGCCGGCAACCCGACCATGGCCTACCTGCATGCGCTCGGCAGCCGCGGCTACGGCTGGCGCCCAGTCGACATCAACGGCACCGAAGGCTGGTACCTGAGCCCGTCGATGAATCTCAATGACCGACCCTACGGGTTCAACTACTACAACTGGGGAGCGACGGTGGACGAGAGCACCACCGACCTTTCGTACCACAAGTTCTCCTGCTCCAAGTGTCACAATCCCCATGCCTCGCGGTTGCCGCGCCTGATGATCACCAACTGCCTCGACACCAAGCACAACACCTGGGACACCCAGGCCGCTGTCGACACCATCCCGACGGTCAACAGCAGTGTCGGCACGGCGGTCAGTCCGGAGAACCGCAACACGACCTTCTCCAATTCCACTTCGGCACAGAACTGTCACCGCCTCAGCGACCCGGCCCAGCCGCAGGCCATGGGGACCGGCTGGAACCTGGTGACCCCCTGGGGCGCCGCCGGCGGTACGGCACCCGACAACGGCACCATTCCCTAACCCATAACCGGCAAAGGAGGTTGAGACATGCGCAGGTATCAGAAACCGGCAATCGTCGGCAGCAGCACCGTTCACCCCTGCTAGGGGAAGATTTCAGGGACTCCTGAGTCGTCAAAAAAAGAACGCCGGGCCCTCTGGCCCGGCGTTCCTTTTTTATTCTGTGTGCACCCGGTGGAATCGGGTTCGGCTTTCCCTGCCGCTGGGGGAGAGGAGCCTTACTTGAGATGGCAGGTTGTGCAAAGGGCGCTTCTGCTGTTGCTCATGACCAGCAGGTTCGCTCCTTTCGCATAGATATCATGGCAGGAGAGACAACCGACCTTCCCCTCGTAAAGGACGATTTCCGGCGGCAGAGCATCTTCTCTGCGCAGATCCTCCTTGCGGTCGGCCGCCATCCGGTAGTTCAGTCCGAGGTAGTGGCCTGCGCATTCCCCCTTGTGTCCCAGGAGGCAGAAGTTGGCGTGGGGACCGTTGGTTCCGTCATGGCAATTCATACAGAGGACAGAGGCGTCGTCGAGAGTTCCCTCGTCGGATCCCTCCCTTGAGGCGAGTTGGGGATGGGCGAGGAGGACGGCACCCTGATGGCTTTTTCCGGCGACGGTGCTCTGGTGACAGCGCTTGCAGAAATCCGATCCAGCGGAATCTTCTCGGAGCAGGGCTCTGGGGTAGGGGGGGCCGGCGGGATGGGGATCGTGACAGGTGGCGCAATTGAGCCGCCCGGCGTCGTCGAGCCAGAAGCCTGGAGGTAGCGCGATCTCGGGGATGAAGTTGGTGGGGTGCGAGGCCGCGCCGGAGAGTTGGTGGCACTGCAGGCAGACGCCTCCGACGTCGCCGACAAAAGAAGAAGCGCCCCCTGCCGAAGGGTCTGAAATATGGCAGAGCCCGCATTGACCGGCAAAGTCGTGGGACGAGACGGCCCTTGCCTGGGGAGCGGAGACACCGAGCATCAAGAGGATGAGGAAGGAACCGTTCCGTATCGCATTCATCGTCGCCTCTCTTTGTTAGGCAGAAGGTTTGAAAAAATTAAGTATTATTACGATAGCTGTCCGGGGACAAATAGCAAGGCCTTCAGGGGGACGTGAGAATCTCCCTTGACACTCCGGCAGCTCCGGTTAAAATTATGACCGTTTCGATAATCTTTAAAACAAGGAGATCATTTCATGGCACAGGAGCGTACCGGCGTCATTCTCTTCAAAGGCAACCCGATGACTTTGCTCGGCCCGGACATCAAGGTCGGAGACAAGGCCCCCGATTTTCGCGTGGTCGACAACGGTCTGCAACCGGTGACCTTAAAAGACGGGGCAGGGAAGGTTCAGCTGATCACGGTCGTCCCGTCCCTCGACACTCCGGTCTGCAACACCATGACGCGCAAGTTCAACGAAGAAGCGGGGAAGCTCACAGGGGATCTGGCGGTCTATACCATCAGCATGGACCTCCCCTTCGCCCAGAAGCGCTGGTGCGGCAACGCCGGCATCGAGAAGGTGAAAACGCTTTCCGACTATCAGGACCGCTCCTTTGGCGAAAATTACGGCGTCCTGATCAAGGAGCTCAAGCTTCTGGCAAGGTCGGTTTTTGTCATCGGTAAGGATGGCAGGATTGCCTATCGGGAAATCGTCAAGGAAGTGACCGCCGAGCCCGATTATGCCGCCGCCCTTTCGGCGGCGAAGAAACTCCTCTGAGTCTTCTGCGGAAAACGAAAAAAGCCCCGGCCGTCGCCGGGGCTTTTTTTTGTCCGAAATCCTGGGGGGGAGGAAGAGCTGGTGTCTCACGGAACGATGGCGACCACCCGGGCCTGAAGTCCCCGGGTGGCCAGCCGGGAGGCCGTCGCATCGGCCGCCTCCCTGGTGCCGAAGCGGCCGGCGGTGAGACGGTAGGTGGGGAGGTTGACCGTGGCTTTTTCCAGGGTCGACTTCACCCCGAGGTACGCCAGGCGTTTTTCTTCACTTCTGGCGCCCTTCTCGAGGAGGTAGGACCCGGCGTAAACCTTGAAACCGCCCTTGTCCCTGAGGATAAAGGAGTCGGCCTTGATCCGGCGCAGGGCGTCAAGCCTGTTAAGGGCCGCTTTCTGGCTCGGATAGCTGCCGGTCAAGAGGCGGATGACTTCCCCCGTTTTCTTGGGACCATATTCGAGGACAGGGGTCAATCCCGCTTCCATTAAAGCTTTCTGGACTTCGGCCAGGGCGGCATTGGTGACGAAAACGTCGATCTTGAGGGTGAAGCCGGTCCTTGTCCCCTTGGCGTCCGTTCCTCGGTCCGGTCCGGCGACGGCTGCCGGGGGTGCAGGTTCGGTCATTGTTCTTTCTGCTGGAGCGACCGGGGCGTCTTGCCGGGACGGGCCCGGTGTCGCCATTACCGCCATTTCAGGGACGGGAGGAGTAAGCGGCGATGGCGGAACGGCAGGCGATCGCAGCACGTCGGCGGCCACAGGTCCGTCCGTCTGCGGTGACCTGCGGGTAAGCGTCTCCGGGTCGGAGGTATCGA
Organism: Desulfuromonas soudanensis; assembly: GCF_001278055.1. Lineage (NCBI taxonomy): Bacteria > Pseudomonadati > Thermodesulfobacteriota > Desulfuromonadia > Desulfuromonadales > Desulfuromonadaceae > Desulfuromonas > Desulfuromonas soudanensis. The sequence continues at coordinate 3,178,172 of NZ_CP010802.1, read as the reverse complement.
CCTGGATGTTCAGCCGCTCGAGGAGGACCCCGATGTCGCGCCAGAGGAGGGCGACGGCGTAGGCGAAGGTTTCCGTGGCGTCGGACTGGGCATTGCGGGCGGCGATCAGATCGTTTTCGGCATTCAGGACATCCTGAACCGTCGCGGTCCCGCTCTTCCTCTGGTTGCGATATTCGGCCAGGCGCTCCTCGGCAAACCGTACGGACTGATCGTTCGTCTGCAGTTGCAGGCGGGCCGAGATCAGAGAGCGCATGTCCGATTCGACGGAATTGTTGACCTGCCATTCGAAGGCGGTGATCCTGTTGCGCAACTGCTCGGTGCGCAGGCGGCTCTGGCGATAGGAGTTTTTCGCCGCGGAGTTTCCCAGGGGGAGGGAGAATTGCAATCCGGCCGACCACCAGGCGCCTTCTCCCTGGCCGATCTGCTGGAAACTGTTGCCGATGCTGCCGTCAATGCCGCTGAACCCGCCGCTGGCAATCATCGAGAGATCGGGGAGAACCTGGTGGCGGGCGACCTCTTCCTGCAGGAGGGCCGATTCGAGGGACAGCCGAAGTTGCTTAAGATCGGAGCGGGATTCCAGCGCCGTAGCAAGGGCCTGTTTCTGCGATTCCGGAGGTTCCTCCCGGGAGGGGGGATCCACCGGAATAATCGGAGTTTTTTCCTCCATACCGATCAGGTAGCGCAGATGAGCCTCCTGGTCCCGGAGGTTGCGTTCGGCATCGACCAGATCCTTGCGCCGCTGGGCCAGGGCGTACTCGGCATTGGCGACTTCCACCCGCTGCAACTGCCCTGGCCGGGTATTTCTCCTGATGTCCTGGAGCAGATCCTGCACGGAGGTCAGAGCGGCCTGTCTTGATTCCAGGACCCTGCGCAGCGAGTAGAGCCGGTTGTAGGAGGTGACAACGGAGAAGACGGTATCGGCGAGGAAAAAACGGAACCTTTCCAGGGAGTCCTCGAGAGAATTCCCTGCCAGGGTGATGTTGAGTTCCATAACCTTTTTGCCGAAATTCTTCAGCAGCGGATGGGAGATGGTCAGTCCGACGGATGATTGCCAGTCTTCGGTGGAAATTGAGGCGTTGTCGGATTCGGCAGTGGTATAACCGGCCTGGGTCGATGCGGAGATGCTCCCGCCGGTGGGGAGGTACTGGGTCAGGCCGAGGGTGCCGATGGAGCTGCTCGTTCGAAAATCTTCGCCGGGAAAGGTGGTCTTGCCGGTGGAGGCCGAAGTGGAGAAAATGGGATTGTAGATCGCCCGGCTCTGAGCCAGGTTTGATTCGGCAATGGCCGAGCTGAGAGCTTCGACTCGCAGATCTATGTTCTTGCGGATCGCCATGGCCACGGCGGTCTCCCGGGTCAGTTGGACCGGGTCTGCGGCCGCCGCCTCCGGGGTGGTCAAGAAAAGAACAAGGAGAGGGCCGGTGATCAACCCGCAAAAGAAGGCCCGTCCTCGACGGTGCCCTCGCCGAACCGGCGGTGCGAGGGGCTGTAGGGAAACGGGCGGAAGCGGAGTGAACTGGGTCACTGGGAAACCCTCCGGGAAGAACCGGGGTTGGGGTCTTTTTAGCCTGCCGGGACGGTTGTCCCGGAGCGTTCTGTGCTCTAAGGTCTCGGAATTATGCCATGCTGGCGGTTGTTTTCAAGGGCCGGCCGAAGCGCAAAAAAAAACGCCACCTCCGCGGGTTCGGAAGTGGCGATCATGCGCCGTATCGGGATGACAACGACCTTCCGGTGCCCTCCCCGAAGGAAGGGCACCGGCCGCAGTTATCAGTACTGGGAAATGGCCGTGAGCTGGGCAGCGGTCAGAGAGCCGAGGAAACCCATGCCGCCTTTGTTGTTATTGATGGCGCTCTGGGTGGCAGAGACGGGCTCGCCGCGCATCCCCTGGCCATGGCAGCCGGAGCAATACTGGTTGTAGAGCGCCATGCCGTCGAGGGCCGGAGCCGGAGCAGGAGCAGGAGCAGGAGCAGGAGCAGGAGCAGGAGCAGGAGCAGGAGCAGGAGCAGGAGCAGGAGCTGCCTGGCTGTTGAGGTAGGAGGCCAGGGCGGTTTTTTCCGTCGAACTCAGACTACCGGTATTGTGGGCGGTGGCGATCTTGGAACCGTCGCCGGCGAGGTTCATCTTCGAGGTGCCGGTGAGGGTGTGGCAGCCGGCGCAGCTGTTGCTGAAGACCGCTTGCCCATTGACCGGAATCGGGGTCGGGGTCGGGGTCGGAGTCGGAGTCGGAGTCGGAGTCGGAGTCGGAGTCGGAGTCGGAGTCGGAGTCGGAGTCGGAGCTGTCTGGCTGTTGAGGTAGGAGGCCAGGGCGGTTTTTTCCGTCGAACTCAGGCTGCCGGTATTGTGGGCGCTGGAGACCTTGGAGCCATCGCCGGCGAGGTTCATTTTGGAGGTGCCGGAGAGGGTGTGGCAGTTGGCGCAGCTGCTGTTGAAAACCGCCTGGCCGTCGGCCGGAACTGGCGTGGGCGTCGGAGTCGGAGTCGGGATCGGAGCAGGAGTCGGGATCGGAGCAGGAGCAGGCGTGTCGTCGTCGTCCCTGTCATGGTTCTTGTAACGCTTCCAGCGTTGGTCGCGATCCGACCTGTGGTCGTCGTCCCGCTCTGAATTGTAGGCGGTTCTTATCTTGCTGAACCTGGAATATTCCCGGTCGCGGTCCCGGTCGGAATCGGCAAAACCTGCCGTGACTATGCCGGCGACCAGCAGGCTGGCGATGCCGCAAATTGCCAGGATTTTCTTTGAGAACTTAATCATTGGACGAATCTCCTTTTTTTCATTTGGTGTTGGTTGATCCTCCAGCGCACTACATGCAGCAAGATCTTCTTCCTGATCCTGCATCAAGGTTTTGCACGAGCCTGGTCCGTATCACCTCCTTTTTTCCCGCTCCGGCGGGTTTTATCTCCGGACATGAAAAAGCCGGATTGCCGAATATCCTGGTGATATTTCGGCAACCCGGCTGTCTCGAGGAGACCCTGTAGGCTTTCCGCCCCACCCTCGCGAGTGGTTTAGTATTATCGTCTATCGTCAATCTTCTCGTGACAGAAGAAGCCCATAAAAAAACCGGATTGCCGAATATCATTGTGATATTTCGGCAACCCGGCTGTCTCGATGAGACCCTGTAGGCTTTCCGCCCCACCCTTGCGAGTGGTTTAGTATTGTCGTTTATCTTTCTCGATTAAATTTTAGGTGACGATAGTGCAGGAAAAAAGTTGTGTCAATAAAATTTTTACTTAAATTTTGGAGTTGGCATGATATTTGATTTCAATAAGGAGCTAAGTAGCTTTAATCAGTTGGATTAAGGGCGGTTGTCCAGTGAGGTGGGGGAAATATTTTTTCCAGATACACCGTCCTTGGGTCGGAAACGTCCGGAAGGGACGTTCGAACCCTGGGCGGATCACTTCTTCTTCCCTTTTTCCCGCAGCAGATCACCGAGTTTGAGGGGGTCGCGCAAGGCCTGCCGGGTTTCGTTGACCTTGCGGTGGAGGTCGAGCCCCCGGCCGATCATGGCCCTTACCGGGCCGACACCGAACAACAGGATGACGACACCGAGCAGCAGGGTAATCTCCCAGATTCCGAAACCGAACATGTTGTCTCCTTGGGGATGGTTTGTTGCTCAGGAAAACCCTTTGGGGGCCGGGGTCTCCAAAAACATGCCGCCTTGGACCGGCCGTTTCAAAGCAGTCGCAGACTTCCCGGCGGTCCGGCTTCCACAGCGCCGATCTTCCAGGCGCCGCATCCGGCTTCAAGAAGCCTGCGGCGCAGCTCTGCGCATTTTCCCGGCGTTACCGCCAGCAGCAGTCCCCCCGAGGTCTGGGGATCGGCGAGGAGGTCGACCAGGGCCGCGGGGAGTTTCCCGCCGCCTGCCACGTGCGGGAGATAGAATTCGCGGTTGCGGTAGCTGCCGGCGGGAACCAGCCCCAGCCCCGCCATCTCCAGCACCCGAGGGTAGAGGGGGAGAGCGTCTCCCTGCAGCGCCAGGCAAACGGCGCTGGCTTCGGCCATTTCCAGGGCGTGGCCGAGGAGGCCGAAGCCGGTGACGTCGGTGCAGGCGGAGACGCCGACGACCAGCATGATCTCGGAAGCGAGGCGGTTGAGACTCGCCATGCCGGCGATCGCCTCGGTGAGGTCGCTGTCGGTGAGAACCTCCCCCTTGAGGGCGGTGGTGAGGATCCCGGTGCCGAGGGGTTTGGTGAGGATCAGGCGGTCGCCGGGTCGGGCCCCGACGGTGCTGACCATCTTCCTCGGGTCGACGAGCCCGGTGACGGAAAGGCCGTATTTCGGCTCGTCGTCTTCGACGGTGTGACCGCCGACGATCACGGCACCGGCCTCCATGACCTTTTCCGCCCCTCCCTGGAGGATCGCCGTCAGCACGGAGATGTCGAGGCAGGCGGGAAAGCCGACGAGGTTGAGGGCGGTCAGCGGCCTGGCTCCCATGGCGTAAATATCCGACAGGGCGTTGGCGGCGGCGATGCGGCCGAAGTCCCGCGGATCGTTCACGACCGGGGTGAAGAAGTCGAGCGACTGCACCAGCGCCCGGTCGTCGTCGAGGCGGTAGACCCCGGCGTCGGCAAAGGGGATCGATGCCGAGAGAAGATTCGGGTCGTCAGATTTCGGTAATTGACACAGGACCTGTGCCAGCGGCCCGGGGGCCATCTTGGCGGCTCAACCGCTGCTGCGGGAGAGGGCGGTCAGCTTGATGTTCTCGGTCATGGGGTCACCTCCTTTCAGGGAATTTTCAGCAACTTGCAAAGCTTGTGACAAACAAGGGTTGATGAGCGCTCAAAAAAGTGATTCTCACCACGGAGGCACAGAGATCGCGGAGAAGATCGATCTGCAATCGTGGGGTTCCCTCGGTGTCTCTGTGACTCTGTGGTGAGGCTTATCAAGGTTCCGTCGGGAGTTTCCACGCCACCCGCTCGTCCCCCTTGCGCATGGTGTACTTGAGGGCGTCGAAGTGCTCGAGAAGGGCCTGCATCGGTTTGCGGGCGCTGCCGAGGGTGTCGCGGAACTGGCCAAGGGTGAGGGTCGGCTGTGTAGCGAAATGGACGCGCAGCGCCTTGACCGCCAGGGCATAGGTGGCTTCGTCGAAGAAGCTCTCTTCGTTAAGCTTCACCAGGCGCCCGGTGCCGAAGAGGAAGGTGAGGCATGTTTCGGCCCGGGCCGGGTCGAGGCCGAGCCGCTCGAGCATCTCCTGCTTGTTCTTGGCGAGAAACCCCGCCTCCCTGTAGGCTGCCTCGATCTGCTCGATCTCCCGGGCCTGTTCGGCGCTGGGGGTCGGAACGAAATCCGGCCGTTTCAGCCATTCCCCCTGTCCGGCGAGTTCTCCCTCGGAAATGAGTTCCGTCAGGAGTTGATCGAACCCCTTGGGGGCAAGATTGCCGGGGAGGACGCCACGCAAGGTGGCGTGAGGGATGCCGGGGGCCAGGGGGTTGGCGTCGTGAAAGCGTCCGGTCTCCTCGATCAGCCGGTGCCGCCAGGAGGCCAGGGTCTCGGCGTCGACCCACTGCTCGGCAAGGGGCATGATGCGCCCTTCGTCGCGGAGTTTTTCCAGATGGTCGCCGATCCGCTCCCGTCCCAGCCCCGAGAGCTGTTCCAGGTCCTTGATACGGGCGACGCCGAGAGCGGAGAGTTTCTGCAGCAAAAAGGCCTTCTCCCCCGATTCGAGCTCGGCAAGACCCTGCATGATTTCGGCGCGGAAGCGGCGGTGCTTGAGAGGCGCCGGGTCGAGAACCTTGCCGCCGCCGATGGTGGTCATCGGCGAGTAGGAGCGGACGATGTAGCGATCCTCGCGGTGGGCGACCAGGGGGCGGTCAAGATGAATCTGGACGATGGCGCTCTCTCCCGGTTTGAGTTCGTCGCGGTCGAGGAGGGCGATGACCCCCACCACCCGGGCGGTGCCGAGGTAGAGATGGACGGGATCGCGAAAGTGCAGGGGGCGCGGGGCGTCGGAGAGGAGGGTGAGGCGGGCGTCGATGCGCTCGGTCTGCTCGAAGATCCCCGGGGTGCCGACCACCGAGCCGCGCTGCAGGGCGGAACGCTCCAGCCCGGCGAGATTGAGGGCCACCCGCTGCCCGGCGCAGGCCGCCTCGACCTTGCGGCCGTGGACCTGGACCTCGCGGACACGGCACTTTTCTCCCGGCGGCTGAACTTCTACCGTTTCACCGGGGCGCACCGTCCCCGAAAGGAGAGTGCCGGTGATGACGGTGCCGAAGCCGGGGACGGAGAAGGTGCGGTCGACGGGGAGGCGCAGGGGGCCGGCGGGGTCCTTGGCCGGCAATATGTTCAGGGTGGCCTCGATAGTCGAGAGAAGGTCGGGAAGGCCGGCGCCGGTGAGGGCGGAGACCCGGCAGAAGGGGGCCCCGGAAAGAAAGGTGCCGGCGACCTCGTCACGGATCTCCTCCTCGACGATGTCGATCCAGTCGTCTTCGGCCAGGTCGCACTTGGTCAGGACGACGATTCCCCGGGGGATTTCCAGGAGCTGGAGGATCTGCAGGTGCTCCCGGGTCTGGGGCATGACACCCTCGCCGACGTCGATGACCAGCAGCACCAGGTCGATGCCGCCGATGCCGGCGAGCATGTTGCTGATAAAGCGCTCATGGCCGGGGACGTCCACAACCCCGGCGACCTCCCCGCTCGGCAGGCGAAAGGGGGCGAAGCCGAGGTCGATGGAAATCCCCCTCTTCTTCTCCTCGGCCAGGCGGTCGGTCTCCACCCCGGTCAGGGCGCGGATCAGTGCCGTCTTGCCGTGGTCGACGTGGCCGGCGGTGCCGATGACGATATGGCGCTCGGTTGTGGTGGTCATCTTGAGGAGCGATCCTCCTTGAGGGCGGCGCACAGGGCGCTCACCAGGGGTTCCTCTTCCCCGGCCTGCAGGGTGCGCGGGTTGAGGAGGAGGCGGTTTTCCTGCACCCGCCCGATCACCGGCACCTCGCCGAGCCGCAGGCGCGCCGCCAGGGAATCGACGGAGATCCCCTGCGGGGTGACGGCGACGGCGTAACCGGGGAGGAGAGTCAGGGGGAGGGCGCCTCCGCCGACCTGGGACGGCTCGGCGACGATCTCGACTCCGGCTTTTTCGCCGAGGGCGCGGCGGAGCTTGCGCGACAGGCGCAGGGAGCGCTTTCTGATCTCTTCGGCGGGGGCGGCGAGCATGCGCAGTACCGGGATCTCCCGCAGCGCCCCCTGCGGATCGAGATAGGCGCGCAGGGTCGCTTCGAGGGCGGCCAGGGTGAGCTTGTCGCTGCGCAGGGCGCGGGCCATGGGGTGGGACCGGATCGCCTCGATGGCCGATTTGCGGCCGACGATAAGCCCCGCCTGGGGACCGCCGAGGAGCTTGTCGCCGCTGAAGGTGACCACGTCGATCCCGGCGGAGACCGCCTCGGCGACCGTCGGCTCCCGGGGGAGGCCGAAGGGGGAGAGGTCGAGGAGCATGCCGCTCCCCAGATCTTCCATGACGGGGATGTCGTGCTGGCGGCCGAGGCCGACCAGCTCGGCGGCGGAGACTGAGGAGGTGAAACCGACGATGCGGTAGTTGCTGGTATGGACCTTGAGGAGGAGCGCGGTCTCTTCGCCGATCGCCTCCCGGTAGTCGGAAAGGTGGGTCTTGTTGGTGGTGCCGACCTCGCGCAGCCGCACCCCGCCGGCGGCCATGACGTCGGGAATGCGGAAGGCGCCGCCGATCTCCACCAGTTCGCCGCGGGAGACGATGGCCTCCCTGTTCCTGCCCAGGGCGGTGAGGGCGAGGAGGACGGCGCCGGCGTTGTTGTTGACCACCGTTGCCGCCTCGGCGCCGGTCAGGCGGCAGAGAAGTCTCTCGATGTGGGTGTAGCGGTGTCCCCGCTCGCCGCTTTCGAGGTCGAACTCGAGGTTGGAATAGCCGCGGGCCACCGCCGCCGCGGCGGCCAGGGCCGCCTCACTCAAGGGGGCGCGGCCGAGATTGGTATGCAGCAGGGTGCCGGTGGCGTTGATTGCCGGCCGCAGCGACGGCGCGAGCCTGGTGCGGGCGAGGACGGCGGCGCGCCGGGCGATTCCCTGCGGCGAGAGATCGCACTCCTGACCGCCGGCGAGAATCTCCCGGCGCACTTCGGCCACCGCCTCCTGGGCCGCTTCGAGAAGGAGGGTGTGGGGGGAGTCTTCGGCCATCTCCGCCAGGGGGGGCGCATGGAGGATCCGGTCGATGGCGGGGAGTTCGCGCAGCAGGTCGTTTTTGGTCATCATGGCCATTGTCGGGTCGGGGAGAGGGGGCGTTTTCGCCAGTTGGAACGGTAGCACAATCGACGCCATGTCACAACATCCATGCCGTTCCCCGGCAGGGGGGGGAGCGCGAGGGACGACGGCAGTTGCAATTTTTCCGTCTTTCGGGTAGGTTGCAAAAGATGCGATTAAAACTTTCCCGGCATATCGTTGCCATCGGCAGCCTCCTCCTCTTTCTCCTCACCGGCCAGGTCGGGGTGCAGGGGTATGTCTGGTGTCTTGGGGACGAAGGCCATGCCGCTCTCGAGTCTGTCGCCGGCTCTTCCTGCGCCCCGGGGGGGAATGCGCCGAATCGACCCTGCCAGGGGGATGAGTTTCCCGACCTTTTCGCACAGCAGGAGAATTGCGGTCCCTGTTTCGATATCCCTGCCTCCCTTGAGGCCACCTGCAGGATCACCCGGGAACAGAGGGATCTTTCCGCCCCTCTCGACCTTCCGGCCATCCTTGCCGTTTCCGCCGTCCCCTCCTTCGCCCGGGTTCCTCTTCCCAACCGCTGTCCCCCACCCCCACCCCGTATCACGCAGACCCTGCTTTTCCAGCGCACGGTCGTCCTTCTGACCTGATTCACCCCCCTCCTTTTGCCCGCACATCCGGAGATTTCCATGAAATCTCGGGGTTTTTTCTGTTTTTAATCCAAAAATCCATTAATTTTTTGATCCTTGGAGGTCAAACCATGCCGCAAAAGGCCCTGGTTGCTTTCGGGACCCTGTTCGGGGTCGGGCTGCTGTTCCTGTCCGTACCTGCCTGGTCCTCTGATGCGCAACGTTCGACAGCTCCCCTCCGTCGGCCCGTCGACGCGGAGCCAATGGCAGCAATACAAGGAAATACCGCCCCGTCGTCGCCCCTGACCTTCGAGGAGGCGCTGCAGAAAACCCTGGAGCAAAGTCCGAAGCTCAGGATCTTTTCCCGGGAAGTCGACGCCCGCCAGGCCGAAATTCGCCAGGCCGGTCTTCGTCCCAATCCCGAGCTCGCCCTTGAGGTGGAAAATTTCGCAGGCAGCGGTTCCTTCTCGGGAACCGACAGCGCCGAGACGACCGTCATCATCAGTCAGCTTTTTGAACTCGGCGGCAAGCGCGGGCATCGGCAGGACCTCGGTCGCCTGGAGCGGGAACTGGCTGAGGGCGAGTATGCCGTCGCCCGGGCCGAGGTCTGCGCCGAAACCCGCGACCGATTCGTCGCCGTTCTGGCGGCGCAAAAGAGACTCGCTCTGGCCGAGGAACAGCTCGACCTCTCCCGGAAGGTGCTGCAGACCGTCGAAGAGCGGATCGGCGCCGGAGAAACCGCGGCCCTCGAGGGGGTCCGGTTTCAAACCCTGGTCGCCGAGGGGAACCTTCGCCGGGAGAGGGCCCTCGAGGAATTGTCCGTGGCGCGGCTCCTCCTGGCCACGGGCTGGGGAAGGGACACCGTCGATTTCACCTCCGTCCGCGGGACCCTTGAGGTGGACCGCGCGCTCCCCGACTTTCCGGAGCTGGCGGCCAGGCTCGAAGAGAGCCCGGTGGCGGCCTTGCGGCAAAGGGAGGCGAGGCGGGCCGCCGGCGTTCTGGCTCTGGAACGGTCCAGGGGGATTCCCGACATCACCCTGAGCCTCGGCGCCCGAAACGACGGCGATACGGGGGACAACGGTGCGGTGGCCGCCATCGCCTTTCCCCTGCCGATATTCGACCGCAACCAGGGGGCGGTCGCAGCGGCGCGCTCCCGCCGGGCCAAGGCCGAGGAAGCGGCCCGGGGCGCCCAGCTTCGGTTAGCCGCCGAACTAACCGCCGGCTTGCAAAAACTGCGCACGGCCCATGGAGAGGCGGCCATCCTCCGCGACGAGATTCTGCCGGCAGCCCGGAATATTTTCGATGCCGTGACCTTCGGGTATCAGGCCGGCAAGTTCGGCTTTCTCGAGGTCCTCGATGCCGAACGGACCCTCTTTGCGGCCAAAAGTCGCTACATCGACGCCCTCTGTGCCTATCACGGAGCGGTTTCGGAACTCGAGCGTCTGCTCGGAGATAAACTCTGGGCGCAGGACGATCTTTTAGCTTTCACCGAAAATAAACGAGGTCAGTCATGAATATACGGATTCTTGCCACGTCCATCGTCACCGCCCTGATCGTTGCCGGTTTGGCCTGGGGCGTCCTCCGGGCCGATCCCCCGGCCGCGGCCGTTGCCGCCATCGACGACCCCCACGCCGGGCACGATCATGGTTCGGAAAAAGCGGCGGCGCCCCATCCCGGCGAGGAGGTTGACAGTCTCTTTGAAGACGAGGACCACGAAACTCATGCCGGAGAAGTCGATCCCCATGCCGGGCACGATCACGGTGATCCGGGGGAGGAGGAATTCTGCCCGGAACACCGTGTCTTCGAAGCCGAAGACGCCCTCTGCCAGGGGGGCCGGATCGGGGAGCTTCTCCCCGGCCAGGGGATGAAGGTCCGACTGGCCGCCGCGGATGCGGCGGCCAGGGCCGGCGTCACCCTCAGCCGGGTGCAGACCCTTTTCCCGGGCGAAGGATCGGCCATCCCCGGGCGGGTGGCGTTCAACCGCGGCCGCCTCGCCCGCATCACCCCCCTGGCAAGCGGCGTTGTCCGGCGGGTCCGGGTCCGGACCGGCGCCCCGGTGGCCAGGGGAGAGATTGTCGCCGAGATCGCCATGCCGGAGATCGCCGCCCTGAAGTCCCAGTTCCTGGCGGCCCGGGCACGAGAAGCTCAGACGGAGGCGACCTATCGGCAGGAAGAACTTCTTCTGCAGCGGGGGATCACCTCCCGCAGGGCATTTCAGGAAGCCGAGGCGGAGCAGCGGGCGGCACGAAGCGCCTCGGGGCAGTTTCGCCAGCAGCTGCTGAACTTCGGACTCTCCCCGGCCGATCTCCTGCAGCTCGTGGACGGCGGGGACGGCAGCGCTGTCGTCCCCCTGCGGGCGCCCTTTGCCGGCACGATCGTGGAGATGAACACGGCAGTCGGTGAAGCGGTGGCGCCGGGTACGCCCCTTTTTACCCTGGCCGATCTCGATCTCCTGTGGGTCGAGCTGTCCCTGTCCGAATCGCAAATTTCTCAGGCCGAGGTCGGAATAGAGGTTCAGGCTCGTTTCAAGGGGCTCCCCGGAGAAATATTTTCCGGGCGGATTTTTCAGGTCGGGGCAGCCGTCGACGAACGGACCCGGAGCCTCAAGGCGCTGGCCGAGGTGGCAAATCCGGGGCATCGGCTGAAGGTGGGGATGTTCGGCAAGGTGGCCCTGCTGGCAGACGATCAGGCCCAGTCCCTCGCCCTTCCCGTCGATGCCCTCCAGAGCATCGACGGCCTCCCCTTTGTCTTCGTCCAGCTGGAACCGGATCTCTTCGAGCTGCGTCGGGTGACGGCCGGCGCCCAGGCGGAGGGGATGGTGGCGATTCTCGCCGGTCTCTCCCCCGGCGAGGAGGTCGTTTCCAGTCAGGGGTTTGCTCTGAAATCTGAAGTTCTCAAGGCGCGCCTCGGCGCGTCCTGTGCCGATCACTAGGGGGGGATGATGCTGGAAAAAATGATAGCGGCCGCCCTGCGCAACCGCCTGCTCGTCGTCCTCCTTTTTCTCGTCGCCTTCGCCGCCGGTCTCTGGGCGCTTGTGAACCTCCCCGTCGATGCCTTTCCCGACACGACGCCGGTGCAGGTGCAGATCAACACCATCGCCCCGTCCCTGGGGCCGGAGGAAATCGAAACCCAGCTCTCGTTGCCGGTGGAACTGGCCGTATCCGGCCTGCCGGGGCTGATCCAGGTGCGCTCCATCTCCAAATTCGGGCTCTCCCAGGTGGTCGCCATCTTCGAGGACGAGATGGCGATCCTCGATTCCCGCCAGCTGATCATGGAGAGGCTGGCCGGCGTCGAACTCCCCGAGGGGATCGCCCGCCCCGAGCTGGGGCCGATTTCCACCGGACTCGGCGAGGTCTTTCATTACGTGCTGCGTTCCGAGAACCCCAATCGAACGTTGAGCGAACTGCGCACCCTTCACGACTGGGTGGTCAAGCCGCAGCTCCGCAAGGTCCCCGGAGTGGCCGAAGTCAATTCCTGGGGGGGGCTGGAGAAGCAGTTTCACGTCATCGTCGCCCCCGAGGCGCTCATCAAGTACGGCCTGACCTACGAGGCGGTCGCCACGGCCCTGCGCGCCAACAACGCCAACGTCGGCGGCGGCCAGGTGGTGACCGGCGGACAGACGCTGCTGGTGCACGGCTTGGGACGGGTCTCCTCGGTGCAGGAGATCGCCGACATCGTCGTCGTCGCCCACCAGGGGGTCCCGGTGCTGATCCGCGATGTCGCCGAGGTCGCCATCGGTCACGAACTGCGCCGCGGCGCCGTCTCCGCCGGCGGCAAGGGGGAGGCGGTTCTCGGCCTCGGCTTCATGCTCATGGGGGAAAACAGCCGCGAGGTGACCGGCGCCCTCAAGGCGGCCCTGGAGAGGGTGAAAACAGCTCTACCCGAAGATGTCCTGCTGGAGATCGTCTACGACCGTACGGAACTGGTCGACCGGATCATCGAAACCGTCAAGCACAACCTGGTGGCCGGGGCGATCCTGGTCATTGCCGTTCTCTTCCTTCTTCTCGGCAATCTGCGCGCCGGTTTGCTGGTCGCCGCCACCATCCCCATGGCCATGCTCTTTGCCGCCCTGGGGATGCATGAGATGGGGATCGCCGCCAGCCTTCTTTCCTTGGGGGCCATCGATTTCGGCATCCTCGTCGACGGCTCGGTGGTCATGACCGAGGCCAACCTGCGCCGCCTGACCGAACGGCAGATGCAGCTGCAGCGCCCCTTGAGCGTCGCAGAACGCTTCGATACCATCCTCTCCTCCAGCCAGGAGGTGGTGCGGCCGATCGTCTTCGGCATGGGGATCATCGTCCTGGTTTTCCTGCCGGTTCTCACCCTCGAAGGGATCGAGGGGAAGATGTTCAAGCCGATGGCCTGGACCTTCATCTTTGCCCTGGTCGGGGCCCTGCTGGTTGCCGTCTTCCTTTCTCCGGTCCTCTCCTTCCACTTTTTGCCAAAAAAACTCTCCCTTCATGAACGGCGGGTCGATGGCTGGCTGAAGCGATTTTACGGGGGGTTGCTGCAAAGGGTCCTGGAATGGCGCCGGCTCTTTCTCGCCGTGGTCTTGGTCGTTCTCCTGGGTGCAACCTTCCTCGGTTTTCGTCTCGGCGGCGAGTTTCTGCCGCGCCTCTCCGAGGGCGCCCTGGTCGTCTCCGTGGTGCGACTGGCCGGAGTCTCCGTCGAGGAGTCCGTTGCCTACAACACCCAGATGGAAAGACTTCTGCTACAGGAGTTCCCCGACGAGATTTCCCACATCTGGAGCCGCCTGGGGAGCGCCGAGGTGGCCACCGACCCCATGGGCACCGAACTCACGGACATCTTTTTGACCCTCCATCCGCGCGATCAATGGACCAGGGCCGAAAGCCAGGCCGAGCTGACCTCCGAGGTGGAAGAGGCTCTGCACGGTCTCCCCGGCATCCGCATCGTCCTCTCCCAGCCCATCGAATTGCGGGTCAACGAGATGCTCTCGGGGATTCGCGGCGATGTCGGCATCAAGATTTACGGCGATAAATTCGATCGCCTCGAGGCTCTGGGCGAGGAGGTGGAGCATCTCCTCTCGGGGATACCCGGCGCCTCCGATGTCGCCGTCGAGCCGATCACCGGCCAGCCGACCCTGCAGATCGCCATCGACCGCAAGGCCCTCGCCCGTCACGGTGTGGCCGCCCGGGAAGTCCTCGACGTGATCGCCGCCGTCGGCACGCCGAAGGTCGGCGAGGTCTTCGAGGGGGAGCGCTCCTTCCCCCTGGTGCTGCGCCTCCCCGACGCCCAGCGCCAGGATCCCGAGGCCTTGGCCGATACCCTGATTTCCACGGCAAGCGGAGCGATCCTCCCCCTCAGGGATCTGGCCGAGGTGCGCCAGGTCGATCGTCCCTCGACCATCAACCGCGAATGGGGGCGGCGCCTGATCAAGGTCAGCGTCAACGTCCGCGACCGGGATATCGCCTCCTTTGTCGCCGAGGCGCAGGCGAAGGTTTCCGCCGGGGTCCGCCTGCCGGAAGGGTACCTCATGGAATGGGGAGGACAGTTCGAGAACCTGCAGCGCTCCCAGCACCGGCTGATGCTGGTGGTGCCGCTGACGCTGCTGCTGATCTTCCTCCTCCTCTACTTCAGCCTCAAGCGCCTGCGCGACGTGCTGATCATCTATACCGGCATCCCTCTGGCGGCCATCGGCGGCATCGTCGCCCTTTATCTGCGGGGGATCCCCTTCAGCGTCAGCGCCGCCATCGGTTTCATCGCCCTCTCGGGGATCGCCGTGCTCAACGGGCAGATGCTCGTTTCGGCCATCCGCGGGCTTCTCGACGAGGGGCTCCCCCTCCTCGAGGCGGTCACCGGCGCCGCCAAACAGCGCCTCGTTCCGGTGCTGGCCACGGCGGTGACCGACGCCGTCGGTTTTCTCCCCATGGCTCTCTCCGTCGGGGTCGGCGCCGAAGTGCAGCGCCCCCTGGCCACCGTCGTCGTCGGCGGGGTCTTCACCTCGACGCTTTTGACCCTCTTCCTGCTGCCGATCCTTTATCTCCTCTTCCACCGCCGGGAAAGGACCTGATCCGGCACGACCCGGCATATTTTTAATGGAAAGGCCAAATGAGGCCGGCTCCTTCGGGAGCCGGCCTCATTGTTTGTGACGGAGGGAGGAGAGGGGGAGGGAACCTCGACGGCGCTCGGAGGTCAGGGAGAGGCCCCTGAAAAGCTCCGCTTACGGCTGCACGCCGGAACAAGTGCGCTACAATGAACACATGAAGATCCCCTTCGATGACATCGGACCCGCCAAGATCCTGCAACTCTACGCCCCGCAAGTCCCCTTCCGGGCGGTGGTGGTGGTCGACAACACGGCCCGCGGACCGGCCATCGGCGGGGTGCGGGTCTCGAAGGATGTGGACATCGAGGAGGTCTACCGCCTGGCGCGGACCATGACCTTCAAGAGCGCCCTCGCCGACCTCCCCCACGGCGGCGGGAAGGCAGGGATCATCGCCGATCCGAAGGATCCGAACCTGGAGCGGATCTTCCGGGTCTTTGCCCGCATGATCGGTGATCTGAACGAATACATCCCGGCACCCGACATGGGGTGTCACGAAGAGTCCATGGCCTGGATTTATGACGAAATCGGCCGCGTGGCCGGGCTCCCCGAGGAAATCGGCGGGCTCCCCCTCGACAAGCTCGGCGCCACCGGCTTCGGTCTGGCCGCATGCGCCGAAATCGCCTGCGGGCATGCCGGTCTGAAACTTTCCGGGACGCGGGTCGCGATCCAGGGCTTCGGCAGCGTCGGCAGGGCCGCGGCCCGATTTCTCGCCGCCCGGGGAGCGGTCCTTGTCGCGGTCAGCGACTCGCGGGGAACCCTGTACAGCCCGGGCGGACTGTCTGTGGAAAAACTCCTTGCCGCCAAGGAAGGGGAGGGGACGGTCACGGCCTGCGGGGAAGGGAAGGTCCTGCCGGGAGAAGATATCTTCAAGGTGGACTGCGACATCCTCATTCCGGCCGCCACCCCGGACGTCATCCACGAGGGGAACGCCGGCGAGATCAGGGCCCGCCTCATCCTCGAGGGGGCCAACATCCCGGCGACGGCGCGGGCGGAGGGAATCCTCGCGGAGCGGGGGGTGCTGATCGTTCCCGACTTCATCGCCAATGCCGGCGGTCTGATCATGGCCGCCATGGAATACGCCCGTCGGACCGAGGCGGAGGCCTTTGCCGCCATCGGCGAGAAGATCCGCGCCAATACGGGGCTGATTCTGGAGAAGGCGAAAAGCGAGGGGATCCTGCCGCGGGAGGCCGCCGAACGTCTGGCTCGCGAGCGGGTCAGAGACGCCATGCGCTACCGGGAATATACCTACGCCTGAAGATTGAAAGATCTCCTTCCCCCCGAAAATTTCCCCTCCTCCGTTTCTTTGTATGGCCCGGGCCGGGGGTCTTTTTGACAGACCGGGAAACGCTTCTATAGTCTTTTCGTAAGGCCTGCCTGCAGGAGACGGCTCATGGATTTTGCCCTCACGGAAGAACAGCTCGTTTTGCGGCAGAGAGTCAGGGACTTTGCCGAGGCGGAACTTTCTCCGGGGGCCGACCGCCGGGATAGCACCGGGGAATTCCCCCGGGAGGCCATGGAAAAGATCGGCAAGCTCGGATGGATGGGGCTGATCTTCCCCCCCGAGTACGGCGGCTCCGGAAGCGATTTCCTCAGCTACACCCTGGTCGTCGAGGAGTTGTCCCGCATCGATGCCTCGGCCGCCATCACCCTCCTCGCCCACAATCTCTGCGCCTCCCATATCTTCGCCTTTGGTTCCGAGGAACAAAAGCGGCAGTTTCTCTCCCCCCTGGCCAGGGGAGAGGCGCTCGGCGCCTGGGCGCTCACCGAACCGGGCGCTGGAAGCGATGCCGCCGCCCTTCAGGCCGAGGCTCTCCCCGCCGACGGCGGCTGGCGCATGACGGGGAACAAGTACCTGATCACCAACGGCTCCCGGGCAGAAATACTGGTCGTCATGGCCTCCACCGATCCTTCCCGGCGGGCCCGGGGGATCTGCGCCTTTATCGTCGCCGGAGATTCCCCCGGGCTCAGGCGAGGAAAGAACATCGACAAGCTCGGTTTCCGGGCCAGCGACACCGCGGCTCTCCTCCTCAAGGACGTCTTCGTCCCCGCCGATCGGCTCCTGGGCGAGGCCGGCAGCGGGTTCTCCCAGACCATGCAGGTCCTCGACGCGGGGCGCCTCGGCCTGGCGGCCATGGCGGTGGGGATCGCCCGGGGGTGCCTGGAGGGGAGCCTCGCCTACGCCCGCAAGCGCCAGGCCTTCGGACGGCCCATCGGCGACTTCCAGGCGATCCGGGGGATGCTCGCCGACATGGCGACGGAAATCGACGCCGCCCGGCTCCTCCTCCGTCGGGCCGTCTATCTCAGGGACACCGGAGAGCCCTATACCCGCGAGGCGTCCATGGCCAAGCTCTTCGCCTCGGAGACGGCCATGCGCGCCGCGACCAGGGCTGTCCAGATCCACGGCGGCGCCGGCTATACCCGGGCCTATCCGGCGGAGCGGTACTTCCGCGAGGCCAAACTCTGTGAAATCGGCGAGGGGACTTCGGAGATCCAGCGGATGGTCATCGCGCGGGAGCTGCTGAAAACCGCGAAGGAAGGGGTCTGACATGCGGCCGGTCTATATGATTGCAGGCGGTATCACCAAGTTCGCCAAGGCGCTCCCGGAGAAGGACTTCCGCCTCATGGTGAAGGAAGCCTTCGACTATGCCCTTGCGGACGTCCCGGCTCTGCGCCGGCAGGATATCGACGGCAGCGTCTGCTCCTATTTTTCCGACCACTTCACCCGCCAGCTCATGGCCGGGGCGATGGTCCAGGATTACCTGGGGCTCAATCCCAAACCGTCCCGCCGCATCGAGGGGGGAGGGGCGACGGGCGGACTCTGCTTCCAGTCGGGGTGGGAAGCGGTGGCCTCCGGGCGGATGGAGGTCTCCCTGGCCCTGGGGTTCGAGACGATGAGCCGGGTCAACACCTGGAAGGGGAACGAGTTCATCGCCCTGGCCTCGGACACCAACTTCGACTACCCGGTCGGCGGGTTCTACACCGGTTATTACGCCATGATGGTGCGGCGCCACATGCACGAGTTCGGCACCACCGTCGAGCAGATGGCCCGGGTGGCGGTCAAGAACCACGTCAACGCCCTCCACAACCCCTACGCGCAGAGACCGGGCCGGCTCACCATCGAGGACGTCCGCTCCTCGCCCATGGTCGCCACCCCCCTCACCATCCTCGATTGCTGCCAGATGTCCGACGGCGCCGCCGTGGCGATCCTCGTCTCCGAGGAGATGGCGCAGAAGCTGGGGGTGCAACCGGTGAGGATCACCGGCGTCGGCTGCGGCACCGACGCCATGCGCATGGCCGACCGCCCCCACGGGAAGGTCCCGCTCCTCCCCCACGAGAACGAAGCGGACTACGCCGATCTGAAATACCCGGGGGTCCACTCCTTCCGGGGCGGGCGGACGGCGGCGGCGCTGGCCTACCGCATGGCAGGGATTGCCGATCCGGGCCGGGACCTCGACTTCGTCGAACTCCACGACGCCTACACCTCCTCCGAGATCCAGACCTATGAAGACCTCGGGCTCTGCCGGTACGGGGAAGGGGGGAGCTTCGTCGACTCCGGAGCGCCCTTTTTGTCCAACCTTGACTACGGCCTGGAATTTGCCGCCGACGGGCGCTGGCCGCGCCTCCCCGTCAACCCCTCCGGTGGCCTCCTCGCCTGCGGCCACCCGGTGGGAGCCACGGGGCTGATGCAGGCCGTCTTCGCCTTCTGGCAGCTGCAGGGGACGATCGCCCGGCATCTGGGGGACCCGACCCTGCAGCTCCCCGACCCGAAACGGGGGCTGATCCACAGCCACGCCGGGACGGGGACGTATGTTACGGTGTCGATTCTGGAGAGGGGTTGAGGGGCAGAATATAGAATATAGAAGGGAGAAGGGAGAAGGTAGAATTGAGGAGAACAGCTTCGGGTTGTCAAACTTCTGTATTCTGTATTCTACATTCTGTGTTCTTCTCCAGATAAAGAGGTGCCCATGTGGATAAAAACATAAAGCTGCCGGAAACGGAAGAGGGAACAGTTCTCTTCAAAACCGACCCGATCATCATCAAACACCACTATGAGGTCGATTACCTCCACTCCTATGCCCAGGATTCTCCTTTTTTTGCCGGGCTGGCCAATCGGAAGCTCCTCGGGAGCCGTTGTGGGGCCTGCGCGATCACCTACGCCACGCCGCGCGGTCACTGCATGGAATGCGGCGGGGCGACGGAATGGGTCGAGCTGCCGCAATCGGGGCGGGTGCACACCTACACCACCTGTCACTTCGGCGGCGAGGCTTTTCTCAAGGAGACCCCCTTCACCCTCGTTCTCGTCGAGTTCGACGGCGTCGACACCCTCTTCCTCTCCCGCCTCCTCGGCGCCGAAGGAGACGAAGTCTCCATCGGCATGCCGGTGCGGGCGCGCTTTCTGCGCAACAGCAAATTTAAGGCAACGGACGTCTATTTCGTCCCCGCCTGAGCAGGGGGTTCGACGCCTTTATTCTCCCTTCTCCCCCCGCTTCAAGTTTCAAGCAGAATAAGATCCGGATTCTCGATGTATTCGATCAGGGCGTTGAGGAAGCGGTGGGCGGTGGCCCCGTCGATGATCCGGTGGTCGAAAGTCAGAGAGAGGGGGACGACGGGGCGCGCCACCACCTCCCCGTCCCGGACCACCGGCACCTCATCGATCCGCCCGATGCCGAGGATCGCCGCCTCCGGCGGATTGATGATCGGCGTTCCCCAGATGCCGCCGAGGGCGCCGTAGTTGCTGATCGTGAACGTCCCTCCCTTCAGTTCGCCTGGGCCGATTTTGCGCTCCCGGGCCCGCAGCGCCAGGTCCTGCAGGGCGGCGGCCAGCTCGAGGATGCTCAATTGCCGGGTGTTGCGCACCACCGGCACGAGGAGTCCGTCCGGGGTGTCGACGGCAAACCCGATGTGGACCTGCCGGTGCAGGATGATTTCGCCCCTGTCCTGATCTAGGGTGCTGTTGAGCAGGGGAAAGCGCTCCAGCACCAGCGTGAGGGCCTTGACGATGAAGGGGAGCCAGGTCAGGCGGATACCGCGCTCGGCGGCAAGGGCATGTTCGCGCTCGCGCAGACGGCGCAGGGCGAGGGCGTCGGCCTGTTCCATGACGGTGACGTGGACGGCTCTCGCCGCCGAAGCGGCCATCGTCCTGGCCATGGTCCGGCGCACCCCCCGCAGGGGGATCCGCTCGGCCTCCTGGCCTTTTTCCTTTTCCCCGGCCTTCGCCCGGATCTCCTCTTCGGTAATCCTCTCCTGCGAGGCGCGGCCGCGAAGCTGCCCCAGGTCGACGCCCAGCTCTGCGGCCAGTTTGCGGTCGCGAGGGAGAACGGGCGGCGTCTCCGCGTCCCCCCCGTGGTCGGGCCCGCTCTCCGTCGCCTCTTCGAGCTCGCCGACCACCCCGGCGGCAAAGGGCTCCCCCTTCTCCGTGACCGCCGGCCGGCTCTCTTCGATGAGCGCCAGCACCGTCCCCACCGCGACCACCTCCCCGACCTCGCCGCGCAGCTCGGCCACCACCCCCGCCACGGGGGACGGCAACTCCACCACCGCCTTGTCCGTCTCCATCTCGATGAGCGCCTGATGCTCGGCCACTGTCTGTCCGACCTCGACCAGCCAGCTGCGGATCTCGCCCTCGGCGATTCCCTCCCCGACGTCGGGAAATTTGAATTCAAACATCGCGCGCTCTCCTGAAAAGGGGATAAACGGAAATCACTTCAAAAGCTCATTATCTCCCGCGCCGCCCGGACGATCCGGCCGGCGTCCGGCAGGTAGAAGTGCTCCCCCCGGGGGAGGGGCATGACGGTGTCGAAGCCGGTGATCCTGGCGACCGGCGACTTCAGCTGCAGCAGGGCCCCCTCCATGACCAGGGCGGAAATCTCCGCCCCCAGGCCGGCGGTGCGCGCCGCCTCGTGGACCACCAGACAGCGGCCGGTGCGCCGGACCGAGGCGAGAATCGCCCCGGTGTCGAGGGGGGAGAGGGTGCGCAAATCGATGATCTCCGTCTCCACCCCTTCGGCGGCCAGCGTCTCGGCGGCCTTCTGCGCCTCCCGCACCATCGCCCCCCAGGCGATGACCGTCAGGTCCCGGCCGGAGCGCACCTGCCGGGCCCGGCCGAGGGGAATGGGCTCCATCCCTTCGGCGACTTCCTCCCTGACGGCGCGATAGATCCGCTTCGGCTCGAGGAAAAGGACGGGATCGGGATCGCGGATGGCGCTCTTCAACAGGCCGCAGGCGTCGGCCGGGGAGGACGGGACGACCACCTTGATCCCCGGGGTGTGGACCAGCATCGCCTCGATGCTCTCCGAGTGGTGCTCCGGGGCGTGAATGCCGCCGCCGTAGGGGAGGCGGATCACCAGGGGGGCGGAGTAGACGCCGCGACTGCGGTGGCGATAGCGCCCGACATGGGAGATGATCTGGTCGAGGGCCGGGGGGAGAAACCCCATGAACTGGATCTCCGCCACCGGCCGCAGACCGAGGAGGGCCAACCCGAGAGCCACCCCGACGATCCCCGATTCAGCCAGCGGCGTGTCGATGATGCGCCCGGCTCCGAAGGCCTGCTGCAGTCCTTCGGTGACCCGGAAGACGCCCCCCTCGAGTCCCACGTCCTCGCCGAGGAGGAGGACGTCCGGGTCCCGGGCCAACTCCTCCCGCAGCGCCAGATTGATCGCTTCCACCAGGTTCAGGCTCGGCAATTCATTCCTCCTGCAGGCTGGAGAGGAGAGAGGCTTTCTGCCGGGCGAGGTGCGGCGGCAGCTCGGCGAACATGTAATCGAAGATATCTTCCGGGGCGGGGTCCGGGAAGGCTTCCGCCTTTTGAATACTTTCGGCGATCCACTTCTCGATGTCGGCGGTGATCTCCGCCTCCCAGGCCTCGCTCCACAGCCCTCGCCCCTGGAGAAAGAGGCGGTAGCGCACCAGCGGCTCGAGGGGACGCATCCGCTCCACCTCCTCGGCGCTGCGGTAGCGGCCGGGATCGTCGGAGGTGGTATGGGGGCCGAGGCGGTAGGTGATCGCCTCGATGAGGGTCGGCCCCTCCCCGGCGCGGGCGCGCCTCAGGGCCGCCTCCGTGGCCAGGTAGGCGGCAAGGGGATCGTTGCCGTCGATCTGCACTCCGGGGATGCCGTACCCCACCCCCTTGGCGGCCAGGGCGGTGGCCGCGCACTGGGCCTTGCGGGGGACGGAAATGGCCCAGGCGTTGTTCTGGCAGAAGAAGATGGCCGGCGCCTTGCTGACGCCGGCAAAGGTGAGCGCCTCGTGGAAATCCCCCTCGCTGGTGGCGCCATCGCCGAAAAAGCAGAGGACCGCGTCCTTCTCCCGGCGGTAGGAAATGCCCATGGCCAGGCCGGTGGCATGGAGAATGTGCGTCCCGACGGGAATCGCCACGGGGAGGAAACGCAGCGACTTCGGGATGCGGCTGCCTTCTTCGTGCCCCATCCAGTAGAGGAAAATTCGTTCGAGGGGGACGCCGCGGACCAGGGCCGCCGCCAGCTCGCGAAAGGAAGGGACGATCCAGTCTGTTTCGCTCAGCGCCAGAACGCTCCCCACCTGGCAGGCCTCCTGCCCCTCCACCGGCGGATAGGTCCCCATGCGCCCCTCCCGCTGCAGGGTGAGGCAGGTGCGATCCACCAGGCGCGCCGCCAGCATCCGGCGGAAAATAAGGCACAGCACCTCCTCATCCAAGGCAGGGAGAAGCGCCGGATCGGCATTCCCTTCCGGATCGAGGACCTGCAATCTTTTCCCCTGCAGGGGATCGTAATCGGCTAATTCCATAACCCTCCGACTGTTAATCCAAGATTAACAGGGGGGGAGAGCTAGGCAATCGGCAGGGGAGGAAATTTCTCGGGCGAAAGAAGGAAGAGGGGAGAGGGGAGAGGGGGAAAGGAAGCCGGGTGGCGGCGACCTCCAGCCAGACCGAGCTGCGCCTGGTGAACGTTGCCCGTGCCAGTCTGGATGAACTTTTGCTGGACTACGAAGATTTTCTGCGGCAGCGCGGCAAGCGGCAGTGGACAAAAGATGACGCAGAGGCAAAAGCGGTGCGGGAGGTCGGGAAAAGGTTGGAAAAAGATCCGACTAATCGGTCGGATGTTGCAGCCTACGCCGCCTGGTTGAGGCATTCTGACCCCGCAGTTTTCGCCAACGCGCTCATCTGCCTGATCCACCAGGCCAATTATTTGCTGGACCAGCAGATTGCCGGACTGGAGCGTTCTTTTGTCAACGACGGTGGCTACAGCGAACAGTTGGCAGCGGCACGGGTCAAAAGACGCAATTATCCGACCGATCCGTCGGATGAAAAACCAGCGCTCCCAGCCTGCCCGCTCTGCAGCAAGCCGTTGGTGCTGCGCACGGCAAAGCAGGGGAAGAATGCAGGTTCGCAGTTTCTGGGGTGTTCCGGTTACCTGAATGTAAAAGCACCAGACCGATTGATGAATCAGTTTGATGAGCTGTGGCGAGGGGGACGGTGGTGAATAGTTGATTAGCTCGGCACTTAGTTGACTAATCAATGTCCCCACCAGTAGAGGAGAGTCATGGGGTAACTCAAAGGATAACTTCATGATATGAAATGAAAACCGGTCTACTCGATAGATAATGAAATTTATAGACGCGATCCCAAGTGTTCCCTGAACCTGTTTTCTATTGTTCCCTACCCTTACCTCAACCTCTGGATTCTAGTATCCGGATCGGTCTCCGACCGTATTTCAACGGCAGTAAGTCACATTGATCGTTTCCCCTGTCTCCAGCCCGCGACTTGGTCTCTTCCCAATCGCCTATGTTTGTTGGGTTTTGCTTATCTTATGGCGATATTTTGCTGAAACGGCATTTTTTTACTTGACTACTAATTGACTCAGGGTCATTATGTGTCTAGCGATTCATGGCCTATTCAGGAGGGTGCGATGAAAAAGATAGATCGAAACACCTCGGCTGCATTTGATGTTGACGCACAGCGCGGCTTCACCCCGTTGTGCCCGAACGAACTCCCTGTTCCGGGTGGCGACACCATCGTTGAGGAGTTGAATGCCCAGGCCGTGTTCGCCAGGGTCCGCGTGGCCTCCAAGGATTGTCATCCCAATAAGGCTCCGTGGATTGCATCAAGCCCGGCCGAAGTGCTGACCCCTGTAGCGGGCAACTACCCAAACCTCGACGTCAAGTGGCCTGCTCACTGTGTCGTCGGAACCGAGGGCAATTTGCTGATTCCCGGGCTTCCCGGTGAAAACGACTACGATCTCGTCGTCGGTAAAGGCATCGACCCCGAAAAACACCCGTATGGCGCCTGCTATCACGATCTTGCCAATAGCGAAAGTACCGGCGTGATTGAGTTCTTGAAAGAAAACGGTATCAAGCCGGTCATTGTCGGAGGGCTGGCTACGGAGTATTGCGTGCACCAGACCGCAACTCAATTGCTCAACGCCGGTTTCGCTGTCGTCCTCAATCTTGGCGCATGTCGCGGTCTTGATGCGCAGGTTATTGAAAAAGCTGTCGAGGGATTGCGGAACCTCGGTGCGATAGTTATTGAATCCGCAGCAGAATTAAACGCAGCCTGAAAATATTTAGCAAATCGATTCAACAAGGAGAAGTAAAATGGCGAAGCACAATAAAATCATTCAAAGCCTGCTCGATCAGGATCTTTATAAACTGACCATGCTTCAAACCTATTACCACTTGTTCCAAATTGCCGATGACTGCGAGTTCAAATTCAAATGTCGCAATCCTGGTATTGATCTGGCGCAATTTGTCAGTGAAATCCGCGAGGAACTTGAGTACCTTTGTACCCTGAAGTTCACCGAAAACGAGCTTTGTTACCTGGGTAGGCTCGATTATATTAAAAAGGATTTCATCGACTTTCTCCGGCTTTTCCAGCTCAGCATGAAACATGTTCAACTACACGTCCAAGGTAAAGAGATCGATCTGAGGTTCAAAGGTCCCCTTGTCTATACGAGCATGTTCGAGATCTTCGCTCTGGCGATCATCAATGAGGTCTATTTCCGCAACACCGTTAAGGAACCGAACTGGGATTTGGCGGGTCACAGGCTTCTTGACAAGATCGCGTTGATAAAGAGCCATCCGGAGGTGGCCCGGTTTAAATTCACTGACTTCGGGACCCGGCGCCGCTTTAGTCGCGAGTGGCACTTACAGGTTGTCGAAACGCTCAAGAACCAATTGCCCGACAATTTTGTCGGCACCAGCAATGTTTACCTGGCCCGCGAGCTTTCCCTTACGCCGATCGGGACCATGGCACATGAATTCTTACAGGCCGCACAGGCAATGGGACCGAGACTGATTGACAGCCAGAATTACGCATTGGAGACCTGGGTTAAAGAGTATCGGGGTCGGCTGGGAATCGCCCTGACTGACGTGGTCGGAATGGACGCATTTCTGCGCGATTTCGATCTCTACTTCGCCAAACTGTTCGATGGCCTTCGGCATGATTCCGGTTGCCCGTTTGAATGGGCCAAAAAGGCCATCAATCACTACAGAAAGTTAAAAATCGATCCGATGTCGAAAACGCTTGTCTTCAGCGACGGGCTCGACTTCCCAACTGCTCTCAAGATTTACGATACGTTCAAGGGCGAAGCCAACGTCGCATTTGGCATTGGAACCAACCTGACCAACGATCTTGGGGTTCCGGCTCTGAACATCGTGATCAAGATGACCCGCTGCCGTAACCAGCCGGTGGCTAAAATTTCCGATAGCCCAGGAAAGGAAATGTGCGAGGACGATGCCTTCCTCCAGTACCTAGCCAGCGTTTTTCAAATTAAGCGCCTTCTAGCCTAAATTCGGGAGCCTCAGGCATGCTTATAGCTATCGCCCAGCTCAATTATACGATCGGCGACATTCAGGGGAATGCCACGAAGATTCTTCAGGTCATCGGCGACCAGAAAAACAAGGTCGATCTGATTGTCTTTACCGAACTGGCCTTGACCGGTTACTACCCCCAGGATTTGATCTTCTCGAATCCGGTGTGGCAAGCTGAAGAAGCCGCACTGGCAGAAATCTGCAAGGCGACTGAAAATTCGCGCGCTGCTGTCGTCATCGGTTGTGTGACGAAGAATCCCTTTGCTGGCAAACCGTTCCAAAACAGCATCAAGGTTTTCACCAGCGGGGCCGAGTCTTTTTGCTACTCGAAAAAATTGTTGCCCACCTACAATATTTTCGAAGAGGCACGGCATTTTTCTCCTGGTCAACAGCAAGGCGTCTGGCTTTTCAAAGGCTACAAACTGGGATTTTTGATTTGCGAAGATGGCTGGGGGCAGGCTGAACATAACCTTTATGCATCGCACCCCGTCAATGAACTCAAGGGGCAAGGCCTGGACCTGATCATCAGTGTCAACGCCTCCCCAAGCAACCTCGGCAAACAAAAGCAACGGCGCCAGGTGTTCAAAGACGTCGCTCTCACATGCAATGCGCCCGTTATCTACTCCAATCAGGTTGGTGGCAACGATGAGATCGTTTTCGATGGGGCCTCATTTGCCGTCAATAAATACGGTGAGATGGTTGGCATGATGGCCTCCTTTGAGGAAGCGATCGGCATCCTTGAGTACGACAAAGAGGAAGGGGCGGCGCCTCGTAAAGGTCAATTCACCAAAGCGGAAGGTTTCGGGCATTCCGAGATATCGATTGAGCCCAGGCTCATGGTCAATCAGGCCATGCTTGGCCTGCGGGATTACGTCGACAAGCTCGGTTTTCCCGGTGTTGTGGTGGGATCTTCTGGTGGGATTGACTCTGCCGTCACCCTGGCTTTGGCTGCCGGAGCCCTTGGCCCGGAGCGGGTCAAGGCCATTACCATGCCGTCGAAATATTCGAGCGCAGGCAGTGTCGACGATAGCGTGAAACTTTGCCAGAATCTTGGCATCGAGCTATTTACGCGACCGATCAAGGACGATTTTGATGTTGCCGTCCGCGAGTTTGAGGTAGCGTTCGGAGAAGTCCCGAGTGGTCTCACCCAAGAGAACATCCAGGCCCGGGTCCGTGGGCGAGTCCTCATGGAGTATTCGAACCACACTGGCTATCTTGTCCTCAGTACGGGCAACAAATCCGAGATGGCCGTAGGGTATGCAACCCTGTACGGCGATATGAATGGCGGCCTGAACCTCCTTGGTGATATGTACAAATGCGATGTTTATGCGGTGGCGCGCTGGTTCAACAATGCTTATCCCGAGATGCAGATTCCTATCGAGATCATCGATAAAGCACCGAGCGCAGAGTTGGCCCCCGGGCAGGCCGATACGGACTCGCTGCCCCCATATGAAATCCTTGATGCAATCCTGCGGATTTATATAGAATCTGACCTGCTGTCTGAGGAGGAACGCAATCTTTACCTCGAAACGCTAAAGGCCACATCCGACGCAACGATCAAACGAGTCTGCCGCATGATCGATCGCGCTGAATTTAAACGTCGCCAGGCCCCGCCCATTATCCGCATGCAGCGGCGATCTTTCGGCATCGGGCGTCATCTCCCGATCGTAGCCAAATATCCTGACATTAATAAACTCAGCGACCTTTCGCTGATGCTGAGGTAATCATGCTGACACACGAAAACGTCAAGATCCTTTCCCGAAAACTTGTAACCACCGGCTTCTTGAAGATCTTCAAAATCGAACTGACCCACAGTCTCTTTGCCGGGGGTGAATCGTCGATGGTTCGCCGGGAGCTGATGGAGCGCGGTCAGGCCGTCGCCGTCGTCCTCTTCGATGAACTTCGCAAAAAAGTGGTCCTGGTGGAGCAATTTCGGATTGGCGCCCTGGAAGACCCTCTATCTCCCTGGCTGCTGGAGTTTCCCGCCGGGGTCGTCAAGGAAGGCGAAAAGGATGAGGAAGTGGCATTGAGGGAATGCGAAGAAGAGATCGGTCGCAAACCGACGGCACTCTATAGAATCACCAACTGCTACTTGTCTCCAGGTGGGAGTAGTGAGCGCATCACCATTTTCTATGGCCTGATCGATTCGCATGGCCTCGATAACACGATCAAGGGGCTTGAATGTGAGCACGAGGACATTCGCGTTCGCGTCCTTGACGTCGATGAGGCGGTAAAAATGACCCAAGACGGACGCATTCGCAACGCTTCTACAACGTTGGGACTTTTCTGGTTGGCCAACAAGTTGGGCCTGACATCTGAGGTGTTCGTGCCTTAAAACAGAAAACCCTAGGCTATCTTACAAAGTTGGAAATCAAGATTCTGGGATGATTGTGTGGTTCCAGTGTTCGGAAAGAGGAAAACATGACACCAGAAATGATGATCTGCATCCCTGGACCATGGAATGACCGAACGGATTTCGTTCAGCGAGTCATTGTGCAATCCAAAGGAGACTTCATGTTTGCCGGTGGCATCTTAGCGAATCCGAGAGGGAAAGATCATGTGCCCCTGGAGTTCTGCGCTTCATACGATGACATGCGACGAGCATTCGAGATTGCTGGGCAAGGAAAGATGCCAGCAGACGTCCTAGATGCGATTGCCACCCACAAAAGTGTTGTCTATCTCCGGTTTCCTTTCGATGTCATCGGCCAGAAAAGTAGGTTGCTCAAGTTCACAACATTGATCCGAGACCTCGGCGGCTACGCTGTGAAAATCGAGTCGGCAGGCGTCGCATACACATGGGAAGTTTGGCAAGACCTTATCCTGAATCCGTGAGATTATAGTCATAAATTAGCCATCCAATGCATTCAAGTCATTGAATTTGTTGTCAATTATTGCTAGCATGCAACCCGTCAACATCTCACTTGGCGGGTGAATTCCATGAAGCGTTTCATCATCGAGAAATCCGAGGACGAGTTCTACACCTCCCACTCTGGCGCCGCTCTGATCGGGCTGTGTCTGAACCGCTACACCCCTTTGACCAAGCTATTATACGGGGTGTCCAAACTGAAAAAGGGAGCCATCGCCCACGCCGATGTGGTGCGCGGCTACATCGGGCTGCTCTGTCTCGGCAAGAGCGACTTCGCGGCCATCGAAGGCTTCCGCCAGGATCGTTTCTTCCGCGACGCTCTGGGCCTTGCGGAGGTCCCTTCCGAACCGACCCTGCGCCAGCGCATGAAGGAGCACGCCCAGGCGTTTCGGACCATCGTCAACTACAGCGTCACCGAGTTTCTGCAGAACTCCGGAGCGCTGTTCTCGGCCCTGGCTACCGGTCACGTGCCGCTGGACATCGACGTGTTCACGATGGACAACTCCGGGACCAAGAAGCAGGGCGTCTCGCGCACCTACATGGGCTTCGACGGCTTTGCCCCGATCGCCGCCTATCTGGCCCTGGAGGGGTGGCTGCTGGAGATCGAGCACCGCGAGGGCTCCCAGCACAGCCAGAAGAACTTTATCCCCTTTCTCGCCCGGGTGCTGCACAAGGCCCTGAAGCTGACGGCCGAACCACTTCTGGTGCGGATCGACTCGGCCCACGATGCCTGGGAGACCCGAATCGAACTGGCCGGCCACGAGCGGGTCGACTACATCCTCAAATGGAATCCCCGGGGGCAAGGCAAGACGCTCTGGCATCGGCGGGCCTTTGCCGAAGGCCGCATCAGCGAGCCGCGCCCGGGTAAACGGGTGGCGCTGCTGAGCGTCCGGGACACCCATCAGTGGACCGACGAGGTCGGCACGAAACGGGAGCTCACCTGCCGCCGGGTCGTGCGCGTCATCGAGCGCACTATCGACAAGAAGGGGCAGCTGCTGCTGGAGCCCGACATCGAGATGGAAGGCTGGTGGACCTCCCTGAAGCTGCCGGCCGAGAAGATCATCACCCTCTACGAGGATCACGGCACCAGCGAACAGTTTCACAGCGAACTCAAGACCGACATGGATTTGGAGCGGCTCCCCGCAGAAAATTTCGAGGTGAACAGCTTGGTCATGGCCTGCGCCGCGCTCGCCTACAACATCCTGCGCTTCATCGGCCAGCTCGGCCTGCTGGGCGACAAAACCCCGGTGCGACACAGCGCCAAACGACGGCGACTCAAGACCGTCATCCAGGAGCTGATGTACCTGGCTGCGCGCCTGATCGCCACGGGTCACCGGCTGTACCTGCGCTTCAGCCGCCACAGCGGGCTCTCTTTCGCGGCGTTCGACCGGGTCTATCGGCGCCTGGCCTACGGTTAGGCCACTCTCTCGGCCAACAGACCTGGCAAAAACCCGGGCACCGCAGTGTTCACAGCCGAACTCGTCCTGAAATCGGCACAAACCGGTGCGTAGCGGACAAACTGCCAAAGAGCGGAGGTTACAGAGGCTCTCAGAGAGCCGGTTTTTCAAAATTTGTACAGCCCCAGCCTCCCGAACTCACTTTTCTGGAGGAAAATCACGATGCGAGATTATTGCTCACGGATTCAGGCTTATGTCTTCAGATAATCCCTTTGATCAATACCGTGGTGTTGTGGTCTTGATCGGCGGCGAAGAACACTATTACTCCTGTGGGATGCACCATTTCAATCTTCCGGATTGTCAGATATCGCGACAAATCCCGATATCTGATGCGGCCGACACGATGAATCGATTTAACTATTATCAGATTGTCGAAAACCCCACTTTGGCATCCGGCCACACGTTCAGCTTGACCGAAGATACTCCCTTGTATCGACTCACACTGATCCCCGATGACAGACACGAAGACGATAAATTGTTTAGAAATTCGAACGGTATTTGGGACATGGAGAAAGTCGTACCAACGCATTGAGCACTACGCGACTGACGCTGCGAGAGAAGGAAAACAATGCCCCCAACTCAAGGCGAGATGGGGGCTTTGTTTTAATAACTAATCTCGGTGAAAACTTGCATCACACAAACCAAGTACTTGGAGCTTCAGCTTTCCCCTTCTTTTTCTCTATCTCCCACCTTCCAGATTCCTCTCAAAAACATGTTGGGCAGCCTCGCGAGCAAATCGATAAAGCTTTGCTGGGCGAGTGTCTCCTTCGCGAAAGCCTCCCGTTTCTTCAAGTAGATTTGTTCTGAGAAGCCGCCGCCGCATCATCGGGTTGTCAATATCCTCTTCGAGTAGCACTCGATAGATATTGATCAATTCGGTCAGCGTAAATTCCTCGGGCAGAACGTAGCCCGGCAGCATTGTATAGCGAGCCTTGTTTTGAAGACGTTCCAAGGCTTTTTTAAGAAGCTCTTCGTGATCAAACGCCAGAACTTCTTCAACCTGACCGTTTTGCACTGGGCGCCAGGCCACCTCGGATGCACCGGAGCCTGCCCTCAGCCTGACCTTCTCCGATGACATGAGTGCAAAATAAAGCACTGTCAAAGACCAACCGCGCGGATCACGTCCTTTGCTTCCGACCGTACCAACCTGCTCAAGATAAGGAGCATCGACACCCGTTTTGTCCTTGAGCTTACGCATGGCTGTCGCGTTCAGGTCGTTGTCTCCAACCAGATCGATAAAACCGCCAGGGAGCGACCATTTATCCATATACGGGAATTCATTGCGGCGGACTAACAAGACATTAAGGCTGCCGTTTATGACGGTAAAAATGGTGACATCCACCGTTGCAAGCGGCGCATCGAACTTTTTCGGATCATAGGAAGCAAGAAATTCAGCTTCTGAAGCTGGCAATTTTCCCATAAGTACATTTCTCCGGAACTGCGGCCACTCGCTATCCGCGATCATGCAACTAGTCATTTCCCCCTAACTTACAACATACATATCGTGAGCAGGTCAATAATTATTTTAACTCACAGTCACGAAGCCCGCCTGGTAACACAAAAAACACGCAAAAACGCCACCTTAAGCATTAATAACCCTGAGTCAATATTTTGCTTGACTGGCATATTGACTCTGTGTCAATTTATAGCCAGATAATGACTGTAGGTCAATAAGTGGGGAGCGTCAATGAACCGTTATGCCTTCGACACCTTTTATATGCAGGGGAGCACGCACTTGGTCTGTCAAGACTATGCTCTGGGGGGCATCGCGGACGGTTATCCCTATGCAATCGTTACCGACGGTTGCTCCGGTTCCAGGGACACCGATACCGGAGCCAGAATCCTGGCGAGATGTGCTGCATCGCTTGTCGCTTTGCTCGACAACAAGGACCCTGACATGGCGGCCAAGAATTTTGGCAATTTGACGATACGCCTCTCCCGAGAATTTCTCCTTCCTGGACTCGATAAATCTGCTCTTGATGCGACCTTAATCGTTTGTGTCGCGCTAGCGGACCGGTTTCGCGTCCTCGCCTTCGGTGACGGTGTCATCTTCGCATCCGCCAAGCAGCTTAACGCCATCATCGAATTTACCCACTCCGCCCCGTTTTACCTTAACTACCTGGAAGACGAAGAACGGCTTTTGGCTTATCGGAAAATCGGACCAAGAGTAAGGGTCAACGACGGTGAGTTCAAGAACCCTGAAGATAGGCCGCTACTTTTCGACTTCCCCTACGCCGAAACCGATCGGGTTGGGATCGGCAGCGATGGATGGCTGACATTTACGAATGAACACGGAAGCGTCGTTCCGGTTACCGATCTTGAAAATGAGTTACTTGCCTTCAAAACGACTGCCGGTGCGTTTGTCCAACGCAGGGTTCGCAATGGCCTGGTTAAAAAACTTCAAAAAAATGGATTCTCTGCCGCAGACGATATCTCCTTCGCGGCATTGGTCAAGGAGTGATCATGGCGATCTGGCTGCAATCAAATCCGGTTAAAAAGGTCAACTTAAACCATAACGACTTTGCCGCCGAAGGTGGCGAAGGCCAAGTCTATCTGCTCAATGACCATGCAATCAAAATATACAAAGATCCATCCAAGTGCCTTCTGAAAGGGAAACTAGACGAACTCGCAACTCTCGACCACCCGCAGATTATTCGCCCTCTTTTTCTGGCTGCCGACGACAAGGGCAAGGAGATTGGATATGCGATGAAGCGGCTGAACGAAACCATTAGCTTGTGCAAGCTCTTTACGAACGACTTTAGGGACAGGGTAGGCTTCAATGCCCAGAATGCGGCCGATCTCGTTAAAGAGATCGAAAACGTCCTCAAGCACATTCATAAACCCGGATGCCTGATGGTGGATGTAAACGACATGAACATCATGGTGGACGAGCAACAACTGCGGATACCGTACTTCATTGATGTCGATTCATATCAGACCCGAAGCTACCCTGCGGCGGCCATCATGCCAGCAGTCAAGGATTATCAGAGCCAAGCGCTGTCGACTCTGACCGATTGGTACAGCTTTTCAATCCTTGCCTTTCAGCTTTTTGTCGGCATTCACCCCTTTAAGGGGACGCATGCTCAGTATAAACGCGGGGATCTAGAAGGCCGCATGAAGGACAGCATTTCCGTCTTCAACAAAGACGTGACCCTGCCACGTACTGCGCGAGAAATGAGCCTCATCCCTTCAGAGTACAGAAAATGGTTTGAAGCCCTCTACGTGAACGGCCTTCGAATCGAGCCACCGGGTGTTGCTGGTCCTATCAATCTAACCAAACCAGTCGTTTCCATCGCGTCCGGAACCGCCCTGGAACTCATTCTTGAGAGCGAACAGATCATAACGATCATTGGACTGCTAGGTGACAACCTGATAACGACGGCAGGAGTTTTTGACCTGAAGGGAAGGGTAGTGATCGCAGGAGATGTGCAAGACGCCTACATCGTGTCGCCGGTCACGGGAGAAATTGTCAACGTCACGATCAAAAACAGGCTGCTCCAACTTAAAACCAACCACGCTCAGCTACCCATTGTGCTGGCGGCACAGGATGTCCTGGTTGCAGGCAACAACTTGTTCGTTCGTAACCAGGGACAACTGACAGCGGTCTCCCTCAATCACGTCGCCGGAAAGATCCTCCCTGCTGCGGGAAGATCCTGGTCGGTCATGCCGTACGCTACGCGAATTTTCGACCAGGTTGGATTCCAAAACGCGCTCGGTTCGACGTGGATCATTCTTCCGGGAAGTAACCCGACGCCGACCTGTCAGATCCTTCACGTTCCTGAACTTGACGGTATGAGAATTCAGGAAGCCAGACACGACAAGGGGGTTGTGATGGCCTTGACTGGAGACTCAGGTAAATACGACCTGCACATTCTGCGCGTTGACGAGAAAAATGGGACCTATCAGATCGAGACAGAGCAGGACGTCGATTATCACAGCCCCAGTTTCACTGTCCTCGATAACGGTGTTGTCGCCCACCTGAGATACGACGGGAAACTGGGCCTCTTCCATCGGCTAAAAGGAGCTGCCGCTCAACAGGTTTTCGATGATCCAAGATTGACCGGTAACATGCGCATCGCAAACAATGGCAACCGGGCTTTCATTATCGACAACACCAAGCTGTATCGTCTCAAAACAACCGGACACTAGACCACAACTTGAAAGGAGAGACACCATGGAACTGCAATTTCTCATCATTGACCCGCAACGTGATTTTTGTGAACCAAACGGCGCCCTTTATGTCAACGGCGCCAAAGACGACTCCTTGCGCACCGCAGCAATGATTCGTCGGCTTGGCGAAAAGATCGACAACATTCGCATCACCCTGGATTCTCACCACAATGTCGATATTGCCCATCCTCTTTTCTGGCAGGACAGTGCAAACGGCCAGCATCCGGCACCTTTCACCATCATTACCGCCGAAGACGTGGCCAAGGGTCGATACATCACCACCAATCCCGCATTTCTGAAGCGGGCCACGGAGTATGTCAATCGCCTAAAGGATAACAGCCGCTATCCGCTCTGCATCTGGCCGCCTCACTGCCTGATTGGATCGTGGGGGCACGCCATTCAGGAAGACATTTTCAACGCCGTAAGCGCATGGGAACTCAAGTGCTTCGCCATGGCAGAGATGATCACCAAAGGCTCGAATTTCTGGACTGAGCACTATAGTGCAATTCAGGCTGACGTTCCTGACCCTGAGGACCCGGGAACCCTTTTGAATACCGATTTGATCAAAGCAATAGAATCGGCGGACTTAATCGCCGTCATGGGACAAGCCAAATCTCACTGCCTCGCGAACACGGTGCGCGACATCGCTGATAACTTTGGCGAGGGAAGCATCAAAAAGCTCTGGCTCATCGAGGACTGCGCCTCCAATGTTACCGGCTTCGAAAACCTCGGTGAGGCATTTGTCAAAGACCTCAAAGCAAGAGGAATGAACGTCACTACTTCAAAAGAATTTTTGGCTTGAATCAGAAAGGAGAGAAGCCATGGGCAAACTGATGAACAAAATGGATAATATGCCGATACCGGGAAGTTCCTTTCAATACTCGGCGGTGCGCATCGAAGACCTCGGGGCGACTGAGTACACTTTGGTCACTGTGGCCGTAGACCAGTCGAGCAGTGTTTCAAGTTTCAGGTCCGAGTTGATTGCCACCCTCAAGGAAATTGTGCGTGCCTGCCAGCGCAGCCCAAGAAAAGAAAATCTCATGATTCGCGTCATTGGTTTCAACGATAACTGCACGGAGGTCCATGGTTTCAAACTGCTCGGCATGCTCAGCGGTGACGAATACCAAAAGCTTTCTCCGCAAGGCATGACCGCCCTCTTTGACGCGACTTACGACGCTGTTGCTGCTACCGCCGGGTACGCAAAGAGCCTGGTGCAGCAAGATTTCAACACCAACGGGATCGTCTTTGTCATCACTGATGGTTGTGACAACAGATCAAAGGCAACTCCGTACAAAATAGCCGAGGCAAAGAAGAAATCGTTACTCAACGAAGAAATAGAATCGCTTCTGACGATCTTAATCGGTGTTAACATCAAGGATAGGGCTGTCCACGATGAACTTGTGCGATTTGAAGCCGAGGGCGAGTTCGACCAGTTCGTTGAACTCAAAGATGCTACCGCCGATACCCTTGCCAAAGTAGGTGGATTTGTCAGTCGCTCAATATCCAGCCAAAGCCAGGCGCTCGGAACAGGCGGTCCAAGTCAACCCCTCACCCTCCATTGAGTGATAACGCTACAGCAAAGTCTGAAACAAATAATAATTCGGCACAATAAAGAGGTGTCCGCGAGCTTGCGGGCACCTCTTTATTTGCCACGGCCCAGATGCATTACTTTCCCTTGGCAACACTCATCGCAACAACCGGGTCCCACTTGCCAAGGAACAGCCGGGTTGGACATGCCCAAGTTGCTGAGCCGCGCGGATGTCGTTACTTTTAGCCGGGGCACGTCTTGCCTATCACACATCGTTGTCACAAAAAGGAATTTCTACTCAAATTTTCTCGTGATCGCCGGGCGTGGGTGAGTTGGTACATCAACGAGTCGGATTTGCCAAAGGTCCTGATCACTCTGGAGGAGAGATTGCTTTTGGTATATCCTACCTCGGTGCCACAAGCACAGAAGAGGCCGGCTCCTTCGGGAGCCGGCCTCTTCTGTATTATTCCCGGATACGCTCTCTCGCTCGTTTCATCCCTTCAAAAATCGGGGTTGCAACATCGTCCGGGAACTGTTTGGGTAATTCCCCCTCGACTTGGGCGATGACCCGATCCAGGTCTGCCAGGACTCTTTCGATGATCTGAGCCATCTCGTCTTCCGGAAAGTTGCATCGTTTGGCGGTCGATATCCAGTGGCGATGAAACATCTGCTCCCAGAGGTGATGGTGCTGTCTCCCCTTTAAGGACATCGCCATGGACACTTTTCTCTGCTCATATTGCCCTTTGCCGACCAGAGGATAGACGGAGATCACATCATAGGCAGGCGTGAGTTGAAATGCTCCTCCCGGACGCAGGAATATGCTGAAATTCTTGGCATGTCCGTCAATTGCCCCCATGACCCAAAACAGAAAGACCTGGGTCATGAAGGTTTTGCGATCGGCAAGGCCGTTACTTGATCCAAGCAACAACTCCATGATCTGCTCAATGCCGGGGCCGCCGTCGGATTCATATTTCAGCGAGGGAGAAATGCCCAGAGCCTGGCACATATCCTCTTGCGGGAGGCGTATCAGCCAAGTTCCGTCCTCGGACCAGCGGCGATCGAATCGCTCAACGACCAAGGCCTTTACCCCTTCAAACGACATCATCTCCGTGTGTGCAACAGGAAGGCCATAGGCTTTGAGAACGGCATGGCAAAGCCATTCATTCTCGACGCTATCGCTCAGGTCCAGGTTGCTGTGTTCGATTCGTCCAATCGGAAGCTTGAAAATGTGGCTCGTCGGGGTGGTTCCCAAAGGGCGATGCCATTTATCATTGCGCCTCAGGAAAGCCGTTTTCTCCTGTGCCCCGGCCAGCGAAATGCGGAATTCCCTGTCCTCCCGCATGCCAAGGGGCATGGTTCTGTAGCCTTGGAGTGTTTCGGCAATGTCCGCATCACTCAACGGTTCGGATTCGATCTTTTGCACATCGACCAGGATGTCTTCAGGGGAAAGCTGTATTGCCCCGACGCAGTCTCTGCCGATGTGCCACAATAAATCAAATCCTCTGTTGGAGCGGGCGCCAAACCTTTTCTGAATGCGGTTCCTGATCGGCTGGCTGTCAGGAAGAAGATTGTCAAAATAGTTCTCGACGATATCGCCAGAATAGATTTGTTCCGCCATGGGCATCGAAAGTGACAGGGGCCGGCCTGATTTGCTCCTCAGCCAACCGGCTTCATAGCGGAATTCCAGCTTCCCGCTGGATACGCGGGAGAGGAGGCCAATTTTTTCGCCGTTCATGAAGACAAAAAGTTCTGCTCCTTGACGTTTGCGGCCCATTACCAGTTATCTCCTTCATGCTGGTCAGATGCTTTATTGCGGGGCCTCAGGATGATTTCCATGTCCAGAGCTGCGAGAAGGCGAAATAGCGTGTCTATGCGGGCGTTGGATTCCCCACGCTCAATCTTTGACAAGGTCGGTTGGTCAATACCCACCGACTTTCCGGCCGCAGTCTGGCTTAATCCCTTCTTTTTTCGCGCATCCCGAACAATGAGCCCAAGACTTGTCGGTGATGTGGCTTTTGTCCCCATGGCGATCTCCTTACCTATAAGGTCGACTTCTTCAAAGCGTATAGCTATTAAGCTATAAAACTAGGATATAGTCAATAGGGCATAAAATAAAAAAAGTGCTCAATAGCTATAGAAAAAAGGCTCATGTCGGTGCAACAAAGACAGAAGAGGCCGGCTCCTTCGGGAGCCGGCCTCTTCTGTTGTTGGCGGGAGTACATGGGAATCGAACCCACCGGGGACGGGATACGCCCCCCACCGGTTTTGAAGACCGGGAGCGTCACCAGACTACTGCCTACTCCCAAAAAGGGGTTGTGCAATGTTAAAGGCGGATGATCCGCCCGGCGTGCTGCAACGTTTCGGCGATCTCCAGCATGTTGGTGGAGCGGCCGGCTTTGAGATCACCCTTGAGGTGGAAGAATTCGAGGCACAGGCCGCAGGAAGCGATATCGGTCCCCATGCAGGCGATCTTGTCGAGGGCCTCGAGGACTTCGGAGCAGGTGCAGGTCAGCTTGACCCCGGCATTGACGAAAAGGAGGACGTCGGGGACGACCTCGAGTTCGGTGAGGGTGAAGAAGTAGTTCTTCAGCAGGATCCGCCCCAGCTCGTCGCTGCCGCTGCCGAGGGTGTCGGCGGCAATGAGCGCCACGGTCTTCCCCTGGATGGCCGCCGCGCCTTTCTTCTGAACGGTGCTCCCCGGGGTCAGCTCGAGGGAGACGCCCCCTTCGGTGTCGCCGGTTATGATGTTGAAACCGAGGGTCCTGACGAGGCGGCTGACGTTTTCCACCGCAATCGGATCGCCGAGGAGGACCCGCAGGGGGGCGTCGGGAGCGGCAAGGAGGGCCTTGCGGGTTTCCACGACGGGGTGGGGGCATTTGTGGGCGCGGCAGTCCAGGGTCTTCATCGGTTCTCCGGAAGATTATAGTCGATGGTGCGCCTAACTATAGGGGGAAGGGCCATCGGTTGCAAGGGCCATCCGAGCTTTTCTACCCCTGCGCCGGCACCAGCCGGGCCACGGCTTCGATGTGGGGCGTCTGGGGGAACATGTCCACCGGCTGGATCTCCTCGGTGCGGTAGCCGAGGGAGGAAAGGATGTCCAGGTCCCGGGCCAGGGTCAGGGGGTTGCAGGAGACGTAGATCAGGGTGCGCGGCTCGAGTCCGGCCAGGGCCTCGAGGACCTCGCGGTCGCAGCCGCTACGCGGGGGGTTGACCACCGCGACGCCACCGGGGGGGATCTCCAGGGCGAGGTCGTGGACGAGTTCGGCGGCGTCGCCGGCGACAAAGGTGCAGGTACGGATGTTGTTCATCCGGGCGTTCTCCCGGGCGTTGCGCACCGCCTCCTCGACGACCTCGATACCGATGACCCGGGCGCCGTCCCGGGCCAGGTTCATGGCGATGCCGCCGATGCCGCAGTAGAGATCGACGGCGCAGTCGCCGGGGGCAAGGGCGGCCCACTCGCGCACCAGTTGATAGATGCGGGCGGCCTGGTCGTTGTTGACCTGGAAGAAGGAGGACGGGGCGATGCGCAGCTGGATGTCGCCGACCTGGTCGATGAGGTCGGGTGTGCCGAGGATGCGCACCGTCTCCTTGCCGAGGATGACGTTGCCCGAGGAGGGGTTGATGTTCTGCTGCACCGAGACGACTTCGGGGACCTTGCTTTTGAGTCCTTTGGCCATATGGGTCAGTTCGCGGAAGTTGCGCTCGGCGGTAACGAAGGTCACCATCGCCTTGCCCAGTCCCGGACTGACCTTGATGGCCAGGTAACGCAGGAGGCCGCGACGGGTGACGGAGTTGTAGATGTAGATTTCCTGGCGCTCAACCTCGTCCTTGACGACCTTGGCGATGCGGTTGATCAGCGGGTGGTGCAGGGGGCAGTCCTCGATGTCGACGACGTCGTGGGAGCCACGGCGGTAGAGGCCGATCTTGACCTTCCCCCGCTCCTTCCCCATGACCAGCTTGGCGTTGGTGCGATAGCCGAAGGGATGGGCCGCTCCCCAGACCGGGTGGAGCCGGATCCCCTTGAGGGGGTCGTAGGCGTCGAGGGCGTAGCGTATTTTGTCCTGCTTGAAGTAGAGCTGGCTCTGGTAGTTCATGGCGATGAGCGAGCACCCCTGGCAGGCCCCGGCGTGCTTGCAGGGGTTCACGACGGTGCGGCTGGGGCTCTTGCGCAGAACCTTCCCGAGGCGGCCGATGAGCTGGTGCTGCCCCTTATGCTCGATGACGACCGAGACCGCTTCCCCCTTGAGGGCGCCGGGGACCAGGAGGTCCTTCCCTTCGTGGCGGGCGACACCGATCCCTTCGTCGTTGAGGCGTTCGATGACGATATCCAGGGAGCGGGGGGCGGTCCGCCTTTTGCCGGGTTTTCGGGGAGTCTGGGGTTCTTTTGCCATGATCTTGAATGCCTCGTCCTTGCTGGTCCGTTTGAATTCTGGCACATTAACCTCTCACCGGTTTCCTGTCAATCTCTTGTCTGCTTGACGCAGCCGCCGCGCCGCCGGTACACTCGACCCCTTCCGGGGCGTTTTCAGGACCCCGCCATCCCCCCTGTGGAGGTTGCCGCCATGCCCCGCCTCACCCGCCAGATCCACGTCGGCTCCGTCGCCATCGGCGGCGGCGCCCCCGTCTCCGTCCAGTCGATGTGCAGCACCGACACCCGCGACGTTCCCTCGACCCTCGGCCAGATCCGCCGTCTTGCCGAGGCCGGGTGCGAGATCGTGCGCTGCGCCGTTCCCGATGCCGAGGCCGCCTCCGCCCTGGCGTCGATCTGTGCCGGAAGTTCCCTGCCGGTGATCGCCGACATTCATTTCGACTACCAGCTGGCCCTCTCCTCCCTTTCCGCCGGGGTCGCCGGGCTGCGTCTCAACCCCGGGAACATCGGGGCGCGCTGGAAGGTCGAGGAGGTGGTCCGGGCCTGCGCCGAGCGGCGCGTCCCGATCCGCATCGGCGTCAACGGCGGCTCCCTGGAAAAGGAGCTGCTGGAGAAGTACGGCCACCCCACGTCCGAGGCGATGGCCGAGAGCGCCCTCGGTCACATCCGCATCCTCGAGGACCTCGGCTACGCCGAGATCAAGGTGAGCCTCAAGGCCTCGGACATCCGCCGCACCGTCGAGGCCTACCGCCTCCTGGCCGCCGAGGTCGACTACCCGCTGCATATCGGGATCACCGAGGCGGGAACCACCTGGGCCGGCACCGTCAAGAGCGCCGTCGGCATCGGCACCCTCCTCTACGGCGGCCTCGGCGACACGCTGCGGGTCTCTCTCACCGGCGACCCCGTGGAGGAGGTGCGGGTCGGCTGGGAGATCCTCAAGAGCCTCGGCCTGCGGGAACGCGGGCCGGTATTCATCAGCTGCCCGACCTGCGGACGCTGCCAGATCGATCTGATTCCCATCGCCGAGGAGGTGGAAAGACGCCTCCACGACCTGCCGAAGACGATCACCGTGGCGGTCATGGGGTGCGTGGTCAACGGCCCCGGGGAAGCGCGGGAAGCCGATGTCGGCATCGCCGGCGGTCGCGGTCAGGGGCTCCTCTTCCGCCGCGGCGAGGTGGTCCGCAAGGTCCCGCAGCACGAGCTGGCAGACGCCCTGGTGGCCGAGGCCTGGAAAGTGGCCGCCGAGAAGCCCTGAACCGGGGGGAAGAGGGCCGAAGTTTCCTTGCTTTTCCCGATAAAATACGCTAGGTTTCTATCTCTTTTTTCCGCCCCGGCGGCCCCTCCGCCCGCTCCCATCCCATTCAAGAGGTACAGAGTCCATGCGCTACAGCGAATATCTTCTGTCGACTCTCAAGGAAACCCCCGCCGACGCCGAGATTACCAGCCATCAGCTCATGCTGCGGGCCGGCATGATCCGCAAGGTCGCTGCCGGGATCTACAGCTACCTCCCCCTGGGGCTGCGCTCCATCCGCAAGGTGGAGCGGATCATCCGCGAGGAGATGGAGCGCGCCGGAGCCATCGAACTGCTGATGCCGATGGTCATCCCCGCCGAACTCTGGGAGGAGTCGGGGCGCTGGGAGCAGTACGGCAAGGAGCTGATGCGCCTCAAGGACCGCAAGGACACCTCTTTCTGCCTCGGCCCGACCCATGAGGAGGTCATTACCGATATCGTCCGCCGCGAGGTCCGCTCCTACCGGCAGCTCCCCCTCAACCTTTACCAGATTCAGGGGA
Source organism: Desulfuromonas soudanensis (assembly GCF_001278055.1). Lineage (NCBI taxonomy): Bacteria > Pseudomonadati > Thermodesulfobacteriota > Desulfuromonadia > Desulfuromonadales > Desulfuromonadaceae > Desulfuromonas > Desulfuromonas soudanensis. The sequence continues at coordinate 3,136,365 of NZ_CP010802.1, read as the reverse complement.
AGTTCCGCGACGAGATCCGCCCCCGCTTCGGGCTCATGCGCGGCCGCGAATTCATCATGAAGGATGCCTACTCCTTCGACATCGACGAGCAGGGGCTGGACGTCGCCTACGAGAAGATGTATCAGGCCTATCGGCGGATCTTTGAACGCTGCGGCCTGAAATTCCGGGCGGTGGAGGCCGACACCGGCAACATCGGCGGCACCGCCTCCCACGAATTCATGGTTCTGGCCGATTCGGGGGAAGACGCCATCGTCTCCTGCGACAGCTGCCAGTATGCGGCCAACGTCGAGAAGGCCGAGGTCCGGAATTCCGTCGCCTCTCCTCCGGCACCGACTTTGGAGATGTCCCGGGTTTTGACTCCGGCGCGCAAGACCATCGAGGAGGTGGCCCTCTTCCTCGAGACGGCTCCCGAGCGCCTGGTCAAGACGTTGATCCTGCAGACCGACGGCGGCGAACATCTCGCCGTCCTCCTGCGCGGCGACCGCGAACTCAACGAGATCAAGCTCTGCCGGCTTCTCGGGTGCAACGAGGTCGAACTGGCCAGCGAGGAGACGGTGATCCGGGTCACCGGCGCGCCGAGCGGTTTTGCCGGCCCCGTCGGCCTTTCTTTGCGCATCCTCGCCGACCACGAGGTGGCGGGGATGGCCGACTTCATCTGCGGCGCCAACGAGAAGGACCTGCACCTCGCCGGCGTCAATCTCGGTCGGGATTTTTCCGTGGAGGCTCTGGCCGATCTGCGCCAGGCCGTGGCCGGCGACCCGTGCCCGCGCTGCGCCGGCAAACTGGAGAGCTGGCGGGGGATCGAGGTCGGTCACGTCTTCAAGCTCGGCACCAAGTACTCCAAGGCCCTGAACGCCACGGTCCTCGACGACCAGGGGCAGGAGCGGCTGCTGATCATGGGGTGCTACGGGATCGGCGTCGGCCGCACCGTCGCCGCGGCCATCGAGCAGAACCACGACGAGAACGGGATCATCTTTCCCATGCCGATCGCCCCCTTTCAGGTGCTGGTCACCATGGTCAACCCCAACGACGAGGCGGTCAACGCCGCCGCCGTCGACCTCTACCGGGCCCTTCAGGATTCGGGGATCGAGGTCCTTCTCGACGACCGCGACGAGCGCCCCGGCAGCAAGTTCAAGGATGCCGACCTCATCGGCATTCCGCTGCGGGTCACCGTCGGCGCCCGGGGTCTCAAGGAGGGGGCGCTGGAGCTCCAGGAACGCCGGGGCGGGGAGCGCACCATGCTTCCGCTGGCCGAGGCGGCCGGACTTCTGACCGAGCGGGTCCGCAAGGCCCTGCTCTGAGCCGCGCGTCCCCGGATCTCCAGGTTGACAACACAGGGAAGGGTAGGTCGAGGTCATGAGCAAGATCACCATTGACAGCAACGGTCGCATCGCCGTTCCCCAGCAGGCGGCCCGGGAGATCGGGTCCCGCGCCCTCGAACTCTCCTCCTACTCGGGTCAGCACCTGCTGCTGACCTCCCCCGATCCCGGTGAGCCGTTGGTCCTCACCGGGATCCTCGGCGAACTGGGGGTGGCCGATCTCCTCTCCTTTTTCAACATGTTCCGCAAGACCGGAGTGCTGCGCTTTTACCTTGCCGGCGGCACCAAGTCCCTCTACTTCCAGCAGGGAGAAATCGTCTTCGCCACCAGCACCTTCCCCGAGGAGGATCTGGGCGAGGTTCTCAGCTCCCTGGGAAAGGTCGACCAGGAGACGCTGCAGAAGGCCCGGCAGTTTGCCACCGGACGCACCACCATCGGCAAGATTCTCGTCGACAGGAAGGTCGTCACCCCCAAGGATCTGTGGCTGGCCAGCCGCAATCAGGTTGAAGCCATCGTCTACCATCTTTTCGCCTTTCATCAGGGGAGCTACTCCTTCGTCGCCAAGGTCCTCGAGAAGGAGGAAATCGTTCGCCTCTCCATGAGCACCCAGAACCTGATCATGGAGGGACTGCAGCGGGTCGATGAACGGGCCCTCTTTCTGCGCCGCATCCCCTCTTTCGATCTCTTGCCGGTGCCGACCGGCGAAAAGGAGGAGGGGCTCAGCCCCGCCGAGGAGCGCATGGTCCGGTTGCTCCGCCAGGGGCGCTACGACGTGAGGACGACCCTGCGCAAGAGCGCCCTCGGGGAGTTCGAAGCCCTCAAGATCCTCTACCACCTTCTCGAAAAGGGGGCGGTGCGCCTCGAGGAGGCCGCGGAGGTGGCCATCGACGGCGATCTCGGCGAGATCCTCTCGGTCTTCAACGGCGCCCTGGTCTCCCTTTTTCGCCGTGTCAGTGAAAAAAACAGCGGATTCGAGCAGGAATTGCGCACCTTTCTGCGGGATCTCCCCCAGCCCTTCTCCTACGTCTTCCGGGATGTCTCTTTCCAGGGAGACGGCGCCGTCGACGGCACCAGGATCCTGGCCAACCTTGCCGGCCTCGAGGAGGGGGAAAAGAAGCGCCTTCTCGCCGATGCCCTCAGCGAGGTGGTCTACATGGAATGTATCGCCGCGCGGCGGGATCTGGGCGTCAGCGAGTCGGCCGATCTGATCCGGCGGGTTCAGGAGATTTCCCGGCGCGTTAAAACCCTTATCGGGAGGAGTGAATGAACGAAGAAGCCAGAAAACGGCTGATTTTTGCCCTGGATGTCGACTGTTTCGAGGATGCGGAGAAATGGGTCAAGCTCCTGCATCGCCAGGTCGGACTCTTCAAGGTCGGCAAGCAGCTCTTTACCCGCTGCGGCCCGGAGGTGGTGCACATGATCCGCGGCGAGGGGGGGGAGGTCTTCCTCGATCTCAAGTATCACGACATACCCAACACCGTCGCCATGGCCGGCGTCGAGGCCTGTCGTCTCGGAGTCCGGATGTTCAACGTTCATGCCCTCGGCGGCCGGGAGATGATGGAAAAGACCGTGGCCGAAGTCGACGCCCTCTATCCCCGGGGAAACAAGGATCGTCCCCTGCTGCTGGCCGTGACGATCCTGACCTCCTCCACCGAGGAGACCCTGCGCGGCGTCGGCATCGATCGGCCGGTCTCCGAGATGGTGCCCCGTCTGGCGCGTCTCGCCCAGGAGGCGGGGATGGATGGCGTCGTCGCCTCTCCCCGGGAGGTCGGGCTGATCCGTCAGGCCTGCGGCGGGGATTTTGCCGTGGTCACCCCCGGCGTGCGCCCCGGTTTTGCCGCCCTCGACGACCAGAAGCGGGTGACGACTCCCGGCGAGGCGATCGCTGCCGGAGCCGACTATCTGGTCATCGGACGGCCGATCGCGGCGGCGAGCGACCCCGTCGCGGCGGCGGAGGCCATTCTCGCCGAAATGACCCTTGCCCTGGAGCGCGTCTGACCGATGTCGGAATTTGTTTACGGAATCAATCCGGTGCGGGAGGGGTTGCAGGGGGTGCGGCGGCGTCCCCTCGAAATGTTCGTCGCCCGCGATCAGCGTTCGGCGCGGATCGAGGAGTTGATCGCCGAGGCGCAGACGGCGGGGGTCCCGATGCGCATGCGGGACAAGGGGGATCTCGATCGGCTGGCGGGAAATCCCCATCATCAGGGGGCGGTGCTGCGCATCGAACCCTTCGCCTATGTGGCGTTCGAGGACCTGGTCGCACTGTGGCGCAATTCGGGGGAGAAGGCGTTCTTCGTCGTGCTCGACGGCATCACCGATCCCCATAACCTGGGGGCGATCCTGCGCAGCGCCGAGGCCGGCGGCTGCCACGGGGTCATCGTCCCCAAGGACCGGGCCTGCCCGGTGACGGGGGTGGTGGACAAGGCCAGCGCCGGAGCCCTGGAGCATATTCTCCTCTGTCAGGTGACCAACCTCTCCCGGACCCTCGAGGCCCTGAAAGGGGAGGGGGTGTGGATCTACGGTCTGGCCGGAGAGAGCGCCACCACCCTCTACCAGGCCGAACTTTCGGGGGACCTGGCTTTGGTGGTCGGCAGCGAAGGTGCGGGGATGCGCCCCAACGTCAGTCGCCACTGCGACCATCTTCTGTCGATCCCCATGCATGGCAGCGTTTCCTCCCTCAACGCCTCGGTCGCTGCGGGGGTGGCCCTCTTCGAGGTGGTGCGGCAACGGCTGGGAAAAGAGAAGGGTGTTCAGGAGGGATAAATCAGGGGGGGCCGAGGGGGGACCGGTTCGTCCTGACCCGGGGAAACGTGGGACAAAAAAATGGGGCACCCCCAGGAGGGAAGGGATGCCCCTAAATGTTGCGCTTGTCGGTTAGAAACATAACCGATCCGGTCATGAATGTCAAGGGGGAGAGTCGGCCGTCGTTTGGCATTGACAAGACCTCTTCGGAAGGATAATTAGGAATTAATTATTCTCCAGGAGCCTGTCGGGCGATAGGGACCGAAGGGGAGCGGGGATGGCCCTCTCCCCGGAGAGGCGGCGCCAGGGCGTGTCAAGGGTGAGGAGATCGCAGTGAGTCGCAAAAAGATTCTGCTCACCGATGACGTCGAATTGCTGCGCGGGCTGGAAAGGACTTTTTTCCGCCGGCGGAACTTTCACCTGCTGGTGGCGCAGAACGGCCTGCAGGCGCTGGAGATGGCCCGGGCCGACGTTCCCGATCTGGTCTTTGTCGATCTCGCCATGGAGGATCTCCCCGGCGACGCCTGTTGCCGCCTTCTCAAGAGCGACCCCCTTCTGGCTTCCATACCCGTCGTCATCGTCGCTCCGGACGGGAGCGGGGAGACGTACGCCCGCTGTTATCGCGCCGGGTGCGACGAGGTCATCCGGCGCCCCATCGACCGGCAGCATCTGGTGGCCGTGACGCTGCGCATTCTCGACGTGACCTCCCGGGCGACATCCCGCGCCAGGGCCTCCCTCCGGGTCTTCTGCGGCCGCAATCAGGACGAACTCTCGGCCGGCACGACGCTGACCCTGGGGACAGGCGGCGCCCTGATTGTCGCCGTCCCCCTCCTCCCCGTGAACAGCGACGTCTTTCTCCAGTTCGTTCTCCCCGGGACGGGGCGCCTGATTGCCTGTCGCGGCCGCGTCGTCTGGGTGAGTCGGCGGATGCCGGGGATCCAGGCCGTCGTTCCCCAGGACGAGATGGGCGTGGAATTTCTCGGCCTGACGCCGGACGATAAAGAAGAAATCCGCGCCTATCTCGAAAGGGAAGGATTCGATTCCTGCTCCTGAGGCGCCGGGCCGGCCGACGTCCCTGTCTCCTTTGGGGCTGGAGAGAAATTCAAAAAAAATCAAAGGATGTTGACAAGCCCCGGCAAATGAAATATAAGTTCTGCCTCGTCAGGCGATTGTGTGCCGGGGTGAAAAAAACCTTGCAATCGAAATGCTGCTGGTGTATATATCCCCTCCTGCGCTGGCGTAGCTCAATTGGTAGAGCAGCTGACTTGTAATCAGCAGGTTGCGGGTTCAATTCCTGTCGCCAGCTCCAAAGAGCAAAGAGGGCGTCCAGCCCGTTTGAAAATTGAAAGCATCCCCTGGAGGGGTTCCCGAGCGGCCAAAGGGAACAGACTGTAAATCTGTCGTCGTAGACTTCGGAGGTTCGAATCCTCCCCCCTCCACCACTAAGAACTTGCCGGATGAAGTTACGGGTGGCGATTTCCAGGAGGCATCAGCCGTATGAACTGGGACGTTGTCCGAAGCCGATTCCAAAACGCTTCGCATAAATAGGGTTTCCATCTGTTGGCGGGAATAGCTCAGTTGGCTAGAGCGTCAGCCTTCCAAGCTGAGGGTCGCGGGTTCGAGTCCCGTTTCCCGCTCCAGAGGGAACCAAGCATTCTTCGCAGACTGTCAGCGTGATCGGCCCACATAGCTCAGTAGGTAGAGCACTTCCTTGGTAAGGAAGAGGTCATCGGTTCGAATCCGATTGTGGGCTCCATGCGCTGGCATGCGGGGATTTTTCTGTTTTAGTAATGTTTGTCGGCCCTGGCCAGCGACTGTCAGCCGGCCGTCCTACTTTAGGCGAGAATATTCCTGAGAACAAAGGGAGGTTGAAACAATGGCCAAAGCAAAATTCGAAAGAACCAAGCCCCATGTCAATATCGGGACCATCGGTCACGTCGACCATGGGAAGACCACGCTGACCGCTGCCATCACCAACGTGCTGGCATCCCGCGGCGGCGCCGTGTACAAGGCCTTCGATCAGATCGACAACGCTCCCGAAGAGCGCGAGCGCGGCATCACCATCGCCACCGCCCACGTCGAGTATGAGACGGCCAACCGGCACTATGCCCATGTCGACTGCCCGGGTCACGCCGACTACGTCAAGAACATGATCACCGGTGCCGCTCAGATGGACGGTGCGATCCTGGTCTGTTCCGCCGCCGACGGTCCGATGCCCCAGACCCGCGAGCACATCCTTCTCGCCCGTCAGGTCGGCGTCCCCTCCATGGTCGTCTTTTTGAACAAGGCCGACATGGTGGACGACGAGGAGCTCATGGAGCTGGTCGAGCTCGAGATCCGCGAGCTTCTCTCCGCCTATGACTTTCCCGGCGACGACACGCCCATCATCCCCGGCAGCGCTCTCAAGGCCCTCGAGTGCGGCTGCGGCAAGGAAGATTGCGCCGCCTGCAAGCCGGTCCTCGACCTGATGGACGCCTGCGACAGCTTCATTCCGGTCCCCGAGCGGGCCGTCGACCGCCCCTTCCTGATGCCGGTCGAGGACGTCTTCTCGATCTCCGGTCGCGGCACCGTCGCCACCGGTCGTATCGAGCGCGGCATCGTCAAGATCCAGGAAGAGATCGAAATCGTCGGCATGAAGGCGACCACCAAGACCGTGGTCACCGGCGTCGAGATGTTCCGCAAGCTTCTCGATCAGGGTCAGGCCGGTGACAACGTCGGCGTACTGCTGCGCGGCGTCAAGCGCGAGGACATCGAGCGCGGCCAGGTTCTGGCCAAGCCCGGCAGCATCACCCCGCATACCAAGTTCAAGGCCGAGGCCTACATCCTGACCAAGGAAGAAGGGGGGCGCCACACGCCGTTCTTCAAGGGGTATCGTCCCCAGTTCTACTTCCGGACCACCGACGTGACCGGCATCGTCGAGCTCCCCGAGGGGACCGAGATGGTTATGCCTGGTGACAACATCGCCATGGTCGTCAATTTGATCACCCCGATCGCCATGGACAAGGAACTGCGCTTCGCCATCCGCGAAGGCGGCCGGACCGTCGGTGCCGGCGTCGTCAGCGAGATTATCGAGTAAAAACCATCAATCAGCCACCCTCTCCGGTTCCCCGGGGAGGGTGTTGAAGGAAAACGACATGCGCGACATCGTTACCCTGTCTTGCACTGAATGTAAACAGCGCAACTACACCACGACCAAGAACAAGAAAACGACGCCTGACAAGCTGGAATTCAATAAATATTGCCGGTTCTGTCAGAAACACACCCCTCACCGGGAAACCAAGTAGTCGCCCGAGGGAACAGGTGAAGAGCCGCAGAGCGCTGTGGCTTTTTGTATGCAGGCCAGTAGCTCTAATGGCTAGAGCACCGGTCTCCAAAACCGGGTGTTGGGGGTTCGAGTCCCTCCTGGCCTGCCACTTTAATGCCACATCTCCGCGAGGGTCTTGAATAGTGCTAGGAAAAACGACGCAGTTTCTCAGCAATGTCAAAGTTGAGTTAGAGAAGGTGACCTGGCCCACCAGGAAGGACACTTACGCTTCGACGCTGGTGGTCATTGCCCTGGTCCTGGCTGTTGCCGTCTTTCTGTGGGGGGTCGATTCGGTTCTTTCGGCTGTGATCCGGACTCTCTTGCGCTGATGGAATCAGGGAAGGCAGCTATGGCAATGAAGTGGTACGGAGTCCATACGTATTCTGGCTTCGAAAACAAGGTCAAGCTCAATCTCGAGGAGCGGATCCGCCAGCTGGGGGCCGAAGAGTCCTTCGGCGAAGTGCTGATCCCTTCCGAGACTGTGGTTGAACTCAAGAACGGGGAGCGGAAGACCTCCACCCGCAAGTTTTTCCCCGGCTACATCCTTGTGCGGATGGAACTGAACAACGAGACCTGGCATATCGTCAAGGACACCCCCAAGGTGACCGGATTTGTCGGTGGCGGCTCGTCTCCTCCGGCCATTCCCGACGAGGAGGTGGCCAAGATCACCACCCGCATGGAAGAAGGGGTCGAACGACCGAAGCCGAAGGTGGCCTTCGAGGTCGGCGAAACGGTCAGGGTTGTCGACGGTCCTTTCCTCAACTTCACGGGCGTCGTCGAAGACGTCAAGCCGGACAAGGCCAAACTCAAAGTCATGGTCAGTATTTTCGGCCGGGTGACCCCGGTGGAACTTGAATTTATACAGGTAGAGAAAACCAGCTGAGGCTGGACGTTCAATGTTCTGTGTTTGATGTTCAAGGATTTCTTGAACCTTGGACATTGGACTTGAATCTTGAACCAATATGAAGGAGTAGCTCATGGCCAAGAAGGTTGTTGGATTGATAAAGCTACAGATTCCTGCCGGCAAAGCGAACCCTTCGCCTCCGGTTGGTCCCGCGCTCGGTCAGCACGGGGTCAATATCATGGAATTCTGCAAGGCGTACAACGCCAAGACCCAGGGTGATGAAGGTCTCATCATCCCTGTCGTCATTACCGTTTATGCTGACCGCTCGTTTACGTTCATTACCAAAACGCCCCCCGCCGCGGTGTTGCTGCTCAAAGCCGCCAAGATTCCCAAGGGGTCCGGGGTTCCCAACAAGAACAAGGTCGGGAAGGTGACCAAGGATCAGGTCCTGGAAATCGCCAAACTCAAGATGCCTGATCTCAACGCTTTCGATGTCGAGGCGGCGGTGCGCACCATCGAGGGTACGGCGCGCAGCATGGGTCTTGAAATCGTCTAATTTTTGGCAGAATCTGGAGTGATCACATGCCTACAGCAAAAAACCTTAAAATAGCCAAGGGGAAGGTCGACCGGACCCGGGTGTACTCTCTCGAAGAGGCCATCGCTCTGGTCAAGGACGCCTCCTTCGTCAAGTTTGATGAAACCGTTGATCTCACGGTCCGCCTCGGAGTCGATCCGCGGAAAGCCGACCAGATGGTCCGTGGCGCCGTGGTCCTTCCCAACGGGCTCGGCAAGAAGGTGCGGGTTCTGGTCTTCGCCAAGGGCGAAAAGGCCCAGGAAGCGACCGACGCCGGCGCCGACTTCGTCGGTGCCGATGATCTGGTGGCCAAGATCCAGGGGGGCTGGTTCGAGTTCGATACCGCCATCGCCACCCCGGACATGATGGGTACTGTCGGCAAGATCGGCAAGATCCTCGGCCCCCGCGGTCTGATGCCCAACCCCAAGGTCGGCACGGTGACCTTCGATATCAGCCGCGCCGTCACCGAATCCAAGTCCGGCAAGATCGAATACCGCGTCGAAAAGGCCGGCATCGTTCATGCGCCGGTCGGCAAGGTCTCCTTCGATGGCGACAAACTTCACGGCAACGTTCTGGCCCTGATGGATGCCCTGATCAAGGCCAAGCCGTCGACCGCCAAGGGGATCTACCTGAAGAAAATCTGTATCTCAAGCACCATGGGACCGGGGGTCAATATTGACGTTCCCTCGGTACAGGCGCAGGTCAAGTAACCTGCCTGTACCCTTTTTGGGTGCAGGATTTTTGCTACGCTCCTGGTCAAAGACAGCAGGTACGCCCCCGACGGGGTGTCTAATGGCGATGCCGCCTGCCGAGGCTGAAATTGGGGCGACGGTTTGTCCGTCTCTCTCCATGACCTCTGACTGGGGCTCGGGACATTTAGGGTCCCCACATCACAACGAAAGGAGGAGAGACGTTGAACAGAGACAGTAAACAGCAAGTTGTTCAGGACCTGAGCGTCAAGTTGGCCAAGGCCAAGGCGGCGTTTCTGGCGGATTACCGTGGACTGACGGTCGACCAGGTCAATAAACTGCGCACAGAGCTGCGCAATGTCGGCGTGGAGTATCAGGTCGTCAAAAACACCCTGCTGCGCCTTGCTGCCAAGGACACCAGTCTGGAGTGCCTTGACAGTTACCTGCAAGGGCCGACGGCGATCGCCATTGCAACCGAAGATCCGGTCGCTCCGGCCAAGATCATGGCCGAGTTCGCCAAGACTCATGCAAAATTCGAGTTGAAGATCGGTGCCCTTGACGGCAAGGTTCTCAGCATCGAGGACATCAAGGCCCTGGCCGAACTGCCGAGCCGTGAAGTTCTGCTCGCCAAGCTGCTCGGATCGCTCAACGCTCCGGCCAGCAACATGGTCGGGGTTCTGGCTGCCGTCCCGAGATCGCTGGTCCAGGTTCTTGCCGCGATCCAAGACAAAAAAGCCGCCTGATCCATCTCGCCCCATTCGACCCCACATACGAACCGATACGGAGGAATATATCTCATGGCTGACATCACCAAAGCGCAGGTTGTTGAATTCATCGAAAAAATGACCGTTCTCGAACTGGCCGGTCTGGTCAAGGAACTCGAAGAGAAATTCGGCGTTTCCGCTTCCGCCCCCGTGGCCGTCGCTGCCGGCCCGGCTGCTGCCGCCGCCGTCGTCGAGGAAAAGGATGAGTTCGACGTCATTCTCGCCAACTGCGGCGAAAAGAAAATCAACGTCATCAAGGTCGTTCGTGCCGTGACCGGTCTCGGCCTCAAGGAAGCCAAAGATCTCGTCGACGGCGCTCCCCAGACCGTCAAAGAGGGCGTTTCCAAAGCCGATGCCGAAGAGCTCAAGAAGCAGCTCGAAGAAGCCGGCGCGAAAGTGGAGCTCAAGTAGTTCCTGTCCGAAACGTTTAGCCCTTAGCCAAGGTCGCCTTGTGCGGCCTTGGCTATTCTACTTTCGTTACCTAAAGGAGAAACCATGGCTTATTCGGTTGCGAATAACCAGCTTCTGAGGAAACATTTTGCCGAGATCAAGAGGATCATCGACATACCCAACCTCATTGATATCCAGAAAAACTCCTACAAGCGTTTCCTCCAGGCGGAGCTTCCTCCTTCGGCGCGGCAGAACATCGGCCTTGAAGCCGTTTTTCGTTCCGTGTTTCCGATCCGTGATTTCAGCGAAACCTGTTCACTAGAATATGTCTCCTACTCCCTCGGTACGCCCAAGTACGATGTGGACGAGTGCCACCAGCGGGGAATGACCTTTGCCGCTCCCGTCAAGGTCCGGGTCCGCCTGGTCTCCTGGGACGTCGACAAGGAGTCGGGGGTCCAATCAATCCGCGACATCAAGGAGCAGGAGGTCTACTTCGGTGAGATCCCGCTCATGACTGAAAACGGGACTTTCATCATTAATGGGACTGAAAGAGTCATCGTCAGCCAGCTGCACCGGTCTCCCGGTGTCTTCCTCGACCACGACAAGGGAAAGACCCACTCGAGCGGCAAGATTCTCTATAACGCCCGGGTGATCCCCTATCGCGGTTCCTGGCTCGACTTCGACTTTGATCATAAAGACATCCTCTACGTGCGTATCGACCGCCGCCGCAAGCTGCCGGCGACCGTGCTTCTCAAGGCCCTCGGATACTCCGCAGAGGAACTTCTCAACTATTATTACGACGCCGACCAGATTTTCATCGACGGCGCCGGCTACAAAAAACGTCTCAACGTCGACCTTCTCCCCGGGCAGAAGGCCAGCTTCGATGTCGTGGCCGAAGACGGCGAAGTCCTAGTCAAGGCCAACCGCAAGTTCACCAAGGCGGCGATCCGCAAGCTCTCCGAAAAGGGAATCGAGTTCATCCGCATTCTTGAAGAGGACGTGCTCGGCAAGATCGCTTCCACCGACATCATCGACACGGCGACCGGTGAGGTCCTCGTCGAATGCAACGACGAGATCACCGCCTCCAAGCTCGAGGAGCTGCGGTCCCGGGGGATCAACGAGTTCAAGGTTCTCTTCATCGACCACCTCTATGTCGGACCCTATCTGCGGGACACCCTGGTTCTCGACCGGATCGCCACTCCCGAAGACGCGATGATCGAGATCTACCGCCGTCTGCGCCCCGGCGATCCTCCGACCGTACGCAGCGCCACGGCCCTTTTCGAGAGCCTCTTCTTCAATCCGGAGCGCTACGACCTCTCGGCCGTCGGACGTCTCAAGCTCAACTACAAGCTGGGGCTGGAAACGCCCCTCGAGCACACCACCCTCACCAAGGAAGACATCCTTCAGGTGGTGCGCTACCTCATCGACCTGCGCAACGGCAAGGGGGCGATCGACGATATCGACCACCTCGGCAACCGGCGGATCCGTGCTGTCGGCGAGCTGCTGGAAAACCAGTACCGCGTCGGCCTGGTGCGGATGGAGCGGGCGATCAAGGAGCGGATGAGTCTGCAGGAGATCGACAGTCTCATGCCTCACGACCTGATCAACTCCAAGCCGGTTTCGGCGGTGGTCAAGGAGTTCTTCGGCTCCTCGCAGCTCTCCCAGTTCATGGACCAGACCAACCCGCTGTCGGAAATTACCCACAAGAGGCGCCTTTCGGCCCTCGGACCAGGGGGTCTGACCCGCGAGCGGGCCGGCTTTGAGGTCCGGGACGTGCATCCGACCCATTACGGCCGCGTCTGTCCCATCGAGACCCCCGAGGGTCCGAATATCGGTCTGATCGCTTCCCTTTCAACCTATGCCCGGATCAACGAGCACGGCTTCGTCGAGACTCCTTACCGGATGGTCAAGGATCTGACGGTCACCAGCGACATTCGCTACTTCTCCGCCCTGGAAGAAGAAGGGCACGCCATCGCCCAGGCCAACGCCCCTCTCAACGAAAACGGGACGTTCGTCAATGAACTGGTCAATGCGCGGAAGAACGGCGAGTTCATGCTGATGAACCGCGAAGAGATCGAGTTGATGGACGTTTCGCCCATGCAGCTCGTTTCCGTCGCCGCCTCGCTGATCCCGTTTCTCGAAAATGACGACGCCAACCGGGCCCTGATGGGGTCCAATATGCAGCGTCAGGCCGTCCCCCTGCTGCGGGCCGATGCGCCGCTGGTCGGTACGGGGATGGAGCGGATCGTGGCTCACGATTCCGGTGCCGCGGTGGTGGCCCGTCACAACGGTGTGGTCGAGGGTGTTGATGCGGCCCGCATCGTCGTCAAGATCGACGAGGGTGAAGTGGATGAGACCGGAACCGGGGTGGACATCTACACCCTGACCAAGTTCATCCGTTCCAACCAGAACACCTGTCTCAACCAGAAGCCGATCGTCAAAATCGGCGACAAGGTCAAGCGCGGCGAAATCATCGCCGACGGCCCTTCGACCCAGTGGGGCGAACTGGCCCTCGGGCAGAACGTCCTGGTCGCCTTCATGCCCTGGGAAGGGTACAACTTCGAAGACTCGATCCTGATTTCCGAGAAGCTGATCAAGGAGGACCGCTATACCTCGATCCACATCGAGGAGTTCGAGTGCGTCGCCCGGGACACCAAGCTCGGCAAGGAAGAGATCACCGACGATATCCCCAACCTCGGCGAGGATGCTCTGGCCGACCTCGACGAGAGCGGCATCATCCGCATCGGCGCCGAGGTGCAACCGGGCGATATCATGGTCGGCAAGATCACCCCCAAGGGGGAGACCCAGCTCTCTCCCGAAGAGAAGCTGCTGCGGGCCATTTTCGGCGAGAAGGCCGGGGATGTCCGCGATACCTCCCTGCGCGTCCCTCCGGGGGTCGAAGGGGTGGTCATCGGCGCCCGCGTCTTTTCCCGCAAGGGGTCCGACAAGGACAGCCGCACGGAGCTGATTGAGAAGGCTGAAATCGACAAGCTTCTCAAGGACCAGAACGACGAAATCCGCATCATTCGCGACTCGGCCAAGGGGAAACTCCAGGGGCTCCTCCTGAACCAGACCGCCGCGGTCTCCATCCTCGACGAGGCGGGGCAGACCCTGCTGGCCAAGGGGAAGAAGATCACGGCCGAACTGCTGGCCAAGGTCCCCTTCCAGCGCTGGAAGGAGATTTCGCTGGCCGCGGCCGACGAGATCGAAGAGAAGGTTGCCACCCTCTTTGCCCGCCTCGGCGATCGCGAGGAGCTGATTCGCGGCGTCTTCGCCGATAAGATCGAAAAGCTCAAGCGCGGCGACGACCTCCCTCCGGGGGTCATCAAGATGGTCAAGGTCTACGTCGCCATCAAGCGCAAACTCTCCGTCGGCGACAAGATGGCCGGTCGCCACGGAAACAAAGGGGTCCTCTCCCGGGTTCTTCCCGAAGAGGATATGCCCTACATGGCCGACGGCACCCCGGTGGAGATCGTTCTCAATCCCCTCGGCGTTCCTTCGCGTATGAACGTCGGCCAGATTCTCGAAACCCACCTCGGCCTTGGTGCCCGCGGCCTCGGGATGCAGATCCAGGAGTACCTTGACAAGAATTACGGCACGGATAAGCTCAAGGCCAAGGTCAAGGAGATCTACGGCAACAAGGAGCTCGACGTCTTCATCGACGGACTGTCCGAGGAGGACACTCTGGCCATGGCCAAGCGCCTCTCCAACGGCGTGCCGATGGCGTCCCCGGTCTTTGAGGGGGTCAGCGAAGCCCAGATGAAGGCGGAGATGGAGCGTGGAGGCTTCTCCAGCACCGGCCAGATGACTTTGTACAACGGCAAGACCGGTGACGCCTTCAAGGAGAAGGTCACCGTCGGAATCATGTACATGCTCAAGCTCCATCACCTGGTCGACGACAAGATCCACGCCCGCAGCATCGGTCCTTACAGCCTCGTCACCCAGCAGCCGCTGGGAGGGAAGGCGCAGTTCGGCGGTCAGCGTCTCGGCGAGATGGAGGTCTGGGCCCTCGAAGCCTATGGGGCCGCTCATGCCCTCCAGGAATTCCTCACGGTCAAGTCCGACGACGTCGCCGGGCGGACCAGGATGTACGAGGCGATCGTTAAAGGGAAGCAGACGCTGGAGGCCGGGCTCCCCGAGTCCTTCAACGTGTTGATCAAAGAACTGCAGTCCCTGTGTCTCGACGTCGAACTCCTCGAAGAAGAAGAATAAGAAGAATAAACCACCATCCCATAAGGAGGATGTGCTTTGGACGATATCTTCAGTCTTTTTGATCGACCGAAGGATCCCCTCAATTTCAACGCGATCCGGCTTTCGCTGGCCTCGCCTGAGAAGATCCGCGAACGTTCCTTCGGTGAAGTCAAAAAACCGGAAACGATCAATTACCGTACCTTTAAGCCCGAGCGGGACGGCCTGTTCTGCGCCAAAATCTTCGGTCCGACCAAGGACTACGAGTGCAACTGCGGCAAGTACAAGCGCATGAAGCACCGCGGCATCGTCTGCGAGAAGTGCGGCGTCGAGGTTATTCCCAGCAAGGTCCGCCGCGAGCGCCTCGGGCATATCGACCTGGCGACCCCCGTCGCCCATATCTGGTTCCTCAAGTCGTTGCCGTCGCGAATCTCGACGATGGTCGACATGACCCTCAAGGAACTGGAGAAGGTCCTCTATTTCGAGGCCTATGTGATTCTCGATGGTGGGGACACGACCCTGGTCAAGGGGCAGGTCATCAGTGAGGACAAGTACCGGGAGTTGATGGACGAATTCGCCGGGCAGTTCACTGCCGGCATGGGTGCCGAGGCGATCCGGGAGTTTCTCGCCGAACTCGATCTCGACACCCTCTCGGAGGAGTTGCGCGCCGAGATGAAGGAAGCCGCCAGCGAGGCCAAACGCAAGAAGGTCTCCAAACGCCTCAAGGTCGTCGAGGCGTTCCGCAAGAGCGGCAACCGCCCCGAGTGGATGATTCTCGAGACCATCCCGGTCCTGCCTCCGGAGTTGCGCCCCCTCGTCCCCCTGGACGGTGGCCGGTTTGCGACCTCCGACCTCAACGACCTTTACCGCCGGGTGATCAACCGCAATAACCGCCTCAAGCGCCTGATGGAGCTCCGGGCTCCCGAGGTGATCATCCGCAACGAGAAGCGGATGCTTCAGGAGGCGGTGGATGCCCTGTTCGACAACGGCCGGCGCGGCCGGGCCATCACCGGGCCCAACAAGCGCCCCCTGAAGTCCCTTTCCGACATGCTGAAAGGGAAGGGCGGACGCTTCCGCCAGAACCTTCTCGGCAAGCGCGTCGACTATTCCGGCCGCAGCGTCATCGTCGTCGGTCCCGAGCTCAAACTGCACCAGTGCGGTCTTCCCAAGAAGATGGCCCTCGAGCTCTTCAAACCTTTTATCTACAACAAGCTCGAAGAACGCGGTTTCTGCACCACCATCAAAAGCGCCAAAAAGATGGTGGAGAAGGAGAAGCCGGAGGTCTGGGACGTTCTCGACGAGGTCATCAAGGAGCACCCGGTGATGCTCAACCGTGCTCCGACCCTGCATCGCCTTGGCATTCAGGCCTTCGAGCCGGTTCTTATCGAAGGCAAGGCGATCCAGCTCCACCCTCTGGTCTGTACCGCCTTCAACGCCGACTTCGACGGCGACCAGATGGCCGTGCATCTCCCTCTCTCCATCGAGAGTCAGATCGAGGCCCGGGTTCTGATGATGTCGACAAACAACATCCTCTCCCCGGCCAGCGGCAAGCCGATCATCGTTCCGTCCCAGGACATGGTCCTCGGCATTTATTATATGACCCGCGACCGCGCTTTCGTCCTCGGCTCGGGGATGACTTTCTCCTCCCGCGATGAGCTGCGCATGGCTTATGACGCCGGGGAGGCCGATCTGCAGGCGAAGGTCAGGGTGCGGATGGTCACTTCCGAAGGGGGGAAGGCCGAACTGGTGGAAACGACCGTCGGCCGCGTCCTGCTGCGGGACGTGGTCCCCGAATCGATCCCCTTCAGCTACATCAACCGCGTCATGTCGAAGAAGCAGGTCGCCGATCTGATCGACGCCAGCTTCCGTCTGGCGGGGACCAAGGAAACGGTCATCCTCGCCGACAAGCTCAAGGAGACGGGCTTCCGTTTCTCGACCCTGGCCGGCATCTCCATCTGCCTCGACGACATGGTCATTCCGAAAAACAAGGAAACCTACATCAACAAAGCTGTCGGTGAGGTTACGGAAATCCAGGCGCAGTACACCGAAGGTCTGATCACTGACGGCGAGCGCTACAACAAGGTCATCGACATCTGGGCCAAGTGCACCGAGGATATCGCCCAGACCATGCTGAGCAACCTGTCGGTGGATGTCCTCACCGATCCCGTCACCGGCGAGCAGGTCAAGGTCTCCTCCTTCAACGCCATTCACATGATGGCCGATTCGGGAGCCCGCGGCAGCGCCCAGCAGATCCGTCAGCTGGCCGGTATGCGCGGACTGATGGCCAAGCCGTCGGGGGAGATCATCGAAACCCCCATCACCGCCAACTTCCGCGAGGGTCTCACCGTCCTCCAGTACTTCATCTCGACTCACGGTGCCCGCAAGGGTCTGGCCGATACGGCTCTGAAGACGGCAAACTCCGGTTATCTGACCCGCCGCCTGGTCGACGTCGCCCAGGACGCCATTATCACCGAGCACGACTGCGGCACTCTCGACGGCATCCTCGTTTCTTCCCTGACGGAAGGTGGGGAGGTCATCGAGCCCCTCGGCGACCGTATCCTCGGGCGTACCTCCCTGGAGGACGTGCTCGACCCGGTGACCGGCGAGGTTCTCGCCGAAACCAACCAGGAGATCGACGAGACGCTGATGATGCGTATCGAGGAAGCCGGCATCGAGAAGCTCAGGATCCGCTCGGTGCTGACCTGCCAGAGCCGTCGGGGTATCTGTGCCACCTGCTACGGCCGCGATCTGGCCCGCGGGCACATGGTCAACCTCGGCGAGGCGGTCGGCGTCATTGCCGCTCAGTCCATCGGCGAGCCGGGGACCCAGCTGACGATGCGGACCTTCCATATCGGCGGTACCGCCTCCCGCCGGGCCGAGCAGACCTCCCTCGAGGCGCGTTTTGACGGTCTTCTCAAGTACATCAACCTCAACACCGTCGTCGACAACCAGGGGAACCACGTCGTCATGAACCGCAACGGCGAGATCGCCGTTGTCGACGAGACCGGTCGGGAGCGCGAGCGCTATGGTGTCGTTTACGGCGCCCGGTTGCGCATCGCCCCTGACGGAGTTGTCCAGACAGGGAATCTCCTCGCCGAGTGGGACCCCTATACCATGCCGATCCTCACCGAGATTGCCGGGCGAGTCCGCTTCGGCGATATCATCGAAGGTCTCTCCATGGAGGAGCAGGTCGACGAAGTCACCGGCCTGTCGCGCAAGGTTATCATCGAGTCGAAGCTGGGCGACAAGCGTCCGCGTATCACCCTCAAGGACGAGGAGGGGAAGACCGCCAAGCTCCCCAACGGCGCTCCTGCCCGCTACATGCTCCCCGTGGGGGCCAATATCGTCGTCAATGAAGACACGGTGATCGGCGCCGGAGATATTCTGGCCAAGATCCCCCGCGAGACGACCAAGACCAAGGACATCACCGGAGGTCTCCCCCGGGTTGCCGAACTCTTCGAGGCGCGCAAACCGAAGGAATTTGCCATTATTTCCGAAATCGACGGTGTGGTTTCCTACGGCAAGGACTCCAAGGGGAAACGCAAGGTCATTGTCACCCCGGAAATCGGCGAAGCCAAGGAATACCTCATTCCCAAAGGGAAGCATATCAGCGTCCACGAGGGCGATTATGTCAAGGCCGGCGAGGCGCTGATGGACGGCTCTTCCAACCCCCACGACATTTTGCGGGTTCTCGGCGAGAAGGAATTGGCCAAATATCTTGTCGACGAAGTCCAGGAGGTCTACCGCCTGCAGGGGGTCAAGATCAACGACAAGCACATCGAGACCATCGTCCGGCAAATGCTGCGCCGGGTGCGGATCAAGGAGGTCGGGGATACCCGCTTTCTCCCCGATGACCAGGTGGAGCGCTGGGAGTTCGAAGTCGAAAACCAGCGGGTTCTTGGCGAAGGACTCCAACCGGCGGTGGGAGAGCCGCTCATGCTCGGCATCACCAAGGCCTCCCTTTCCACCGAGTCCTTTATTTCCGCTGCTTCCTTTCAGGAAACCACCAAGGTCCTCACCCAGGCGGCGATCGAAGGAAAGGTCGATTACCTGCGCGGCCTCAAGGAAAACGTCATCATGGGCCGTCTGATCCCCGCCGGAACAGGGATCTCCAAGTATCGCAGTGCCAAGCTGCTGATCGAGGAGCCCGAGGAGCTTCCCGAGCCGCCGATGATCGCTGATGATTTCGACGACGAGGAAATTCCGGCCGAGCTCCCCGTTGCCGAGGAAAACGTAGAAGATTGAAGGGCTTGAGCCGCCTCGTTTAAAAATGACGAGGCGGCTCAAAAAGCCCTTGACAATACCTGGTCGGATTGATAATGTTAGCGGGTTTTTCCAGCCAGAAAAGCCAGTTGCTCTTTCAACTATTCGAATAAGTGATATCGGGAGATTTAGATGCCGACAATTAATCAGTTGGTCCGTAAGGGACGCGAAAACAAGGAGAAGAAGTCCACAGCTCCTGCTCTGAAGGGGAACCCCCAGAAGCGCGGAGTGTGTACTCGTGTGTATACCACGACCCCGAAGAAGCCGAACTCGGCTCTTCGTAAAGTGGCCCGCGTGCGTCTTACCAATGGGATCGTCGTCACCTCGTATATTCCCGGGGTCGGGCATAATCTTCAGGAGCACTCCGTGGTTCTGATCCGTGGTGGTCGCGTCAAGGACCTTCCGGGCGTCCGCTACCACATCGTCCGTGGCACCCTCGACCTTGCTGGTGTCAAGGGACGGATGAAGAGTCGCTCCAAGTATGGGGCCAAGCGGCCTAAATAACAAAAGAAGTCGAGAGGACGTCATGCCGAGAAGAAGAGAAGTTGCTAAGCGGGTAATTTTCCCCGACCCCAAATACAACGATCGCCTGGTGGCCAAATTCATGAATGCCGTGATGGTGGACGGCAAGAAGAGTACCGCCGAGCAGATCGTCTATGGTGCCTTTGATCTGATTATTTCACGGACCAGCGAGCAGCCCCTGGATATCTTCAAGAAGGCCTTTGATAATATCCGTCCCCTGCTTGAGGTCAAATCCCGTCGTGTCGGCGGTTCCACCTATCAGGTCCCCGTGGAGGTTCGTTCGGACCGGCGCAATGCGCTGGCGATTCGCTGGATCATCACCTACGCTCGCGGTCGTGGCGAAAAGACCATGCAGGAGCGCCTGGCTGGTGAATTCCTTGATGCGGCCAACAATCGTGGTGCGGCCGTGAAGAAGAAGGAAGATGTCCACCGGATGGCCGAGGCCAACAAGGCCTTTGCTCACTACCGCTGGTAACCGACGAGTTTGATCCTCTGGAGGACGTAACACTGTGGCACGCCAAGTATCCCTTACAAAAACCCGCAATATCGGCATCATGGCACACATTGACGCCGGTAAGACGACGACCACCGAGCGTATTCTCTATTACACCGGTGTTTCGCATAAGATCGGTGAGGTCCATGACGGGGCCGCAACCATGGACTGGATGGAGCAGGAGCAGGAGCGTGGCATCACGATCACTTCCGCTGCAACCACCTGTTTCTGGGACGATCATCGGATCAACATTATCGACACTCCCGGGCACGTCGACTTCACTATCGAGGTCGAGCGTTCACTGAAGGTGCTCGACGGCGCTGTGGCGGTTTTCTGTTCGGTCGGCGGTGTCGAGCCCCAGTCTGAAACCGTGTGGCGTCAGGCCGACAAGTACGGCGTCCCCCGTATCGCTTTTGTAAACAAGATGGACCGCATCGGCGCCGACTTTGGTCGGGGCCTGTCGATGATGCGCGACCGTCTTGGTGCCAATCCCATCCCCATCCAGTTGCCGATCGGCAAGGAGGACACCTTCCGCGGTGTCATCGACCTTGTCGAGATGAAGGCTGTCGTCTGGGACGACGAGTCCCTCGGTGCCAATTTTGAAGTCGTTGAGATCCCCGCCGACCTCCTGTCTGCTGCCGAAGAGGCACGGGAGAAACTGGTCGAGGAAGTCTCTTCCCACGACGAAGAGTTGACGGAAAAGTATCTCGGCGGCGAGACTCTCACCAATGAAGAGCTCAAGGCCGGAATCCGCAAGGCCACCATCGCTCTGCATATCAATCCCGTTCTCTGTGGTTCCGCATTCAAAAACAAGGGTGTCCAGAACCTTCTGGATGCCGTTGTCGATTACATGCCCTCCCCGATCGATGTCCCCGCCATCAGAGGAATTCTTCCCGGCACGGAGACTGAAGTGCTGCGTCCGGCCGATGACAACGGTCCCTTTGCCGCCCTGGCCTTCAAGATCATGACCGACCCCTTCGTCGGGCAGTTGACCTTCTTCCGCGTCTACTCCGGCGTTATCGAGTCGGGCTCTTACGTCCTCAATTCCACCAAGGACAAGAGGGAGCGCGTCGGCCGCATCCTGGCGATGCACGCCAATAAGCGTGAGGAGATCAAGAAGGTCTTTTCCGGCGACATCGCTGCCGCTGTCGGTCTTAAATACACCACCACCGGCGACACCCTCTGTGATGAGAAGAAAATCTGTCTCCTCGAGGCGATGGAATTTCCCGAGCCGGTCATCCATGTCGCCGTCGAGCCGAAAACCAAGGCCGACCAGGAGAAGATGGGAACCGCTCTGCAGAAACTTCTGGCAGAGGACCCTTCGCTGCGTGTCCGCACCGACGAAGAGACCGGGCAGACCATCCTCTCCGGAATGGGCGAACTGCACCTCGAGATCATCATCGACCGCATGATGCGCGAATTCAAGGTCGCCTGCAACGTCGGCGCACCCCAGGTCGCCTACCGTGAGTCGATCACCAAAAAGGTCGAGGTTCAGGGCAAGTTCGTTCGCCAGTCCGGCGGTCGTGGTCAGTATGGCGATTGCTGGCTGCGTATCGAGCCTCAGGAGCCCGGGGCCGGCTTTGCCTTCGTCGATGAGACCAAGGGGGGCGTTATCCCCAAGGAATATATCCCGGCCATCGGCAAGGGCGCCGAGGAGGCCTCCCTGAACGGTATCCTCGCCGGTTTCCCCATCGTCGACGTCAGGGTCGCGGTTTTCGACGGTTCATATCACGACGTCGACTCCTCGGAAATGGCTTTCAAGATTGCCGGTTCCATGGGATTCAAGGAGGGTGCTGCCAAGGCAGGCCCTGTACTCCTCGAGCCCGTCATGGCCGTCGAAGTTGTAGTCCCCGAGGAATACATGGGGGATGTCATGGGCGATCTCAGCAGCCGTCGTGGCAAGATCATGGGCATGGAAAGCCGCAGCGGCGCTCAGACCGTCAGCGCTCACGTGCCGCTCGCCAACATGTTCGGTTATTCCACCGATCTGCGCAGTTCCACCCAGGGACGGGCGACCTACTCCATGGTCTTCGACCACTACGAGCAGGTTCCCAAGGCTATCGCTGAGGAAGTTATCGCCAAGGTTAAAGGCTAAGAGCAAATCAAGGAGGGCTTTCCCATGGCCAAAGCAAAATTCGAAAGAACCAAGCCCCATGTCAATATCGGGACCATCGGTCACGTCGACCATGGGAAGACCACGCTGACCGCTGCCATCACCAACGTGCTGGCATCCCGCGGCGGCGCCGTGTACAAGGCCTTCGATCAGATCGACAACGCTCCCGAAGAGCGCGAGCGCGGCATCACCATCGCCACCGCCCACGTCGAGTATGAGACGGCCAACCGGCACTATGCCCATGTCGACTGCCCGGGTCACGCCGACTACGTCAAGAACATGATCACCGGTGCCGCTCAGATGGACGGCGCGATCCTGGTCTGTTCCGCCGCCGACGGTCCGATGCCCCAGACCCGCGAGCACATCCTTCTCGCCCGTCAGGTCGGCGTCCCCTCCATGGTCGTCTTTTTGAACAAGGCCGACATGGTGGACGACGAGGAGCTCATGGAGCTGGTCGAGCTCGAGATCCGCGAGCTTCTCTCCGCCTATGACTTCCCCGGCGACGACACGCCCATCATCCCCGGCAGCGCTCTCAAGGCCCTCGAGTGCGGCTGCGGCAAGGAAGATTGCGCCGCCTGCAAGCCGGTCCTCGACCTGATGGACGCCTGCGACAGCTTCATTCCGGTCCCCGAGCGGGCCATCGACCGTCCCTTCCTGATGCCGGTCGAGGACGTCTTCTCGATCTCCGGTCGCGGCACCGTCGCCACCGGTCGTATCGAGCGCGGCATCGTCAAGATCCAGGAAGAGATCGAAATCGTCGGCATGAAGGCGACCACCAAGACCGTGGTCACCGGCGTCGAGATGTTCCGCAAGCTTCTCGATCAGGGTCAGGCCGGTGACAACGTCGGCGTACTGCTGCGCGGCGTCAAGCGCGAGGACATCGAGCGCGGCCAGGTTCTGGCCAAGCCCGGCAGCATCACCCCGCACACCAAGTTCAAGGCCGAGGCCTACATCCTGACCAAGGAAGAAGGGGGGCGCCACACGCCGTTCTTCAAGGGGTATCGTCCCCAGTTCTACTTCCGGACCACCGACGTGACCGGCATCGTCGAGCTCCCCGAGGGGACCGAGATGGTTATGCCTGGTGACAACATCGCCATGGTCGTCAATTTGATCACCCCGATCGCCATGGACAAGGAACTGCGCTTCGCCATCCGCGAAGGCGGCCGGACCGTCGGTGCCGGCGTCGTCAGCGAGATTATCGAGTAATAGAGGAACTTACTATGCCGAGCCAGAAGATTAGAATCCGTCTGAAAGCTTATGATCATAAGCTTCTTGATCTGTCAGTGAACGAGATCGTTGATACGGCCAAGCGTACCGGTGCCAGGATAGCCGGGCCCATTCCGCTGCCGACCATTATCAACAAATATTGCGTCCTCCGTGGACCGCATGTTGACAAAAAGAGCCGCGAACAATTCGAAATGCGCACGCACAAACGGCTCCTCGATATTCTGGAGCCCACCCAGCAGACGGTGGATGCGCTGATGAAACTCGACCTCTCCGCTGGGGTCGATGTTGAGATCAAACTTTAGAAACTATCTATATCAAGGTAAGGGTTTGTGTAATGATCAAGGGAATCTTGGGTAAGAAGCTCGGCATGTCCCAGGTCTTCGCCGCGGATGGCAGACGCATCCCGGTTACGGTAGTCGAGGCCGGCCCCTGTGTTGTTTTGCAGAAGAAAACTGTCGCTACGGACGGATACAACGCCCTTCAGGTCGGTTTCGCCGCCAAGAAGAGCCACCGTGTGAATCAGCCGGAGATGGGCCATTTCAAAAAAGCCGGCGCCGGTGCCTTCCGTCACCTCCGTGAATTCCGTGTTGACAATGTGGATGAGTACAACGTCGGCGATGAGATCACCTGCGGCACCATCTTCGGCGTCGGCGACATTATTGATGTCACCGGGACCAGCAAGGGGAAGGGCTTTCAGGGCGTCATCAAACGCTGGAACTTTTCCGGAGGACGGGCGAGCCACGGCTCGATGTTCCACCGTCACGGCGGTTCCATCGGCTGCAGCGCCTGGCCTTCGCGGGTCTTCAAGGGCAAGAAGATGGCAGGTCAGATGGGAAATGAGCAGGTGACGACCCAGAACCTGCAGATTGTCGAGCTTCGCCCGGAACAGAACCTGATTCTGGTCAGGGGAGCGATCCCCGGCGCCACGAACAGCCTGGTGATGCTCCGCAAGGGCATCAAGGCCAAGAAATAGCCCTTCGATAAGAGGACTTGGGAGATAGATCATGGCTAGGATTGCAGTTTACGACATCAATAAGAATCAGGTTTCCGAGCGGGAAATCTCTGATGCGGTGTTCAACGCCGATGTCAAGGGTTACCTGATCCACGATATGGTCCGCTATCAGCAGGCCGCACGCCGACAGGGAACGGCCTCCACCAAAACCCGGAGCGAAGTCTCGGGTGGCGGAAAGAAGCCTTACAAACAAAAGGGAACGGGCAATGCCCGTCAAGGCTGTATCCGGGCCCCCCACTATGTCGGCGGCGGTGCCGCTTTCGGGCCGAATCCGCGCGATTACAACTTCAAACTTAACCGCAAGGTCAAGAAGGCCGCTCTCAAGAGCGCCCTGTCGGCCCGATTCAAGGCGGAAAAGTTCACCGTGCTCAATGCTTTCGATCTCGAGAAGATCAGCACCAAGGGGTTCATTGAGGTTATCAGCCGTTTCGATATCTCGAATGTCCTGGTGGTTATCGATGGAGCCGACGCGAAGGTCGAGCTCTCCGCCCGCAACCTGCCCAACGTCAAGGTTTTGCGCGCCGAAGGTGTCAACGTCTATGATGTGATGAAGTACCGGCACCTGGTACTCACCGAGGGGGCCGTTGCCCATCTGGAAGGAGCGTTAGCCTGATGAAACCACTGCATCAGATTATTAAGAAGCCGTTGATAACCGAAAAGACCAGCCTGCAGAAAGAGGCCGGGCAGGTCGTGGCTTTTGAAGTTTCCGTTGACGCCAACAAGATCGAGATCAAGCAGGCTGTCGAACAGGCCTTCGAGGTTAAGGTACACAACGTCAATACCGTTTTGGTCGCCGGAAAGAAAAAGCGCGTCGGAAAAAATTTCGGCAAGCGGTCCAACTGGAAAAAGGCGTATGTGACCCTGGCTGAAGGAAACAGCATCGACCTCTTCGGTGTCTGAGGAATTGTAATCAAGCGATACGGAGTACGATAATGGCGATCAAAAAATTCAAGCCGACCTCTCCCGGTCGTCGTCACATGACTGCCTCGACATTTGAGGAGGTTACGACCTCGACGCCGGAAAAGTCTCTTGTTGCCCCCCTGAAGAAGACCGGTGGCCGTAACAATTATGGCCGGATTACAAAGCGTCACACCGGGGGCGGACACAAACGCAAATACAGGATCATCGATTTCAAGCGGGACAAGAAAGAAATTCCGGCTCGGATCGTATCTGTTGAGTATGACCCCAACCGTTCGGCGCGCATTGCCCTCCTTAACTACCTTGACGGGGAAAAGCGCTACATCCTGGCGCCTGTCGGTATTCAGGTCGGCGACACCGTCATTGCCAGCGAGCAGGCGGATATTCAGCCTGGCAACGCCATGGCGATTCGCTCCATGCCTCTCGGTACCTGGGTTCATAATGTGGAACTCAGGGTCGGCAAGGGCGGACAATTGGCCCGTAGCGCCGGAACCTATGCCATGATTGCCGCCAAGGAAGGGAAGTATGCCCAGCTTCGTCTCCCCTCCGGCGAGGTTCGCCTGGTCCTCCAGGACTGCTGTGCCACCATCGGCCAGGTCGGCAATGCCGATCATGAAAACATCAAGATCGGCAAGGCCGGCCGTAATCGGTGGCTCGGCAAGCGTCCCCAGACGCGTGGTGTGGCAATGAACCCGGTCGACCATCCCCACGGTGGTGGCGAAGGTAAAAGTTCCGGTGGCCGCCACCCCGTAACACCCTGGGGTGTTCCGACCAAGGGCTACAAGACCCGTACAAATAAGCGGACCGATCGTTTTATCGTTCGGCGTAAGACGAAATAACACCATTTTCTGATAGAGGAGACGGCAGTGGCTAGATCAATAAAAAAAGGGCCTTACGTCCAAGAATGTATTACACGCAAGTTGGCGGCTGAAGGGTTGGCCAAAAAGGTCATCAAGACCTGGTCCCGCCGGTCGACCATATTCCCTGAATTCGTTGGTCTTACCTTTGCTGTCCACAACGGCAAGAAGTTTGTTCCGGTCTTCGTTTCTGAGAACATGGTCGGTCACAAGCTTGGTGAGTTCGCTCCCACCCGGACCTATTATGGGCACGGCGCGGATAAGAAGAGCAAGCTGAAGAAGAAATAGTGATTCCGCGTAAGGAGCTATAGATTCATGGAAGCCAGAGCCAAACTCAGTTATATCCGTCTGTCACCGCAGAAAACTCGCCTGGTCGTCGACCTGGTGCGTGGCAAGAAGGTGCAGGACGCTCTTAATGTCCTCAAATTTTCTCCGCAGAAGGCTGCCGACATCGTCGCCAAGCTGGTCAGTTCGGCTGTCGCCAATGCAGAGCAGAAGGGCGTCTCTGACGTCGACCGGTTGTAT
Organism: Desulfuromonas soudanensis; assembly: GCF_001278055.1. NCBI lineage: Bacteria > Pseudomonadati > Thermodesulfobacteriota > Desulfuromonadia > Desulfuromonadales > Desulfuromonadaceae > Desulfuromonas > Desulfuromonas soudanensis. The sequence goes on along the minus strand of NZ_CP010802.1, from coordinate 3,109,621 downwards.
GTGAAGACCATCACCGTCGATCAGGGGCCCGCACTTAAGCGGTTCATCCCGCGGGCGCAGGGACGTGCGACCAAAATCCGTAAGCCGACCAGTCACATTCTGGTTGTGCTTGACGAAAAATAATCTGTTGAGGAGGTGATAGTTTGGGCCAGAAAGTACATCCAATAGGATTTCGTTTGGGGGTCATCAAGACCTGGGACTCGAAGTGGTATGCCGAGGCTGATTACGCCAAGTTGTTGCATGAGGATATCAAGCTCCGCAACTACCTCAAGAAAAGGCTCTTTCACGCCGGTATTTCCAAGATCGAAATGGAGCGGGCTGCCAACAAGGCGAAGATCAATATCTTTGCTGCTCGTCCCGGGATCATCATCGGCAAGAAGGGTTCCGAGGTTGAGGCTCTCAAAAAGGAGCTGGCCAAACTCACCGACAAGGAAGTCTTCATCAACATTCAGGAAGTTCGCAAACCTGAAATCGATGCCCAGCTCGTTGCTGAAAACGTCGCACTTCAACTCGAACGCCGCGTCGCCTTCCGCCGGGCCATGAAGAAGAGCGTCAGTTCGGCACTGAAGTTCGGCGCCCAGGGGATCAAGATCCACTGCAGCGGCCGTCTCGGTGGCGCTGAAATGAGCCGTACCGAATGGTACCGTGAAGGGCGTGTGCCGCTGCACACCCTGCGCGCCGATATCGATTACGGGTTCGCAGAAGCGAAAACCACGTACGGCATTATCGGCGTCAAGGTTCTTATCTTCAAGGGCGAAGTTCTCGCAAAAGCACAGTAAAGAGTGATCGGGATAGGAGTAATCTGTTATGTTAATGCCCAAGAAGGTTAAGCATAGAAAAACATTTAAGGGGCGCATGAAGGGCGCCGCCAAGGGTGGTACCGAAATCACCTTCGGCGACTACGGTCTTCAGGCGTTGGCCTGCGGCTGGCTTTCTTCTCGACAGATCGAGGCCGCTCGTCGTGCCATGACCCGCTATGTCAAGCGCGGCGGCAAGATCTGGATCAGGATCTTTCCTGACAAGCCGCTGACACGGAAACCTGCCGAAACCCGTATGGGTAAGGGAAAGGGTTCTCCGGACAGTTGGGTCGCAGTCATCCGGCCCGGTGTTGTGCTCTATGAGATGCAGGGGGTTGATTTGGAAGAGGCCCGCGAGGCCTTCCGTCTCGCAGCTCATAAGCTCCCCTTGAAAACCAAGTTTGTGATCAGGGAGGAAATCGGCAATGAAGGCTAGTGAGATCAGAGACCTCAGTGTCGAGGATCTGGCGAAGAAAGATCAGGAATTGAATCAGGAGTTGTTCAATCTTCGGTTCCAGCTCCACACGGGACACTTGGAGAACAGCGGCCGGGTCAACCAGGTCAGAAAAGATATCGCCCGGGTAAAGACCGTTCTGCGGGAAAAGCTGGGATAGCGAGGAATGGCGATGACAGATATTAATAAAGAGCGTGGAAATCGTAAAACCCTGATGGGTATTGTGGTCAGCGACAAGATGGACAAGACCGTGGTTGTCAAGGTCGATCAGCTGATCAAGCATCCCGTCTACAAAAAATACCTCAAGCGTGGGGTGACTTACAAGGCGCATGACGAGCAGAACAGCTGTAGCGTCGGCGACAAGGTTCTCCTCGTGGAGACCAGACCGCTGTCCCGTGATAAGCGGTGGAGAGTCCGCGAAATCTTAGAAAAGAACGTAACCGTTTAGGAGATACAAGCCATGATTCAGATGCAGACGATGCTTGATGTCGCAGACAATTCCGGTGCACGGAAGCTCTGCTGCGTCAAGGTGCTTGGCGGCTCCAAGAGGAAGTACGCCGGTCTTGGCGATATCATCATCTGCTCCGTTAAGGAGGCCCTGCCCAATTCCAAGGTCAGAAAAGGTGACGTGGTTCGTGCCGTCATTGTCAGGACGGCCAAGGAAATAACCCGCCCGGATGGTTCATATATCCGCTTCGACAAGAACTCCGCCGTGGTGGTCAATGCTGCCGGAGAGCCTGTCGGGACCCGTATTTTCGGACCCGTCGCCCGTGAACTCCGGGCCCGCCGCTTCATGAAAATCGTGTCGTTGGCCCCCGAAGTACTCTAAATTAGTAACTGGGAGATAAGAAGCAATGGCGGCAAAGAAATTTCATGTCAAAAAAGATGACATGGTGATGGTCATAGCGGGGAAGGAGAAGGGCAAATCCGGCAAGGTTGTCAGGGTTTTCCCGGAAAAAGGACGGATTGTCGTCGAGAACCTGAATATGATCAAACGGCACACTCGTCCGAATCGGGCCAATGCCGAGGGTGGAATCGTCGAGAAAGAAGCGGCAATCGATGCGTCGAACGTCCTTCTTCTCTGCGGGGCGTGCAACAAGGCGGCTCGTACCGGCGTGCGTATCCTCGACGATGGCACCAAGACCCGCTTTTGCAAGAAGTGTAACGAGATCGTGGATAAGTAACGGAGGATTTCCATGGCCAGACTGAAAGAGAAATACCAGGCCGAGCTGGCACCTCAGCTCATGAAGGACCTGCAGCTTAAAAATGTTATGGAAGTCCCCCGGATCGAGAAGGTCGTTATCAATATGGGCCTCGGGGAGGCCATTCAGAATATCAAAATTCTCGAGTCGGCCGTTGTGGAACTGGGCCGGATCAGTGGCCAGAAGGCGGTTGTCACCAAGGCGAAGAACTCCATCGCCACCTTCAAGCTTCGTGAAGGGATGCCCATCGGTTGCATGGTGACTTTGCGCCGGAACAGAGCCTATGAGTTTCTTGATCGTCTGATCAATGTTGCCCTCCCTCGTGTCCGCGATTTCAAGGGCGTTTCGCCCAAAGCTTTCGACGGCCGGGGTAACTACACTCTGGGGATCAAAGAGCAGTTGATTTTCCCTGAGATTGATTTCGAGAAAATCGACAAGGTCAAGGGAATGAATGTGACCATCGTCACCTCAGCCAGGACTGACGAAGAGGGGCGTGCCCTTCTTGCTGGAATGGGAATGCCCTTTAGGAAAAAGTCGGAAGGATAGCGGAGGTTTACAGTGGCTAAGAAATCGATGATGATTAAGGCTGCGGCGACACCAAAGTTCAGCGTGCAGAAATACAATCGCTGTCCCCTTTGCGGTCGTCCCAGGGCCTATTACCGGAAATTTGATATGTGCAGGATTTGCCTGCGCAAGCTGGCGTCGGAAGGTAAACTTCCCGGTGTAACTAAGTCGAGCTGGTAAAGAAAGCATAGAGGAGCTGTATTCATGGCAATGACCGATCCTATTGCGGATCTGCTGACCCGTATTCGGAACGCGGGGATGGCGAAGCACCCCAAACTGGACATGCCGTCGTCCAACGTAAAAGTGGCCATTGCCACGGTGCTCAAAGATCTCGGGTATATCAAGAATTTCAAGACCGTCAGCGACGACAAGCAGGGCGTGCTGCGGATTTATCTGAAATTCGACAATGATAACAAACATGTGATTCACGAAATCAAGCGGATCTCTACTCCAGGTCGTCGTGTTTATGTCGGCAAGGAGGAAATCCCCATGATCAAGAGTGGCCTGGGGAACGCAATCCTCTCGACTTCCAAGGGGGTGCTGCACGATGCGGCGGCCCGTGAGGCTGAGGTTGGCGGAGAGGTTCTCTGCACCGTCTGGTAAGTGATTCGGCTCTAGGAGTATGAAGACGATGTCAAGAATTGGAAAAAAACCCATTGCGATTCCTTCCGGAGTCAAGGTGGTTCAGAGCGGAACGACCCTGAATGTCAAGGGACCCAACGGTGAACTCACCAGGACGCTCCGTGAGGAGGTCAACGTCCAGGTGGATGTCGACCAAATCCTGGTGACCGCTCCCGAGGGACGGAATGGCGGGGCCATGCAGGGGTTGACGCGGACGCTGATCGCCAATATGGTCGAGGGTGTTACCAAGGGGTACCAGAAGATCCTCGAGATCAACGGCGTTGGTTATCGCGCCGAGCTCAAGGGTCCGGTGCTGAATCTGGCCCTCGGCTACTCGCACCCCATCGAATACCCCTTGCCGGCCGGCATTTCGGCGGAAGTCGAAAAGCAGACGAAGATCACGGTCAAGGGGATCGATAAGGAACTTGTCGGGGCGACGGCGGCGAAGATCCGGTCATTCCGCGAACCTGAACCCTACAAGGGCAAGGGCATCAAGTATTCTGATGAACGGATTATCCGTAAGGCTGGCAAGACCGGCAAAAAATAAGTGACGTGCAGGCAAGGAGAACTATCGTGAGCGTTGCAAATAAAAGGGCTCAGGCACGGTTGAAGCGTCAGGTCCGGGTTCGTCGTAAGGTCCGGGGTACGACCGGGCGCCCTCGACTCTGCATTTACCGGAGCGCTAAACATATTTACGCACAGATTATCGAAGACATCACCGGAACGACTCTGGTGGCTGCTTCAACTGTGTGCAAGGACGTTGCCGATGGTCAGAAATACACCGGTAATATCGAAGCGGCCAAGGCGGTGGGCGAGGCAATTGCCAAAAAAGCCCTTGAAAAAAACATCAAACAGGTGGTCTTTGACCGCAACGGTTTTCTGTATCATGGGCGCATTCAGGCCCTTGCCGACGCGGCTCGTGAAGCCGGCCTGTCTTTCTAGGTAAAGGAGGATGTCTTTGCTTCGCATCGATTCCAAAGAGCTGAACTTGACTGACCGAGTCATTCATATCAATCGTTGTTCAAAGGTCGTCAAAGGTGGTCGTCGTTTCAGTTTCTCCGCCCTGGTGGTGGTGGGCGACGGCGAGGGTATTGTCGGTTTCGGTCTCGGGAAGGCCAAAGAGGTCCCCGAGGCTATTCGCAAGGGGGTGGAGCAGGCGAAGAAAAACCTGATCCGTGTTCCTCTCAAGGACCGTACCATCCCTTTTGATGTTCTTGGCAAGTTCGGTGCAGGCAAGGTCCTGCTTAAACCGGCTTCCCAGGGTACCGGCGTCATCGCCGGAGGTGCCACGCGCGCCGTTCTCGAAGTGGCGGGTGTCGGCGACATTCTGTCCAAGTGTCTCGGTTCCAACAATCCGCACAATGTGGTGAAGGCGACCCTAAATGCTCTTTCTCAGCTCAAAAGTGCTGAAGAAATCATGGCTCGCCGCGGGTTTGGTTCCGGCGAATAAGGAGCATATTATGGACGGGCAAGTTAAAATCACCCTGAAAAAAAGCGGCATCGGCCGCAAAGAATATTTTACCAAGGTACTGAAGGGACTCGGGTTGACCCGTCTTCATCAGACCGTGGTCAAACAGGACACTCCGGAAATCCGTGGGATGATTGCCAAAGTCTCCCATATGGTTTCAATTGAAGACTGACTTCGCAAGGAATAGAGCTATGGATCTGAGTAATCTGAAACCGGCACTCGGTTCGACCAAAAATAGAAAGCGCCTCGGACGTGGTCCTGGTTCCGGCAACGGCAAAACGGCCGGCAAGGGACATAAGGGGCAGAATGCCCGCTCCGGCGGCGGCGTCAAGGCAGGATTCGAAGGTGGGCAGATGCCTCTGCAGCGCCGCCTTCCGAAACGAGGGTTCACCTCCCTGAACAAGAAGGAGTACGTTCTTGTCAACCTGCGCGACCTGGAGCTTTTTGAGGCCGGGAGCGTCGTTGATCTGGAATCCCTCGGCCAGGCCGGCCTGATCAATAAGGTGGGGGACGGCGTCAAGATTCTTGCCGACGGCGATTTCTCCAAGGCCCTGACCGTGAAGGCTCATAAGTTCAGCAAGTCGGCCATTGCTAAGATCGAGGCGGCGGGCGGCAAAGCCGAGGTTATCTAAATTGATCGCGAGCATACAAAATATCTTTCGTATCCCCGAACTGCGCCGACGGATTCTCTTCACTCTCGGTATGCTTGCGGTTTACCGGGTGGGATGTCATGTTCCGACGCCGGGGATTGACGCCCAGGTTCTCGCTAAGTTCTTTGAGGGAACCCAGGGGACTCTTCTGGGTCTCGTCAGCGCTTTTACCGGCGGTGCGCTTGAGCGCATGACGGTGTTTGCCCTCGGGATCATGCCCTACATCAGTGCATCCATTATTTTGCAGTTGCTTACGGTGGTTTTTGAGCCCGTGGAGCGGTTGTCGAAGGAAGGGGAGCAGGGGCGCAAGACGATCACCAAATGGACCCGATACGGAACCATCGTGCTGTCCGTCATCCAGGGCGCTGGGATCGCCGTCGGTCTTCAGACCATGCGTGGCCCGGCCGGCGAACTGGTCGTCCCGGACCAGGGCATCGGCTTCATCCTGCTGACAATCATCACCCTGACTGCCGGAACAGCCTTTATCATGTGGCTCGGCGAGCAGATCACCGAACGCGGTATCGGCAACGGCATCTCGCTGATCATCTTTGCAGGTATTGTCGCCAACATGCCGTCGGCCATCGTCAACACCCTGCGTCTCTCGACCACCGGCGCCATCTCACCGGTGGTGTTGCTGATCATCGTGGCGCTGATGGTCGCCGTAATCTGGGCCATCGTCTTCATGGAGAGAGGCCAGCGGCGAGTCCCGATTCATTATGCCAAGCGCGTCGTCGGCATGCGCAATTACGGGGGCCAGACCAGCCACCTCCCCCTCAAGGTCAATATGAGCGGCGTCATCCCGCCCATCTTTGCCAGTTCGATCATCATGTTCCCGGCGACCGTGGCCAACCTCGTCGATGTCCCTTGGGTCCAGACCGTCGCTTCCATGATGACTCCGAGCCACTGGCTGTATAACGTTTTTTTCGTTGCATTTATCATCTTCTTCTGTTACTTCTACACGGCTGTGACTTTCAACCCTGTGGATGTGGCCGATAATGTCAAAAAGCAGGGTGGTTATGTTCCGGGGATTCGTCCCGGGAAGGCAACTGCCGAATATATCGATACGGTGTTGAGCCGGCTCACCTTTGCCGGCGCCCTGTATGTCTCGGCGGTTTGCGTGCTGCCGACCATATTGATCGGACAATTTAATATCCCCTTTTATTTCGGCGGAACCTCCTTGCTGATTGTCGTTGGTGTCGGAATGGATACGGCCTCGCAGATCGAGGCGCATCTCATCTCCCGCTCCTATGAAGGGTTCATGAAGGGTGTGACCCTCAAGGGACGTCACGGGTAGGGCAATAGAAACGATGAAGCTTATTCTGCTAGGACCTCCTGGTGCCGGAAAGGGCACCCAGGCCAAGATGCTGACGGTACGGTTCGGGATCCCACAGATTTCTACGGGCGACATCCTGCGGGCGGCAGTCCGCGAGGGGACTCCCATGGGGGTCAAGGCCAAGGACTGCATGGATTCCGGCGCGCTGGTCGGCGACGAGATCGTGGTGGGAATCGTCAGGGAACGTCTGTTGAAGGATGACTGCCGCCCCGGTTTTATTCTCGACGGTTTTCCGCGCAACGTAGCTCAGGCCGATGCTCTCAAGGAGACTCTTGCTGCTCTCGGCAAGGAGCTGGATGTCGTCGTCTCCCTCGACGTGGATACCGAGGCTCTGGTTGAAAGGTTGACCGGGCGCCGGACCTGTCGGGATTGCGGACGGGGATATCACGTAAAGTTCGATCCTCCTGCTGTCGCCGACAGGTGTGATGCCTGCGACGGAGAGCTTTTTCAGCGCGAGGATGATCAGGAGTCGACCATACGTCATCGGCTGGACGTCTATCAGCAGCAAACAGCTCCTCTTATCGATTACTACCGTCGCGCCGGTCTCCTTTCGGTCATCGATGGGATGCAGGAAATGAACGCTGTCCAGGAACAACTGCTGGCCGTCTGTCGGACCAGTTGACGTGATCGTTTTAAAATCCAGTGCTGAACTCGACCAGATGCGTGTTGCCGGAGAAATGGTAGCCGAAATTCTCGAGTTGCTGCGGGAGCGAATCTGTCCCGGTGTAACGACCCGGGAGCTTGACAGTCTGGCCGAAGATGAATGCCGGAAGAGGAAGGCCCGTCCGGCCTTCAAGGGGTATGGCGGTTTTCCCTTCACGGTCTGCGCTTCCCCCAACGATCAGGTTGTTCACGGGTTTCCCAACGAGATCCCGCTGACCGAGGGTGAAATCCTGAGTATCGATTTCGGTGTGGTCTATCGGGGGTTCTATGGTGACGCCGCCATGACGATCCCCGTCGGGTCGATCGATGACGACAGGGCGAAACTGTTGCGGATCACCAGGCGGTCCCTGGAGTTAGGCATTGAGGCGGCGGTCATTGGCGGCCGGTTGTCCGACATCTCCAGCGCTGTTCAGACCTGCGTCGAGAAAGAAGGGTATTCGGTGGTTCGGGAGTTTGTCGGCCACGGCATCGGCCGCGAACTGCATGAAGCCCCGCAGATCCCCAACTTCGGTCCTCCGGGACAGGGTCCGCGGCTTAAAGCCGGTATGGTTCTGGCCATCGAGCCGATGATCAATATGGGACGCCCCGAGGTGAAGATTCTCGAAGATGGGTGGACGGCCGTCACGGTCGACGGGAAACCCTCCGCTCACTTTGAACACACGGTAGCAGTCACCGAAGACGGCCCTGAAATACTGACCCGGATTCGTTAAGACGGTTGAGAATTCAGGTGGGGCGGTAATCCCGGGGCTGGCAGCGCGGTTTCGGTGTTTCAATAACAGAATGGCTTACCAAAAGGAATAGAGTGATGAAGGTCCGAGCTTCGGTTAAGGCAATCTGCGACAAGTGCAAGGTCGTCAAGCGCAAGGGTATTGTCCGGATTATCTGTGAGAACCCCAAGCACAAGCAGAAACAGGGATAAAGGGATTAGGAGGAACAGACATTGGCACGTATTGCTGGTATCGACTTACCGAGAAACAAGCGGTGCGAGATAGCACTCACCTACATTTACGGCATTGGTAACTCCGCGTCCAGGGAGATTCTGACCAAGGCCGGGGTAGATTTCAATACCCGTTCCGACGACTTGAATGAAGTGGAACTTGGCAAGATCCGCGAAGTCATCGACCGTGAACACAAGGTCGAAGGGGATCTGCGTCGCGAAATTTCCATGAATATCAAGCGCTTGATGGATCTCGGTTGTTATCGTGGATTGCGTCATCGCCGAGGACTTCCCGTCCGTGGCCAGAAAACCAAAACCAATGCCCGTACCCGGAAGGGTCCTCGCAAGACCGTGGCCGGTAAGAAGAAATAATTGGAGGAACGATGGCTAAGCCCGGTAAGAAAGTAGTCAGGAAGACTAAGGAAAAGAAGAACGTCCCGACTGGAGTGGCTCACATCCAGGCGACTTTCAATAATACGATCATCACCATCACCGATGTCGCCGGGAACGTGATCTCCTGGTCGACATGTGGCGCCAAGGCCTTCAAGGGGTCCCGCAAGAGTACCCCCTTTGCGGCCCAGGTGGCCGCCGAGGATGCCGCAAAAAAGGCCCAGGAGCATGGGATGCGCAGCGTTGAAGTCCACGTCAAGGGACCCGGCTCGGGTCGGGAGTCCGCTCTCCGTGCCCTGCAGGCCGCCGGACTCAACATCTCCCTGATCAAGGACGTTACGCCGATTCCTCACAACGGCTGCCGTCCCCCGAAACGCAGAAGAGTTTAACGATATAAGGAGGACGAACGTTGGCTAGATATACTGGTCCCGTCTGCCGGCTTTGCCGGAGAGAAAATATGAAACTGTTCCTGAAGGGGGACAGGTGCCATACCGATAAATGCGCAGTCGAACGCCGCAATTACGCACCCGGCCAGCACGGTCAGGGGCGCGTCAAGGTAACCAACTACGGAACGCAGCTGCGTGAAAAGCAGCGTGTCAAACGTTCCTACGGTCTCCTTGAGGCGCAGTTCCGGTCGTATTTTGCAGAAGCCGACCGTATGAAGGGGGTCACCGGCGAGAACCTTCTGGTACTTCTCGAACGGCGCCTCGATAGCATTATCTATCGCAGCGGATTTGCCACCTCCCGCAACGAGGCTCGCATGCTCGTCCGTCAGGGGCATTTTCTGGTGAACGGCCGCAAGGTGAACATCCCCTCTTTCTCTGTGAGGGTTGGAGATGTTGCCGAAGTCCGCGAAAAGAGTCGGAAAATTGCCCGGGTGAACGAAGCCCTGGACGGTGTTATGCGCCGCGGCGTTCCTTCGTGGATTGAACTCGATCGCACTGCGTTCAAGGGAACGGTCAAAACACTTCCGATCCGTGAAGAGATGACCACGCCTGTATTCCAGGAACACCTCATCGTCGAGCTGTATTCCAAGTAATCCTGGCAATCCAAGGCTGTAACCTCAATACGGAGGATACGAATGTATAAAAACTGGAGAGATCTCATCAAGCCCAAGCGCCTCCAGGTTGAAACGGAAACGATGACGGACAGTTACTGCCGTTTTTTTGCCGAACCCTTTGAACGGGGTTTTGCAACGACGCTGGGCAACTCACTCCGTCGGGCTCTCCTTTCTTCCCTGCAAGGTGCGGCGCTTACCTCGGTGCGGATAAAAGGGGTGCTTCACGAGTTCTCCACTGTTCCCGGCGTGACCGAGGACGTTACCGATATCATCCTCAATCTCAAAGGCGTGCTTCTCAAAGTCCACGGCAATGAGAGCCGCAACGTCCGTATCGTCAAAAAAGGGGCGGGCGTTATCACCGCCGGCGACATCATTACCGACTCGCACGTTGAGATCATCAACCGCAGTCACCATATCGCCACCTGCTCCAAAGAGGCCGATGTGGAAATGGACATGGTGGTCGCCATGGGAAAAGGGTACGAGCCCGCCGAGCGCAATCGGGACGAGAATGCACCGGTCGGCACCATCCCCATCGATGCTATTTTCAGCCCGGTCAAAAAGGTGAATTTCACGGTGACCAACGCTCGCGTCGGTCAGATCACCAACTACGACAAGCTGACCCTGGAAGTCACGACCGATGGCAGCGTCCGCCCGGACGACGCCGTCGCCTATGCCTCGAAGATCCTCAAGGATCAACTGCAGATCTTCATCAATTTCGACGAGGAGATCGAGCCGGTCGAGGAGGCCGTGGGTGAAGAGGGGCGCAAGATCAACGAAAACCTCTACCGTACGGTGGATGAGCTCGAGCTTTCGGTGCGCAGCGCCAACTGTCTGAAAAACGCCAACATCAGGCTGATCGGCGACCTGGTTCAGCGTTCAGAAGCTGAAATGCTCAAGACCCAGAACTTCGGGCGCAAGTCCCTCAATGAGATCAAGGACATTCTGTCCGACATGGGACTGACGCTCGGGATGAAGCTGGACGGTTTTCCCGATGCCGAGTATCTCAAAATGATTCAGAAGGGGAACGAGGAAGTCTGATTCCGAGGCCCGACGGATTAATAAAGAAAGGACCACAGAACGATGCGTCATAACAACTCCGGCAGACGGCTCGGTCGTAATTCGAGCCACCGCTCGGCCATGTTGCGGAATATGGTGACCTCCCTCCTCGATCACGAGAAGATCACCACCACCGACGCGCGGGCCAAAGAAGTTCGCAAACTCGCCGAGAGAATGATTTCCCTCGGAAAGCGCGGCGACCTCCATGCCCGGCGCCAGGCCCTTCAGGTAATCCGCGACCGTACGGTTGTCGGAAAACTCTTCGAAATGATCGGTCCCCGCTACACGGATCGTCCCGGCGGCTATACCCGCATCATCAAGATGGGGAACCGTGCAGGAGACAATGCTTCTCTCTCGATCATCGAATTGGTCGAGGAAGAGATTACTCCCCGACCTGTCAAACCGGTCAAGGCCGCTCCGAAGGCCGCTTCGAAGGCCACTTCGAAGGCCACAGTTGCACCTGTTGTCGCCACCGAGGTCGTGGAGGCCCCAGTGGCCGAGCCCGCTTCCGAAGAGGGTGAAGGCGAAAAATGATATTCCGGTACACCGGATTGGGAAGGGCAGGGAGGAGACTCCTTGCCCTTTTTTGTTGTGCCGGCAGAGGGGGACAGCGGGGCTTGAATGTTGACCGGTTCAGGCTTCCGTGCTAATGTAACCATCTTTTGTCGCTGGAGTTTGCATGTATTTTCCATCCCTGAGTGAATTCGCCTCCGCCACGACCCACGGCAATCTTATCCCGGTCTACCGGGAGATTCTCGCCGACATGGAAACGCCGGTCTCGGCCTTCAAAAAGATCGACGACGGTCACACCTCCTTTCTCCTCGAGAGTATCGAGGGGGGCGAAAAGTGGGCGCGCTACTCCTTCCTCGGCAGTGGTCCGGCCAAGGTCTTTCGCTGTCAGGGGGTGCGTTACGAGGTCCTCAACGGCGACCGGGTCATTCATTCCGGGGAAAGTTCCGATCCCCTGGCCAGGCTCAAGGAGTTCATGGCTCCCTACCGGCCCGTCTCCGTTCCAGGGCTCCCGCGGTTTTCCGGAGGCGCCGTCGGCTACCTCGGCTACGACATGGTCCGCTTCATTGAACGGTTGCCCGACGAGAATCCAAGGGAGATCGGGGCCTACGACGCCGCTTTCCTTCTCACGGAAGAACTGCTGATCTTCGACAACATGCGTCAGAAGATCAAGGTGGTCTGCAACGTCCACCTGCAGCCGGAGGAGGATCCCGTCGCTGCCTACGGGCGCGGGATCAAGGCGATCGACGGTCTCATCGCCCGCCTTCGCTCGCCCCTTCCGCCGCACACCGCCCCGGGTGCCGCGATTCCCATCGCCTTCGAGTCGAACTTTTCTCAGGCCGATTTCAAGGCGGCGGTGGTGCGGGGGAAGGAGTATATCCGCGCCGGCGACATCTTTCAGGTGGTCCTTTCCCAGCGCTTCTCCGGTCAACTCTGTGCCGACCCCTTCGATATCTACCGGGCGCTGCGGACCATCAATCCTTCGCCGTACATGTTCTTCCTCCGCTTCGGCGAAACCCTGGTGGTCGGGGCCTCCCCCGAGGTCCTGGTCCGCAAGGAGGGGACCAGAGTCGAGGTGCGCCCCATCGCCGGGACCCGCCCCCGCGGCGCCACTTCCGAGGAGGACGGTCGCCTCGAAGAGGAACTCCTCGCCGATCCCAAGGAGCGGGCCGAGCATATCATGCTGGTCGATCTCGGCCGCAACGACATCGGCCGGGTCGCTCTGCCGGGGAGTGTCGAGGTGAGCGAGCTGATGGTCGTTGAGCGCTACTCCCACGTCATGCATATCGTCTCCAACGTCCGCGGCGAGCTCCCTCCGGAGCGGGACGCCTTCGACGTTTTCCGTGCCACCTTTCCCGCCGGGACCCTCTCCGGATCCCCGAAGATCCGGGCGATGGAGATTATCGACGAACTCGAGCCGTGCCGTCGGGAGATCTACGGGGGGGCCGTCGGCTACTTCTCCTTTTCCGGGAACATGGACATGGCGATCGCCATCCGCACCCTGATCATCGACGGCGACCGGATCTTTCTCCAGGCCGGCGCCGGCATCGTTGCCGACTCGGATCCTGCCGCCGAGTATCAGGAAACGATCAGCAAGGCGATGGGCGTCCAGAGAGCGATCGAAATGGCGCAGAGGGGGCTCGATTGACATGTTGCTGATGCTCGACAACTACGACTCCTTCACCTACAATCTCGTCCAGTATCTGCAGGAACTCGGCGAGGAGGTGGTGGTGTATCGCAACGACCAGATCACGGTCGAAGAGGTCGCCGCCCTTTCGCCGCGTCGCATCGTCGTCTCCCCCGGTCCCTGTTCTCCGGCCGAAGCCGGCATTTCCGTGGAGCTGATCAAGCGCCTCTCGGCGACAATTCCCATGCTCGGTGTCTGCCTCGGGCACCAGGCCATCGGCCACGCCTTCGGCGGCAAGGTGATCCGCGCCGCCGAGTTGATGCACGGCAAGACCAGCTTCATCCACCATGACGACAGCGGGGTTTTCAGCGGCCTCTCCAACCCCTTTGTCGCCACTCGCTATCACTCGCTCATCGTCGAGAAGGCAAGTCTCCCGTCGTGTCTGCGCATCTGCGCCTGGATCGAGGACGGAACGATCATGGGACTCGAACATCGGGAGCGCCCCCTCTGGGGAGTGCAGTTTCACCCCGAGTCGATTCTGACCGTCGAAGGGAAGCGTTTGCTGCAGAACTTTCTCGAACTGACCTGATTAACCATAGGGCAGGGCGGATCACCTCCGCCCGGGGGCGCAGGCCTCGCGCAGGACAGGAGACCCTCATGATCAAAGCCGCTATCGCCAAAGTTGTGGAGCGAATCGACCTCTCCGAAGGAGAAATGATCGGGATCATGGATCAGATCATGTCCGGGGGGGCCACCCCGGCGCAGGTCGGCGCTTTTATTACCGCTCTGCGGATGAAGGGGGAGACTGTTCCCGAAATCACCGGCGCGGCCCGGGTGATGCGCGAGCGCGCGACGCCGATCCGCGTCGGTCGCAACGTTCTCGACATGGACCGCGACGACATCAACGTCGATCTGGAGACGATCCTCGACGTGGTCGGAACGGGGGGGGACGGAACCAACACCTTCAACATCTCGACCACCGTCGCCTTCGTCGTTTCGGCCTGCGGAGTCAAGGTCGCCAAGCACGGCAACCGCTCGGTTTCCTCGAGTTGCGGCAGCGCCGACGTCCTGGAGGCCCTCGGCGTCGAACTCGACGTCACTCCGGAAACGGTGGAGCGCTGCATTGAGGAAATCGGTATCGGCTTCCTCTTCGCACCCGCCCTGCACGGGGCGATGAAGCACGCCATCGGTCCGCGCAAAGAGATCGGCATCCGCACCATCTTCAATATCCTCGGGCCGCTGACCAATCCGGCCAAGGCCGACTGTCAGGTGATGGGGGTCTATCGCGAGGACCTGGTCGAACCTCTGGCGCAGGTGCTGCATAACCTCGGATGCCGGCGGGGTTTCGTCGTTCACGGCCTCGACGGCATGGACGAAATCACTCTCACAGCCGAGACCGCCGTCGCGACCGTCACCGAGGGGGGGATTGCCATGAGTCGCATCTCCCCCGAGCAGTTCGGTCTTTCCCGGTGTACCATGGCCGATCTTCGCGGCGGCGACGCCCGGGGGAACGCCGAAGTCGTCCGCAATATCCTCGGCGGCGAAAAAGGACCCCGGCGGGACGTCGTATTGCTCAACGCCGCCTACGCCCTGATCGCCGCCGGCAAGGTCGCAGACGTCAGAGCCGGGCTCAGCCTCGCCGGCGACGCGATCGACTCCGGACGCGCCCTGATGCAGGTCGAAAAACTGGCGAAGCTCACCAACGCATGATGCCGGTTTCCCCCAGGGGGACTCCGGGGAAAAGAGGGGCATGACCGGCACTCCCGATATCTTGAAGAAGATCGTCGCCCACAAGCGCGACGAGGTCGCCGCCGCCAAGGTCAGGTTCCCCCTGGCGCGTCTCCGCGAGCGACTCTCCCTGGTCGAGGACCAGACCCGCGGCTTTGTCCGGGCGTTGCGGACCATGGATGAATCGGGGGGGACGGCCGTCATTGCCGAGGTGAAGAAGGGCTCCCCTTCGAAGGGGATAATCCGCGCCGATTTCGACCCGCTGGAGATCGCCGCGATCTATCAGGCCAACGGCGCCACCTGCCTTTCGGTGCTCACCGACGAAGCGTTTTTTTACGGTCATCTCAACTCTCTCGGGCTGATTCGCGAGGGGGTCTCCCTCCCCCTGCTGCGCAAGGATTTTATCTGCGATCCCTACCAGATCGTCGAGGCGCGCGCCTTCGGCGCCGACGCGGTGCTCCTCATCGCCGCGATGCTCGATTTGAACGAGCTGCGGGACTTTGCCGCCCTTGCCGGCGAGCTCCACCTCGATGTCCTCCTGGAGGTCCACGACCGGGAAGAGCTGGAGATGGCGCTGAAAACCGACATCGAACTGATCGGCATCAACAACCGCAGCCTGCGCACCTTCGTCACCGATCTCGGCACCACAGAGCGGCTGCGGCCGTTGATTCCCCCCGATCGTTTCGTGGTCGCCGAAAGCGGCGTCAATGGCCGGGCCGACATCGAGCGCTTGCAAAAGGCCGGGGCCCATGCCTTCCTCATCGGTGAGTCGCTGATGCGCGAGGACGACATCGGCGCCAAACTGCGCCAGCTGACGGGCCAGGATTGACCCCTGGCGGCGGATTTAATTTACCCAAGAAGGAGATTCCGATGCAGACCAAGATATTGCTCCCCGAGGACCGGATCCCGAAGCAGTGGTACAATGTCATCCCCGATCTCCCTGGTCCTCTGGCGCCGGTGATCCACCCCGGGACGATGCAGCCGGTCACTCCCGACGATTTGCTCCCGCTTTTCCCCATGCCGTTGATCGAGCAGGAGGTTTCCCAGCAGCGGTGGATCGATATTCCCGAGGCCGTGCGGGAAATTTACCAGCTCTGGCGACCGGCGCCGATGTTTCGCGCTCACCGCCTGGAAAAGGCCCTCGGAACGCCGGCGAAGATTTACTACAAGTACGAGGGGACCTCGCCGGCCGGCAGCCACAAGCCGAACAGCGCCATCCCCCAGGCCTACTACAACAAGATTTCCGGCACCAAGCGCATCGCCACCGAGACCGGCGCCGGCCAGTGGGGATCGTCGATCGCCCTCGCCTGCCAGATGTTCGGCCTCGAGTGCACGGTCTACATGGTCAAGGTCTCCTTCAACCAAAAGCCGTACCGCAAGAGCATGATGCAGCTGTGGGGCGCCGAGGTCATTCCCTCGCCGTCCAACCGCACCAACTCCGGCCGCTCGATCCTCGCCGAGCACCCCGAGAGCAACGGCTCCCTCGGCATCGCCATCAGCGAGGCGGTGGAGGATGCCGTCAGCCGCGAAGACACGCGCTACGCTCTGGGGAGCGTCCTCAACCATGTCTGTTTGCACCAGACGATCATCGGTCTTGAGGCCAAGGAACAGATGGCCCTGGTCGGCGATTATCCCGATGTCGTCATCGGCTGTCACGGCGGCGGTTCCAACTTCGCCGGGATTGCCTTCCCCTTCATCGCCGACAAGGCGAGCGGGAAAAAGGTGCGGGTTCTGGCCATGGAACCGCTGAGCTGCCCGACCCTGACCCGCGGCGTCTACGCCTTCGATTATGGCGACACCGCCAAGATGGCGCCGGTGGCCAAGATGTACACCCTCGGCCACGACTTCATGCCGCCGGGAATCCATGCCGGCGGACTCCGCTACCATGGTGCCTCGCCGCTGGTGTCGCAGCTGGTGCATGCCGGCGTCGTCGAAGCCAAAGCGGTGGCGCAACTGGCCTGTTTCGAGGCCGCGGTCCTTTTTTCCCGGACCGAGGGGATCATCCCGGCGCCGGAATCGAGCCACGCCATCCGCGGCGCCATCGACGAGGCGTTGCAGGCCAAGGAGGAGGGGAAGGAGAAGACCATCCTCTTCAACCTCTCCGGGCACGGCCATGTCGATATGGCCGCCTACGACGACTTTCTGGCCGGCCATCTGACCGATTACGAGTATCCCGCCGAGGCGATCAAGGAATCGCTGGCCCATCTGCCGAAGGTTGGGTGATCGTCCCATGGCCGGCGCCGGCCGTAAGCGCCAAGGGGGTTTGTCCGGATGATTCGGGTCAAGATCTGCGGTATGACCAACGTCGAAGACGCCCTGCACGCCTGCGCGTGCGGGGCGGATGCGTTGGGATTTGTCTTTTATGACAAAAGTCCGCGCTGCCTGACGGCGGCCAGGGCCCGGGACATCATTGCCAGGCTCCCTCCCCTGGTCACCACCGTCGGTCTGTTCGTCAACGAGGAGCCGGGGCGCATCAGGGAGATCGCCGAGGAATGCGCCCTCGATGTCGTCCAGCTCCACGGCGATGAGGGACCGGCAGACTGCGACTTCGCGCCGCGGCGGGTCATCAAGGCGCTGCGCGTCCGCGACGAGGCGAGCCTTGCCGGTCATGAAGCCTTCCCGGTTTCGGCCCTGCTCCTCGACACCTGGGTGGCGGGGAATTACGGCGGCAGCGGAAAGACATTCAACTGGGAGCTTGCCCGTCTCGTCGCCCGGCAGCGCCCGGTCATCCTTGCCGGAGGGCTGACTCCGGAAAACGTCGCCGAGGCGGTGCGAACCGTCTCCCCCTACGGCGTCGACGTTTCCAGCGGCGTCGAGGCGGCTCCGGGCAAAAAAGATCCGCAGAAGGTTGCGGCCTTTATCCTCGCCGCTCAAAATGCAGAGAACTGGAACATTCCAGCAAACCCCTGACTCTCCTCCCGGACAAGGCGCCGGGCGTTGATTCCTGCGACTTAGCAGAAGGAAACCCAACCGATGTACGATTTTCCCGACGCCCGCGGCCATTTCGGTCTCTTTGGCGGCCGCTATGTGGCCGAGACGCTGATGCCGGCCCTTATCGAACTCGAGGAGGCCTACAGGGCGGCCCTGTCCGATCCGGGTTTTTTCGAGGAACTCGACGACTACCTGAAGAACTATGTCGGCCGCCCGAGTCCCCTCTATTTTGCCCGTCGCCTGACCGAGCATCTCGGCGGGGCGAAAATCTACCTCAAGCGGGAGGATCTCAACCATACCGGCGCCCACAAGATCAACAACACCGTCGGCCAGATTCTCCTTGCCCGGCGGATGGGGAAACGGCGGGTCATCGCTGAAACCGGGGCAGGCCAGCACGGTGTGGCCACGGCGACGGTGGCCGCACTCTTCGGGATGGAATGCGAGATTTTCATGGGGACCGAGGACATCCGCCGTCAGTCCATCAACGTCTTTCGCATGAAGCTTCTCGGCGCCAAGGTCCACGGCGTGACGAGCGGGACGGCAACGCTCAAGGACGCCATGAATGACGCCCTGCGGCACTGGGTCACCCATGTCCGGGACACTTTTTATGTGATCGGCACCGTCGCCGGTCCCCATCCCTATCCGATGCTGGTCAGGGATTTCCAGGCGATTATCGGCCGTGAAACGCGGGAGCAGATCCTGGCCGCCGAAGGCCGCCTTCCCGATCTGGCCGTGGCCTGCATCGGCGGCGGATCCAACGCCATGGGGCTCTTTCACCCCTTCGTTCAGGATCCCGAAGTGCGCCTCGTCGGGGTCGAGGCGGCGGGTCTCGGAATCGACACCGGCAAACACGCCGCCAGCATCGGCGCCGGGCAGATCGGGGTGTTGCATGGCAACAAGACGTTCCTGCTCCAGGACGAGCAGGGGCAGATCGAACATGCCCATTCCATCTCCGCCGGTCTCGACTACCCCGGCGTCGGCCCAGAACACGCTCATCTGCACGATATCGGCCGGGCCGAGTACGTCAGCGTCACCGACGACGAGGCCCTCCGGGCGTTTATGGCCCTTACCGAAATGGAGGGGATTATCCCGGCGCTGGAGAGTTCCCACGCCATAGCCCATGTGATGAAGATTGCCCCCGCACTCCCCA
Source organism: Desulfuromonas soudanensis (assembly GCF_001278055.1). NCBI lineage: Bacteria > Pseudomonadati > Thermodesulfobacteriota > Desulfuromonadia > Desulfuromonadales > Desulfuromonadaceae > Desulfuromonas > Desulfuromonas soudanensis. The sequence continues at coordinate 3,090,480 of NZ_CP010802.1, read as the reverse complement.
GGGAAACCCTGATTGCCGTCTGTCTTTCAGGGCGCGGCGACAAGGACATCCATACCGTCGCCGAGGCCATGGGGGTGGAGCTTTAAAGAACGGGGCGCGGAATCCGCAGGCCGGATACCGCGCCCTGAAACCCATTTTCCGAAGGAAACTCATGAAATTCACCGAACTGAACTTCCCCGAATCGGTCCTCAAGGGGATCGAAAAGGCCGGGTTCGTCGATCTGACCCCCGTCCAGGAGGAATCGATTCCTCTGGCACTCCTGGGGAAGGACGTCGCCGCCCAGGCCCAGACGGGAACGGGCAAGACGGCCGCCTTCCTCCTCTCACTCTTCACCCGGATGCTGGCCAATCCCCGCGAGACCAGCAACAACCCCCGGGCCCTGGTGATGGCGCCGACCCGGGAACTGGTGGTGCAGATTGTCGAGGACGCCAAGATTCTCGGTGCCTTTTGCCCCTTCAAGGTTCAGGCCATTTTCGGCGGCATGGATTATGACAAGCAGCGTCAGGCCCTCAGGTCCGGAGTGGACGTCATCGTCGCCACCCCCGGCCGTCTCATCGATTATGCCCGGCAGAAGGTCTTCTCCTTTGACAGCGTCGAGGCGCTGGTCATCGACGAGGCCGACCGCATGTTCGACATGGGGTTCATCAAGGATCTGCGCTTCATTCTGCGCAAACTTCCGCCGGTGGAGAAGCGCCAGACCATGCTCTTCTCCGCCACCCTCTCCCACCGGGTCATGGAGCTCGCCTACGAGTTCATGAACCTGGCCGAGAAGGTGAGTATCGAACCCCAGCAGGTGACGGCCGAGCGGGTGGAGCAGATCCTCTACCATGCCGGACGCCGGGAAAAGTTCCCCCTGCTGCTCGGGCTCCTCAAGAAAGATCCGGGAGCGGAGCGGGTCCTGGTCTTCGTCAACACCAAGCGGGAAGCCGAGCACCTCGCCGAGCGCCTCCAGGCCAACGATTTCAAGGCGGCGGTGATCTCCGGCGACATCCCCCAGAACAAGCGGATGCGGATCCTCACCGATTTCAAGGAAGGGCACCTGACCTTCCTGGTGGCCACCGACGTCGCCTCCCGGGGGATCCACATCGACGGGGTCACCCATGTCATCAATTACGACCTCCCGCAGGATGCCGAGGATTACGTCCATCGCATCGGCCGCACCGCCCGGGCCGGAGCCCTGGGGAAAGCGATCAGTTTCGCGGACGAGGACCTGGTCTTCCATCTCCCCGACATCGAGGAATACATCGGCCAGAAAATTCCCAGCGCCTTTCCCGAAGACGACGATTTCTGCTGGGACTACAAGCGCAGCCCGCCACGGAAGAGGGCGCCGATCCCCGAGAAGTTCGGTGCCGGCGCCAGGAAGCCTGCTGCGCGGCGCGGTCCCCCCCGGCGCAAGCCCTAGGCGCCTGTCGGACCCTTGGGGCCGAAGGGAAAACCAGGATGTTCGAGGGCCGATTCGAGGTCGCTTGAGATCCGTAAGCCGTTTCAATCGCTCGAAAAGGCGTTCGAACAGGGTGCAAAAAGACGCCCTTGCCGGGGCGCAAAGGAGAGATCTAGGATGCTGGGTGCCGCTCTCGTCGGTCTCAAGGGGTGCCGGAGGTGTGGTCGCCTGGCCGGATATATGGACAGTCTGCCGCCGCGGCGAGGCTCTACCCGTCAGGACTACTGGAACGGGCCGGTTCCGGGTTTCGGCGATGACCGGGCGCGGGTCTGCCTGGTCGGCCTGGCTCCCGGCGCCCACGGCGCCAACCGCACCGGCCGTCCCTTCACCGGGGACGGAGCGGGGGATTTCATGTATCCCCTGCTGCACCGCACCGGATTTGCAAGTCAGGGAGAGGTCACCGGCCTCGACGACGGCCTTCAGCTGCACGATCTTTACCTCAGCAACGCCGTCAAGTGCGTTCCGCCGGAAAACCGCCCCCTCCCCGGAGAATTCGCCAATTGCCGGCCTTTTCTCGAGGAGGAGCTCGCCTCCCTTCCCCGGTTGCAGGTGGTCCTTCTCCTCGGACAGGGGGCCTACACCAGCTATCTGCGACTCCTCCGGGATCGGGGGGTCATCGAGCGCCTCAGCGACTACCCTTTTTCCCACGGTGCGGTCCATCGATTCGCTGTCGGCCCGATTGTGGTCGCCAGTTATCACACCAGCCGCTACAATGTGCAAACCGGCCGCATCAATCCGGAGATGTTTCTCGAGCTCCTCCGGAAGGTCAGGGATTTGGCGGCGGGAGAAAACTGTTGAAAAGGGCTGCGCCTTCGATTAAACTGGCTGAATTTGAGTGAAATAGAGGTAGACCATGGGACGCATTGAGGCGACCTTCGAACGTTTAAAAATTCAGGGGGATGCGGCTCTGATCCCCTTCATCACCGCGGGAGATCCGTCTCTTGCCCTGACCGAGAAGCTCATTCATACCCTGGTCGAGTCCGGCGCCGACATCATCGAGCTCGGGTTCCCCTTCTCCGACCCGATGGCCGACGGACCGACCATTCAGGCCTCCTCGGAAAGGGCCCTGGAGGCGGGAACGACCCTCCCGGCCATCCTTGAGATGCTCTCCCGGGTGCGTCAGCACACCAACGTCCCGGTGGTGCTCATGGGCTACTACAACCCTGTTCTCCACTACGGGCCGCAGCGCTTTGCCCGGGACGCCGCGGCGGCCGGCGTCGACGGAGTGCTGCTGGTCGATCTTCCTCCCGAGGAGGCCGGCGAAATCAGCGGCTTTTTGCAGGAAGCAGGGCTGCGACTGATCACTCTTCTAGCACCGACCACCCCGCCCGAACGGATGGCCCGACTGGCTGAGGCCGGCGAGGGTTATCTGTACTATGTTTCGATGACCGGGGTCACCGGTACGCAGCAGGTCGATGCCGCAGCCATCGAGAAGGCTGTCGGAGCGGTGCGGGAGAAGAGTTCGGTCCCCGTGGCCGTCGGCTTCGGGATTTCCTCTCCCGCCGACGCCGAAGCGGTGGCGCGTTTTTCCGACGCCGTCGTCGTCGGCAGCGCCCTGGTCAGGGTGATCGCAGCCTACGGCGCCTCCCCCGACCTCCTGTCCCAGGTCGGGACCTTTGTCCGGTCCCTCAAGGACGGGATGCGGGCAGGACGGTCGCTTTGTTAGACGGAGCGGCACGGAAATAGCATTTATTTTCCCCGGATGTGACGCGGGCGTACAGGGGATGAGATGGATATTCGCGTTCTGGGAAGCGACGGGTCGACAATCCCCGGCCATCACACCAACAGCCTCCTGGTCAATGGATCGCTCCTTGTTGACGCCGGCACCGTGACTTCGATCCTGACTCTCGAGGAGCAGGCCGGAGTTACCGATGTGGTGATAACCCACGCCCATCTCGATCACGTCGTCGATCTGGCTTTTCTCGTCGACAACGGGTTTGCCCGGCGCCGCACCTCGTTGAGGGTCTGGGCCCCGCCGCAGGTGCTGGACACCTTGCATGCCCATCTCTTCAACGACCGGATCTGGCCAGATTTTACCCGCATCCACTCCGCCGGCGTGCCGGCACTGGATCTGCGGCCGCTGGCTCCGGGGAAGGAGGTGGAGATTTGCGGAATAAGGGTCCGTTCGGCGCAAACCAACCACCCGGTCCATACCGTGGGTTACGCCCTGACGGATCGGTGCGGTACCGTTCTCGTCTGCGGAGACACCGCCACCACCGAGGACATCTGGACCCTGGGGCGCACCTCGGCGCAGCTCAGGATGGTCTTTGTCGAAACCTCTTTTCCCGATCGGTGCGCCGAACTGGCGGTGGCCAGCGGCCATATGACGCCGGCCATGCTGAAAACAGAACTGACCAAGCTGGGTCGGGACGATGTCCCGATTAAAGTATTCCACATGAAGCTGCAGTTTCTCGATGAAATTCTGGAGGAACTGAACAACCTGGAGGTGTCGCACCTCCAGATCCTGCAAGGGGGGGAATTCTTTTCCTTCTGACCCAAGTCACCCCTGAAAATGACGAGGTAGAGACATGGCCTGGTTCACCAAATCGAAGGCGCCGATCGCGGCTCCGGATGAAACAAAAAAGATTCAGATTCCCGAGGGGGTCTGGAGCAAGTGCAAAAACTGCAATGAAATCATCTATACCAAGGAGATCGAGCGCAATCTCAACGTTTGTCCCAAATGCGATTACCATTTTCGCATCAGCGCCCGGGAGAGGATCGATCTGGTCCTCGACTCCGGCTCCTTTGTCGAGATGGACGCCGCCATGGAGTCCGTCGACTTCCTCGATTTCAAGGATTCCAAAAAGTACAAGGACCGCATCAAGGCGGCCGTGAAGAAGAGCGGCGGCGGCGATGCCGTGGTCTGTGGCGAAGGAACCATCGAGGCTCTGCCGGTGGTGGTTTCTGTCTTCGACTTCAGTTTTATGGGCGGAAGCATGGGGTCCGTCGTCGGAGAGAAGATCACCCGGGCCATCGAAAAAGGGTTGGAAAAACGGAGCCCGGTCATTATCTTTTCCTCCTCCGGAGGGGCCCGCATGCAGGAGAGTATCCTTTCTCTGATGCAGATGGCCAAAACCTGCGCGGCTCTGGCCAAGCTCAAGGCGGCCGGGATTCCCTTCATCTCGGTTCTCACCGATCCGACCACCGGCGGCGTGACCGCCAGTTTCGCCATGCTCGGCGACATCAACATGGCCGAACCCCGCGCCCTGATCGGGTTCGCAGGGCCCCGCGTCATCGAGCAGACCATCCGCCAGAAGCTTCCCGACGGCTTTCAGCGCTCCGAGTATCTGCTCGAGCACGGCATGGTCGACATGATCGTGCGACGTCAGGAAATGAAGGCGCGGCTCTCCCAGATCCTGCGGATTTTCACCAAGGCCTGACCCGTGGACTACCAGCAAAGTCTGGATTACCTCTATGGTCTCCAGCGGTTCGGGATCAAACTCGGGCTGGAGAATATCCGGGCGTTGCTGGATCGGCTCGGCCATCCCGAAGCCGGGTACGCCATTGTCCACGTGGGGGGGAGCAACGGCAAGGGATCGGTTTCGGCCTGCCTGGCGGAGATTCTCCGTCAGGGTGGTCACCGGGTCGGACTTTACACCTCGCCCCACCTTCATTCCTTCACCGAACGTATCCGGGTTGACGGTGTCCCGATCAGCGAGCCGGAAATCGCCCGCCTCACCGAGGACCTTTGCGCCCGGAGCGAAGGGATCCCCGCCACCTTCTTTGAATTCGCCACCGCCCTTGCCCTGCAATATTTTTTCGAACAGAAGGTCGATTTCGTCGTTCTCGAAGTCGGCATGGGGGGGCGCCTGGACGCCACCAATGCCGTGACTCCCGTCCTGGCGATCCTTACACCGATCTGTCTCGATCATGGGGAACATCTCGGCCCTGATCTGGCGGCCATCGCCTCCGAGAAGGGCGGGATCATCAAACCGGAGGTTCCCGTGGTCATCGGGCCACAGGATCCCGGCGCTCTCCAGGTTCTCCTCAGCCAGGCCGAGGAGCGTCGAGCCCCCGTTCTCCTCTATGATCGGGATTATCGGGTGGAGTCGTCCCCCGGGGGATTTTCCTTTCGCGCCGCCGGACTGCAGCTTCAGGACGTGGTTCCCGGCCTTCCCGGCGTCCATCAGCACGACAACCTCGCCACGGCCCTTGCCGCTGCCCAGGAGCTGCGGCGGCAGGGGGTCTTCCTGGACGAAGCCGCCCTGCGCAACGGGGTCCGGCAGGTGCGCTGGCCCGGTCGCCTCGAGTGGTGGCAGGGGGAGCGAAGAGTTCTTCTCGATGGGGCCCATAACGCCGGGGGCGCACGGGTTCTGGCCGACTACCTCGACACGGTCCCGACCGATGCCGTGCGCTGGGTGGTGGGTGTCAAGGGGGACAAGCGCTTCGAGGATATCCTTGCCCCCCTTCTCCCGCGGGTCACGGCTCTCTACTGCACCAGTCCGCCGGTGGACGAAGCGGTCCCCCCCGCCGAGCTGGCCGCTTGCGGCGTCGCGGCCGGGCTTCCTGTGCGTATCTTTGACCAAGCCGGGCGTGCCCTGGCGGCCGCCCTGGCCGATTGCCGCCAGGGCGAAATTGTCCTGGTGGCCGGCTCCCTATTTCTGGTGGCGGCAGCCCGGGAGTATCTGATGGGACAGGAGGGAGCCCGGTGGTGAAACGGCGGAGAATAAGCGCCTGGAAGATCGTCGTCGTCGGACTTTTTCTTCCCTGGGGGGGGACGGCCCTGGCCCTCGATGGCGGAGCGGGGCTTGCCGCTGGTGAGCCGGTGAGCCTCGAAGCCGATCAACTCAGCTTCGATCAGGGGAGCGGGACCTACCAGGCCGTCGGCAAGGTCCGGTTGCAAAAGGGCTCCCTGACCCTCCATGCCGACCGTGTGCAGTGGAACGAGGTGGCCGGCGAGGCGCTGGCCAGTGGTGAGGTGGAGGTCACCGAACCGGCGGGGTATCTGACCGGAGAAACCCTCTGGCTCAATGTCAATACCGATGCCGGACGGCTGACGGACGGGCGCGCCTTTATGCGTGAAAAGAACGTCCACCTGGTCGGCAGGGAAATCGAGCGTTTCGACGCCGAGACCTACCGGGTATCGGAGGGGACGTTCACGACCTGCGACGGAGCGACCCCCTCATGGAAATTCGGAGCAAAACGCCTCGATGTCACCCTTGGCGGCTATGCCCGGGCCAGGCACGTTCTCTTCTACGTCTACGACCTCCCCGTTTTCTATCTCCCCTATCTGATCTACCCCGTCTCCGCCGAGCGGGAATCGGGTTTTCTCATGCCGCGCTTCGGTTATTCGGATCGTCGGGGAACCGAACTCTCTCTCGGCTACTATCAGGTTCTCGGGCGCAACATGGATGCCACCTTCTACCTCGATTACCTATCCGACCTCGGGGTCGGCAAGGGGGCCGAGTATCGCTACATCTTCGGTCAGGGAAACGACGGTGTCCTGCACGGCTATCACATCAGCGGGATCAAGGATGCCGGCGATCGCTATGCCCTTGACTGGCAACATCTGGGGGCTCTGGGCGACCGTCTGCGCCTGATCGGCGACGTGGAGTACGTGAGCAGTTCCGACTATTTCGCCGATTTCGGCGAGGAGGCAGGGGAGTACAACCGCGACATGGTGGAATCGGTCGTCGCCCTGAATCGCAATTGGGACCGGGCCAACCTGGGGGGGCAGTTCAAGTACACCCGGAATCTGGTGGGGAGTAACGGTGCTACCCTGCAGCAGCTTCCCGAAGTCCGCTTCGACCTGTTGCGGCGCCGCCTGGCCGAGACCCCCTTCTTTACCGACCTGGAGTCCTCCACCACCAACTTCTGGCGCCATGAAGGGCTCAAAGGCCAACGCCTCAATCTGCGCCCCTCCCTGGGGGCGGTCTTTGAGGCCGGCGGATTTCTCGAGATCGCCCCCGAGTTTGGCTACCGCCAGAGGCTCTACCAGACGTCCAGCGACGGCCCGGGGTACGAGGCGCAGGGACTGGCCGATTTCTCCACCCGCATTTCCACGCGGCTGACACGAATTTTTGCTCCGGGAGGAAAACAACTCCGGAGCATCCGCCACCTTGTCGAGCCGGAAATCTTCTACACCTTCATTCCCAACGTCGACCAGAGCCACCTTCCCCAGTTTGATCGGTTGGATGCCATTGCGCCGCGCAATGTCCTCGGTTACGCGCTGACCAATCGGCTCACGGCCCGCCTCGAAACCGAGGAAGGGGGGACGTCCTTCCATGATTTTCTCTATCTGCGCCTCTCCCAGGAGTACGACATTCGACAGACGCGCCTCGATGCGCCGGAAGAGGACAGTCCCTTTTCGACCTTGCGCACTGAGTTGATCCTCCGCCCGACCCGCTGGAGTTCTTTCGACCTGGATTTGCGGTTGGATCCCGAAGGGGGGGCGTTGACGGCCGTCGGCGCGGCCGGGGAAGTCCGGGACGGGGCGGGAAACGCTCTTGGCATCGATTACCGGTACCGGCGAGGGGAACTGGAATATCTGGCCGCCACCGCCGACATGGCCTGGTTCAATCCCCTCTATTTCAAGTACCAGCACCGCTACGATTTCGCCGGCAGCAAGTCTCTGGAATCCGTCGCCGAAGTGGAGTTCAGGTCCCAGTGCTGGAGCATCTATCTGACCTACAGGGACCGTATTGAGGATCGCTCCTATCTTTTGAGTTTTGCCCTTTCCGGGTTGGGGAAGGTCGATCTGTTCGGAGGGGGGATCGGGGAGCCGGGGGAATGATTCCGGCAAAAAAGAAAAAAGAGTTGCGATTTTTATTTGTGAATGATAATTAGTGACAGCCAATCTTTGGTGGATTGGCGAATCATTGATGCCGGCGAGTCGGAAATCCTTCCGACCGTCCGGCGGTCGTGTCCCCGAGGGACACCGTTCACAGGAGGAGTCGCAATGAAACGTCTTGTCGGTATGGTGTTGGCGGTAGTATGCTTAAGCCTAACTTTTGCGCCCATGGCCCGGGCCGCCGTTGCCCAGGCACCGGTGGTCAGGAAGGTCGAAGCCGCAGTCAATCTCAACACGGCTTCGGTGAAGGAACTCCAGTCTCTCCCCGGGATCGGCAAGGTCACGGCGGAACGAATTGTCGCCTTCCGCACCGAGCAGGGGACCTTCACCTCGCCGGAGGATCTTCTCAAGGTCAAGGGGGTCGGCAAAAAGACCCTGGAGAAGATCCGCGGTCAGATCGCCGTGAAATAAAAATGCAGGGACGTTCCTCGGCTACGGCTTCAAGGGGAGGATGATCAACTCATGACCCGCTCCGAAAACGGGGGGAATCCCCCCCCTCCCCGAACCATTCAGCTCTGGCCGCTCCTTCTGGTGCTGCTGATGCTGGGATTTGCCCTGTTCGGCGAAAAGGGTGTGCTGCGTGTCATCCAGTCCGGCCGGCAGAAGGCGGTCCTGAAGGAGGAAGTGCGGCGGCTCGAGGAGGTCAATTCCGCTCTGCGGCAGGAGATCGAGGCGCTGCGCAGCGACCGGCGTTATATCGAGAATATCGCCCGGCGCGAGTTGGGGATGGTCAAACAGGACGAGCTGATTTATCAGTTCCCCCCCCGGAAACAGACGGCGGCGGAGCGTCCCGCCACCGAGGTCCCCGATCAAAACTTGCCCAGGTAAGCCGGCAGTTCAGGACGTCTGAGAGAAGAGCAGCCCCGCCGATCGGCGGGGCTGCTCTTTTTTGCTGGCGCCGGTCCTTGACAGCGGCCAACGCCAGGGATAACATACGACGTTTCATCATGCTCCCTGTCCCGCGGAAGGCTGACCAGGCTCGGGATCTTCCGGGAGTGTCCCCTGTTACCCGAACCTTTCCGCCGATAGGCCGCCGAGCAGGAAAACCCGAAAACGCCGCCGGACCGGCAGGGTCCCGCCGAGAAAGACTCAATGATCATGAAAGAACGGTTGAAACAGCATCTCCGCACCGCTCTCGAGACCTGTTACCGCGAGGACACTCTCCACTCGGGACTTTACCCCGAGATTTTTCTCGAGGTTCCCGGGCACGCCGAGCACGGCGACTTTGCAACCAACGTCGCCCTGACCCTGGCCCGCGACGAGAAGAAGGCTCCGCGCAAGATCGCCGAGGCCCTGGCCGCCGCCCTCGGCAAGGGGGACGGCCTGTGGAGCCGGATCGAAGTCGCCGGCCCGGGTTTCATTAATTTTTACCTCAACAGGCGCTGCTGGTATGGCGTTCTCGACGAGGTGGTCCGCCATGGCGCAGACTATGGCCGCAGCCGGATCGGCGAGGGGAAACGAGTTCAGCTGGAGTTCGTCAGCGCCAACCCCACCGGTCCCCTCCATATCGGGCACGGCCGCGGCGCCGCCACCGGTGATGCCGTCGCATCGGTCCTGCAGGCCGCAGGGTACGAGGTGCAGCGGGAGTATTACATCAACGACGCCGGCAACCAGATGAACACCCTGGGTCGCTCCCTTTTTCTCCGCTACCGGGAACTCCTCGGCGAGGTCATCGCCTTTCCTGCCGACTGCTACCAGGGGGATTACCTTCGCGATCTGGCAAAGGAGGTTGTGGACGCCGAGGGCGCCCGTTATCTGGATCTCCCCGAGGCGGAAGCGGTCGGCTATTTTGCCAGATACGGCGGCGACAAGATCCTGGCCGGCATCGACGCCGATCTGAAGTCCTTCGGTGTGCATTTTGACGACTGGTACAGCGAGCAGAGTCTCTACGATCGGGGCGCCGTAGACAGGGGGATCGCCGTTCTCAAGGAACGCGGCCTGACCTACGAGGAGGACGGCGCCCTCTGGTTCCGTACCACCGACTTCGGGGACGACAAGGACCGGGTGCTGAAGCGTTCCAACGGCGTGACCACCTATTTCGCCTCCGATGTCGCCTACCACAAGGAAAAATTCGAGCGGGGCTTCGACATGGTGGTCGATGTCTGGGGCGCCGATCATCACGGTTATGTGCCGCGCATGAAGGCGGTTCTGGCCGGTCTGGGTCAGGATCCCGAGTCCCTGCAGGTCATTCTGGTGCAGTTGGTCAACCTCCTGCGCGGGGGCTCCCAGGTCGCCATGAGTACCCGGTCGGGGGAGTTCGTCACTCTGCGCGAAGTGGTCGACGAGGTCGGGCGGGACGCCTGTCGGTTTTTCTTCCTGATGCGCCGTTCCGACAGCCAGCTCGATTTCGATCTTGAGCTGGCCAAGCAGCAAAACGCCGAAAATCCCGTATATTACGTTCAATACGCCCATGCCCGGGTCTGCAGCATCAATCGGAACGCCGCCGAGCAGAAGGTGGCCGTTCCGGGCCTTGGCGAGGTCGATTTCGACCGGCTGGTTCTCGATGAGGAGCTGGATCTGGCGCGATTGCTCTCCCGCTACCCCGAAACCATCGAAGGGGCTGCCGGGAATTTCGAACCGCATCGCGTCACCTTCTACCTCCAGGAACTTGCCGCCCAGTTCCACAGCTACTACAATAGACAACGGGTACTCATCGACGATATGGAGACCAGCCGGGCCCGGCTCTATCTGGTGAACTGTGTCCGCATCGTTCTGGAAAACGCGTTGCGGGTCCTCGGCATTTCGGCTCCGGAGCAGATGTAACAGGGGGAAGGATCATGGTCCGTCAGGTCGTTACGCGCAGCCAGCGGCGTATGGAGAAAAAGCAGGCGCTCATCGTTCTGGTTCTGGTTCTTGCCGTCGCCCTGGCCAGTTTTTCCCTCGGGGTCATGGTCGGTCGCGGCGGATCTCAGCCGGTGGTCACGGTGGAGCCGGTTGCGACCCCGCGGATCGCCGTCCCTGCCGAGCCCCTTATCCCGGCGGCGACCGAGGTGGCCGATCCTCTCCCCTCGCCCCCCGAAGGCGGGGACGGCCTGACCTTTTATGAAGCTCTTCCCCGCGGGGAACAGCCGCCGATGGGGAGCGGCATCAATCTCCCTCCCGAAGAGGCTCCTGTTGCGACCGTGGACACCCCGGCACTTCGGGTCGCGCCGCCGTTACCCGCCCCTCAACCTCTCCCTCAACCCGCCCCGTCCCGCTCGCGCCCGGAGGACGACGGCGAAGGCGCCTATCTGGTCCAGGTCGCCTCCTTTCGCCAGGCCGCCGATGCCGCAAGTCTGGCCGAACGCCTCGCCTTCAAGAAATATCCCGCCTACGCCCAGGAGGTCGACCTCGGAGCCAAAGGGGTCTGGCACCGGGTTTTTGTCGGTCCCTACTCCGGCAACGAGGAAGTGACCAGGATCGTCCAGCGCCTCCAGACCGAGGACAAACTCACAGCCCTGATCAGGAAACGCTGAGAGGATGTCTGCAGCCACCCCCGCTCTCCCGAGGACCGGTGTTGCCGGTCTGATCGATTTCCGAAAAAGATCTTGACATTGTTTTTGTTTGTCTGTAGATTTCGTTTTCCCTGACGCGGGGTGGAGCAGTCTGGTAGCTCGTCGGGCTCATAACCCGAAGGTCGAAGGTTCAAATCCTTCCCCCGCAACCAAAAAACGATGGGCCTCCCGGGAGGGAGGTCGTGTTCATAAGGCTTTGGCGGTGTAGCTCAGCTGGTTAGAGCATGCGGCTCATATCCGCAGTGTCCGGAGTTCGAATCTCTGCACCGCCACCATCCCCAGCGAAACCCTCCCCGGCACCGGGGAGGGTTTCGCTTTTTTGGTTTTAACCCTCCGCGCGGTCTCGAACCCCATGCAGGAAGCCTTCGTCCAGATCCTCGTTGAACACAACCTGGTTTCTCCCGGTGACCGGGTTCTCGTCGCCGTCTCCGGCGGCGCCGACTCCGTCGCCCTCCTTCATCTCCTCCATCGTCTGGCGCCGACCTTTCCCCTGACCCTTTGTGTCGCTCATCTCGATCATGCCCTCCGCCCGGAGAGCGCCGACGATCTGCTTTTTGTGCAGCGCCTCTGTGAGCGGTTCGCCCTTCCCTTTGTCTCCAGTCGGGAGTCCGTGGCGGAAATGGCCGAACAGCGGGGGGTCGGGCTGGAAGAAGCCGGTCGGGACGCCCGTCGTTCTTTTCTTACGCAGACGGCCGCCCGCCACGACTGCCGGTGGATCGCCCTCGGGCATCATCGCGGCGACCAGGCGGAGACCGTGGTTCACCGTCTCCTGCGCGGCAGCGCCCTCAGCGGTCTGGCGGGGATGCGCCTCAAGAACGGGCCGTTTATCCGTCCCCTCCTCTCCTTTTCCCGGCAGCAGCTCCTCGACTACCTGGACCGTCAGGGACTCCCCCATGTCCAGGACAAAAGCAACGACGATTTTGCCTACACCCGCAATCGGATCCGCCATCAGGTTCTCCCCGTCCTGCAGTCCCTCAATCCCGCCGTCGAGGAACATCTGGCGCACCTGGCCCGGCGCATCGAATCAGAAGAGGATTACTGGGCCGGCGAAGAGAGGCGGGTTCTCGAGACGCTGGCGCGCCGCCGAGCCGATGGACTCTGGCTCGACTGCAAGACCCTGGCGGAGGTGCATCCGGCACTGCGCCTTCGCGTCATCCGTCGCGCCCTCGGAGAAGTGCGGGGGAGTCTCGCCGGTCTCGGGCGGCTCCATCTCGAAGCGGTCGCCAGTCTTCTCGGCGGGCTCCGTCCCCAGAGGGAAGTGCATCTCCCCGGCGCCTGGGTCGGCCGTCGCTACCGGCAGCTGTGGCTGCGCCGTTTCCCGCCCGTTATCGGCGAGCCCTATTCCCTGCCGATTCCGGGGCCCGGGAGCTATCCTCTCCCCGGCGGTGCGGAGCTGACGGTCTCCCTGGTCGAGACGGGTGCCGGCGAGGATCGCTGGTCCGTGGAATTCGACGCATCCCTCCTTCGCTTTCCTCTGACCGTTCGCACCTTTGCCAACGGCGACCGCTTTCATCCCGCCGGTGCCGCCGGCGGGAAAAAACTCAAGGATTTCCTTATTGACAGCAAAATTCCCCGGGAGGAGCGCCGCTCGCTCCCCCTGGTGGTCGGAGAGACGATCCTGTGGGTTGCCGGGGTGCGGCGCTGCCACGGTCTGCGCCCTGATTCGGGCGGGGCGGCGGTGGTGCGGATGGTGCTGAAGATGGCCGATTGTCCGACAATTGGCTTGTGAATTCACAGGGGCTATGGTAACTTTCCGTTGGCTCAGGCTGCGGTTTCCTCGTGCTCGACGGCGGGAAGGACCCAGGTAAATACAGCGTTCAGGGGGAATAGTGAATCAATTCTATAAAAACATCGCGCTCTGGCTCGTCATCTCCTTGGTGATGATTCTTCTTTTCAACATGATGACCCAAAGAGAGCCGGAGCAAAAACCGATCAGCTATACCGCTTTTGTCAGTGCCGTCGAAGAGGGGCGCGTGGCCGAAGTCACGGTTCAGGGGCCCAATGTCGAAGGGAAATATCAGGACGGCTCCCTGTTCCGTACCTATGCGCCCGACGATCCGGGGATGATCGCCGAGCTGCGCGACAAGGGGGTGGTGATTCAGGCCAAGCCGTCCGAGGATCACAGCTTCTGGTTCACGCTGCTGGTCTCCTGGGGGCCGATTCTGCTGCTGATCGGCGTCTGGATTTTCTTCATGCGCCAGATGCAGTCCGGCGGCGGCAAGGCCATGAGTTTTGGCAAGAGCAAGGCCAAGCTCCTCAACGAGACCCAGGCCAAGATCACCTTTCAGGACGTGGCCGGCATCGACGAGGCCAAGGACGAGCTGGAGGAGATCGTCGCCTTTCTCAAGGATCCCAAGAAATTCACCCGCCTCGGCGGCCGCATTCCCAAGGGGGTGCTGCTGGTCGGATCCCCGGGAACCGGCAAGACCCTTCTGGCCCGGGCCATCGCCGGCGAGGCCGGGGTCCCCTTCTTCTCCATCTCCGGTTCCGATTTCGTCGAGATGTTCGTCGGTGTCGGCGCCAGCCGCGTCCGCGACCTCTTTGTCCAGGGGAAAAAGAACGCCCCCTGCATCATCTTTATCGATGAGATCGATGCCGTCGGCCGCCATCGCGGCGCCGGGCTCGGAGGGGGGCATGACGAGCGGGAGCAGACCCTCAACCAGCTCCTCGTCGAAATGGACGGCTTCGAATCCAACGAAGGGGTCATTCTCATCGCCGCCACCAACCGCCCCGACGTTCTCGACCCGGCGCTCTTGCGTCCCGGCCGTTTCGATCGCCAGGTCGTCGTTCCCCGGCCGGACATCAAGGGGCGCACCAAGATTCTCACCGTGCATTCCCGCAAGGTTCCCCTCGACGACGACGTCAATCTCGAGGTGGTGGCCAAGGGGACACCGGGATTCTCCGGAGCCGATCTCGCCAACCTGATCAACGAGGCCGCCCTGCTGGCGGCCCGGGTCAACAAGAATCATGTCTCCATGGAGGATCTGGAGGCGGCCAAGGACAAGGTGATGATGGGGACCGAGAGGCGCTCCATGGTGATCACCGAGGAGGAAAAGAAGGTCACGGCCTATCACGAGGCCGGCCACGCCCTGGTGGCCCTCTTCCTTCCCGGCGCCGACCCGGTCCACAAGGTGTCCATCATCCCCCGCGGCCGCGCTATGGGGGTGACCATGTATCTTCCCACGGAGGAGAAGTACAACGAGACCCGGGACGGCCTCCACACCCGCATTTCCACCCTCCTCGGCGGCCGGGTCGCCGAGGAACTCGTCTTCTCCAGCATCACCAGCGGCGCCAGCAACGATATCGAACGGGCGACAGCCATCGCGCGCAAGATGGTTTGCGAGTGGGGGATGAGCGACAAGCTCGGACCCCTCTCCTTCGGGGAAAAGGACGGAGAGGTCTTCCTCGGCCGCGACATGGGGCACATGAAGAACTACAGCGAAGCGACGGCCGTGGAGATCGACACCGAGATCAGCAAAATCGTCCACGACAACTATGAACGAACCCGCCAGATTCTGACGGCTCAGATGGAGGGTCTCGTCAAGGTCGCCGAAGCGCTTCTCGAGCGGGAAAACCTCAACGGCGCCGAAATCAATGATATGATCTTCGGCTCCAGTGCCTCCCCGTCGCCCGGCGGAATCGAAGAGACGATCGCTCCGGGGGACGGCCCCTGTGTCGACGCTGCAGTCCGCCCAGGAGAATAATGTCCTATTCGCCACGCATCCTCTGGGTCGAGGATGAACCGGCCGCCCGCCGGCTCATCCTCGGCCTCGGCAGCGACCCTGCCGGTGCTGCGCGCATGGCCGGAAAGATGGTGCGCCGTCTGGTGCACCTGAAGGATGTCCCCTGCCGGTCGGCCAATATCCTCAAGCAGGAGATGCTGGCCCTCGGCGGCGACGCGGCGGTGGCCCGCGGCACGGTCGGTTGCTCGATTCCCGTCACCGACGTCATCCTCATCGGTTCGTTGAAGAAGCTGCGGCAGCTCTGCGTGCGCCTCGGCGATCAGCCCTTCGGCCTTCCGGCGCTGGCAACCGATCTGGCACGGCTCCTCTCCTCCCTCGATGCTCCGCCTGCCGTCCTTCTGGGGCGCTCCTGCCGTCTCCACCTGGACCGACCCCGGATCATGGGGGTGCTGAACGTCACCCCGGACTCCTTCTCCGACGGCGGCCGTTTTCGTTCTCTGGACTCGGCCCTCCGACAGGGGGCGGCTCTGGCTGCCGAAGGGGCCGATCTGATCGATATCGGCGGCGAAAGTACCCGCCCAGGCGCTGCGGCGGTCTCCGCGGAGGAAGAGCTGGATCGGGTCCTGCCGATCATCGAGGCGCTGCGGCGGGAAGTCGACACCCCTCTGTCCATCGACACCTATAAAAGTTCGGTCGCCCGGGCCGCTGTCGCCGCAGGGGCCGAATTTGTAAACGATATCAGTGGATTGCAGTTTGATTCCGCCATGGCCCGAACCGTAGCCGAATCGGGCGCCGGGCTCTTCGTCATGCACACCCGCGGCTCCCCGGAGACGATGCAGCAGGACACCCGTTACCCCGATCTGGTGGGGGAAGTTTTGGCATCCCTCGAATCGAGCCTGGCTCAGGCACGGGCGGCGGGAATAGGCGAAGAGAAACTGGCCATCGATCCCGGCATCGGCTTCGGCAAGAGCCTCGAGGGGAATCTGGAAATTCTCCGTCGTCTGCGGGAGTTCCACTCCCTGGGGCGCCCGGTCCTTCTGGGGACTTCCCGCAAGGGGTTTATCGGCAAGGTCCTGGGGCAGAGCGCTCCCGGCGAGCGGCTCTTCGGCACACTGGCCACCGTGGCGCTCGGGGTGGAACGGGGAGCACAGATTTTTCGAGTGCACGATGTACGCCCCGCCCGTGAAGCGGCGTTGATGGCGTGGGCCGTCCTCAGCGGAGAACATTCAGAACAAGACTGAAACGACATGGAATCCGGGGCGCTATGGGTGGGATGCTCGACATTTTTAATAATACCAATTTCAGGTGGCTCCTCGACCTCCTCGACATCCTGCTTGTGGCCTTTATCATCTATCGCATCATCCTCCTGATCAAGGGGACCCGTGCCGTCCAGATGCTGGTCGGCTTAGCCGTCATCCTCATCGTCTACGTCGGTTCCCAGGTCGGGGGCCTCTACACCCTGCACTGGCTCCTCGAAAACTTTCTCTCCTCGATCATCCTCGTCATCATCGTCATCTTTCAGAGCGACATCCGTCGCGCCCTGATCCACGTCGGACGGAACCCCTTCTTTGCTGACCTCTCCTACAAGGAAGAAACCGAGGTTATCGAGGAGCTGATCAAGGCCTGCGTCAATATGGCCAATAAACGCATCGGCGCCCTGATCGTCATCGAAAGGGAAACCGGTCTCAATGATTTTCTCGAGGTCGGAGTCGAGATCGACGCCAAGGTCTCCAGCGATCTCATCACCTCCATCTTTCTCCCCTTCTCGCCGATCCATGACGGCGCCCTTGTCATTCAGCAGGGGCGGCTCAAACGCGCCGGCTGCTTCCTCCCCATCTCCCAGAATCCGGATATCAGCAAGACGTTGGGGACCCGGCATCGCGCGGCCATCGGCCTGACGGAACTGGTCGATGCCGTGGCAATCGTCGTCTCCGAGGAAACCGGCAAGATTTCCGTCGTCGTCGGCGGGCGCATCACCCGCGATCTCGATTCAACCTCCCTCAAGCGGGTGCTCAGCCGCCTTCTCGAACCCCGCCTGAACAAAAAGAAGAAACGCTAGCGATGGTAAAGCAATTGACGCATAACTGGCTCCTGAAGCTTCTCTCCCTGGTCTTCGCCGTGATCCTCTGGTCCTTCGTCATGGGGGAACAGAAACTCGAGCAGGGCTATTCGGTGCCGCTGCAGCTGAAGAACGTCCCCGCCGGGCTGATGGTGGCCAACGAGGTCCCGAGTCTAGTGGACGTGCGCATCAGCGGCCCCCGCACCGTCCTCATGAACCTGCGGCCCAACGATATCAGTCTCACCGTCGACCTCGAGGACCTGCAGCCGGGGTTGACCTCCTTCCGCCGCCTCGAGGAGCGTCTCAATATCCCCAGCGCGCTCAAAGTTACCCGGCTCTCCCCGTCCTTTGTCGATGTCAAGCTCGAAAGGATCAAGGAAAAGGAAGTGCCGGTGCGCAACGAGATCGCCGGCCAACCGGCCGCCGGCTTCCGGGTGGGGGAGGTCAGAATTAATCCTCCCCGGGTGACCATTAAGGGGGCCGAAAGCGAACTCAAGGATGTCAGTGAGGTGGGAACCGAAGAGGTCTCGGTGGACGGCGTCCGGGAAAGCTTCACCCTGATGGTTCCCATCGTCTATCGCGGAAAATATGCCGCATTGAAGGACCAGAAGACCGCCGAAATCCTCGTCACCATCGAGCCGCTCCCCGAGTCCGGGGGGAGGACGGAACCGAAAAAAGGAACACAATGAAAAAGAAACTCTTCGGCACCGACGGGGTTCGCGGTGTCGCCAATATCTATCCTATGACCAGTGAAATGGCCATGCAGCTCGGACGGGCCGCCGGATATATTTTCAAACAGGGGAACCGGCGCCATCGCATCGTCATCGGCAAGGACACCCGGCTTTCCGGGTACATGATCGAAAACGCCCTGGCCGCCGGTATCTGCTCCATGGGCGTCGATGTCCTGCTGGTCGGGCCCCTGCCGACACCGGGGATCGCCTTCATCACCTCGTCGATGCGGGCCGACGCCGGGGTGGTGATTTCGGCTTCCCATAATGCCTATCAGGACAACGGCATCAAATTCTTTTCCGCCGACGGCTTCAAACTCCCCG
This sequence comes from Desulfuromonas soudanensis, assembly GCF_001278055.1. NCBI lineage: Bacteria > Pseudomonadati > Thermodesulfobacteriota > Desulfuromonadia > Desulfuromonadales > Desulfuromonadaceae > Desulfuromonas > Desulfuromonas soudanensis. Next base: position 3,071,961 of record NZ_CP010802.1, on the reverse strand, counting down.
ACGAGATGGAGTTGAGGATCGAGGATTTGATCTTTTCCAAAAAAATAGACTCCCTCCGTCCGACGGCCGCCGAAGTCGGCAAGGCCTTCCGCATCGACGATGCCCGGGGACGCTACATCGTTTTTCTCAAGAATGCCTTCCCCCGCGATCTTGATCTCAAGGGGTTGAAAATCGTCCTCGACTGCGCCAACGGCGCCGCCTACAAGGTGGCTCCGGCCGTTCTCGAAGAACTCGGCGCCGAAGTCATCCCCCTGGGGGTCTCCCCCAACGGCACCAACATCAACGCCGGCTGCGGATCGCTCCATCCGGGGATTATCGCCGAGGCGGTCCGCGAGCACCGCGCCCATCTCGGGATGGCGCTGGACGGCGACGCCGACCGGGTGATCTTCGTCGACGAGTTCGGCCATGAGGTCGACGGCGACCACATCATGGCGATCTGCGCCACCGAGATGCTCAAGGAAAAAAAACTGACCAAAAATACCCTGGTGGCGACGGTCATGAGCAACCTGGGGCTCGACATCGCCCTGCGCCAGGCCGGGGGGAAGGTGGTCAAGACCGCCGTTGGCGACCGGTATGTGGTCGAGGAAATGCTGCGCCACGGTTACAACCTCGGCGGTGAGCAGTCCGGCCACATGATCTTCCTCGATCACAATACCACCGGCGACGGCATGATTTCGGCACTGCAGGTCCTGGCCATCATGCAGCGCACCGGCAAGCCTCTCTCGGAACTGGCCGAGGTGATGATCGCCCTCCCCCAGGTGCTGCTCAATGTACGCATGGAGGATCGGCGGGAAATCAATGACGTCCCCGAGGTGCAGAAGATGATTCGGGCGGCCGAGCAAAAACTCGGTGAGACCGGGCGGGTCTTGATCCGCTATTCCGGGACCGAACCGCTTCTGCGCATCATGCTCGAAGGTCAGGACAAGTACCAGATCACCGAGCTGGCCCACGAGATCGGGGCCGCCATCGAAAAGCATCTGGGCGGCAAAAAGGAGGGACGCTGACGTGGCCAAACTGGGAGTCAATGTCGATCATGTCGCCACCGTCCGCCAGGCCCGGGGCGTCGCCGAACCGGACCCGGTCACCGCAGCGGCGCTGGCCGAACTGGCCGGTGCCGACAGCATCACCGTGCACCTGCGGGAAGATCGGCGTCATATCCAGGATCGCGATGTGGAGATCCTCCGCAGGACGGTCAAGACCCGCCTCAACCTCGAAATGGCGGCAACCGACGAGATGGTCGGGATCGCCCTCAAGATCCTCCCCGATTGCGTCACCCTGGTGCCGGAAAAACGCGAGGAGTTGACGACCGAGGGGGGGCTCAACGTCTTCCTGAACCGAAATTTGATCAAGCGCCAGGCCGACCTGCTGCGCCAGGGGGGGGTCATCGTCAGCCTCTTTGTCGATCCGGATCTCGAGCAGATCAAGGCCGCCCACCGGGTCGGCGCCGATTACATCGAGATCCACACCGGCGCCTATTGCGAGGCCCGCACGAACGAGGAGCGGCGGGGCGAACTGGCGAAGATCGAGACCGCCATCCGCGCCGGCCACAAGCTCGGTCTCGGGGTCAATGCCGGCCACGGCCTCAATTACCAGAATGTCGGGGATGTAATCGCGCTCGGGGGGATCGAAGAATTCAACATCGGCCACAGCATCGTCGGTCGCGCCGTCCTGGTCGGCATGGAGCAGGCGGTGCGGGACATGCTGGCCCTCCTCCGGAGAGGATAGCCCTTGGCCATCGCCGGACTCGGGACCGACCTCGCCCGCATCGGGCGCTTCCGCGCCTTTCTCGCCGCCGGCAAGAAGGGGGTCATCCATCGCCTCTTCACCCCGGGCGAGCAGGCCTACTCCCTGGCCAAGAAGGACCCGGCCCCCCACCTGGCGGCGCGTTTTGCCGCCAAGGAAGCCTTTCTCAAGGCCCTCGGTCTGGGGTTGCGGTCGGGGATCTCCTGGCAGGACATGTCCGTGGTGCACGATTCTCTCGGGAAACCGTCCCTCGACCTCGCCGGGCGCGCCGCCGAGATCGTTGCCGAGCGGCGCCTGAGCGGCATCCATCTCTCCTATAGCCATGACGGGGACTACGCCGTCGCAACCGTCATCCTGGAGGCGCCGTGAAACTCCTGACCGCTGCCCAGATGCAGGAACTTGACCGGAGGACCATCGAGGAGGTCGGCCTCCCCGGGGTGGTGCTGATGGAAAATGCCGGTCGGGGCGCGGTCGAGGCTCTCTGCGGCCGTTTCTCATCCGTCTGGCCCGGTCCGGTGGTGGTGGTGGCCGGCAAGGGGAATAACGGCGGCGACGGCTATGTCGTCGCCCGGGATCTTCTGCGCCGCGGATGGACGGTGCGCACGGTCATTCTTGCCGATCGTGCCGCGGTGAAGGGGGATGCCGCCGTTCATCTCGGCGCCCTGCTGCAGAGCGGCGGCGAGGTCGTTTTTGCCCCCGATGCCCAGGCTCTGGCGGCGATCCTTTCCGGAATGGATCTTCCCCGACTGGTGGTCGATGCCCTCTTCGGCACCGGACTGAGTTCGGAGGTGGGAGGTCATTATGCCGAGGCCATCGCCTGGATCAACCGAACGGGGGCGAAGGTGGTGGCCGTCGATATTCCTTCAGGCATCGATGCCGGCAGCGGGCGGATTCTCGGCAGCGCCGTTTGCGCCGACCTGACGGTGACCTTCGCTCTGGCCAAGGTCGGCCATGCCGTCTATCCCGGCGCCGGGTGCGCCGGCGAGCTGGTCGTACTCGACATCGGCATTCCCCGGTCTCTTTCGGACAATGTGGGGGACGATCACCTGCTGGTGGAGGCGCCGGAGGCTGCCCTCCTCTGTCCCCGGCGCCCTGCTGCGGGACACAAGGGGACCTTCGGTCATCTCCTGGTGATTGCCGGCGAGACCGGCAAGTCGGGAGCGGCGGCAATGAGTGCCGAAGCGGGACTCCGTTCCGGGGCCGGTCTGGTCACCGTCGCCTGTCCGGCGCCGGTTCATGCCGTTCTCGAGATCAAACTCACCGAGGCGATGACGGTCCCCCTTCCGGCCATCGACGGCGCCCTCAGCCTCCAGGCTCTTGACCAGGTGCGCACCCTCTGGGTCGGGAAGTCGGCCGTCGCCGCCGGACCGGGCCTCGGCCGTTCCGCCGAGACCGTCGCCCTGGTGCGGCGCCTGGTGGCGGAGTGTCCGCTGCCGCTCCTACTCGACGCCGACGCCCTCAATGCCGTTTCCGAAGTGCCTGACGTTCTTCTCGAGCGCGCTCCGGGGACGACGGTGCTGACTCCCCATCCCGGAGAAATGGCCCGCCTGACCGGGATCGACATCCAGGCCATCGAGGCGGATCGTCTCGGTGTGGCCCGGGACTTCGCCTGCCGTTATGGGGTGGTCCTGGTCCTCAAGGGGGCGCGCACCCTGATCGCTTTACCCGACGGCCGCATCCGGATCAACGGCAGCGGTAATCCCGGCCTGGCCAGCGGCGGGATGGGGGACGTGCTGACCGGCCTGATCGGCGGACTCATGGCTCAGGGACTTTCCCCGGCCAATGCGGCGGTTCTCGGCACTTTTCTCCACGGAAGGGCGGCCGACCGCCTGAGCCGTATCCAGGGGGAGGCCGGCCTGCTGGCGACGGACCTGGTGCGGGAGCTTCCGGCAACCCGACGCGAACTTACCCTCAAAGGAGCACAACATGCTGAAGGCTAAAGATATCATGACAACGGCGGTTCAGTCCGTCACCGAAGAGACGACCGTCGAGGAACTGGCGCGCCTCTTTGCCGAAAAAAACCACAGTGCCATGCCGGTCCTCGGCGAGGACGGTACTTTGAAGGGGATCGTCACCGAAACGGATCTGGTCCAGCAGGACCGCCCCCTCCACCTCCCCAAGGTCATCTCCCTCTTTGACTGGGTCCTGTATCTGGAGAGCGAGAAAAATTTCCGCGAGGAGGTCGAGAGAATCACCGCCCGCAAGGTCGGAGACATCTGCTCCAGAGAGGTCACCACCTGCTCTCCCGAGACTCCGGTGAGCGAAATCGCCGAGCTGATGGTGGCCAAAAAATCCCATCTCATTCCCGTTGTCGACAAGAATAGGGTCGTAGGCGTCGTGGCCCGTCTCGACATCATCCGCGCCATGGGGCGTTGATGTGCGCACCTGGAGCCTGACCACCGCCTGCGCAGCGGAGACCAGGGCTCTCGGTGAGACCCTCGGCGCCCTGCTGACGGAGCATCTGATTGTCGGTCTTTGGGGGGATCTCGGAACCGGCAAGACCTGCCTGACCCAGGGTCTGGCCCGGGGGCTCGGAGTGCCGGTGGAGGAACCGGTCACCAGCCCGTCCTATACCCTGATGAATCATTACTCGGGGCGACTTGAACTCCATCATTTCGATCTCTATCGCCTCGCCGGACCGGAGGACCTGGTTGATCTGGGGTTTGACGAATATCTGCAGGGGGGGGGGGTGGTCGTCGTCGAGTGGGCCGAACGGGCTCCCGGCATCGAAACGGAGGGGCTGTCGATCCGCCTCGCCCATGCCGGGGAAGAGGAGCGTCGCATCGATTTTGTCGCAGAAGGCCGGGTGGCCGAAGCTCTTCTTGCCCGTCTGGCCGCGACCCTGACGACAGAGAGGGGGGGAGGATGAAGGAATTCGATATTGCCGTCATCGGCGGCGGCCCCGGCGGTTATGTGGCGGCGCTGCGCGCCGCCCAGCAGGGAGCCTGCGTCTGCCTGATCGAGGAAGATCAGGTCGGCGGCACCTGTCTCAACAGGGGGTGCATTCCGACCAAGGCCCTCTACGCCACCGCCCATCTCCTGCAGCGCCTGCGGGGAGCGGACAAGCACGGCATCGGTGTCGGCACCATCGATTTCGATTTCGCCGTCGCCGCCCGCCGCAAGGACGAGGTGGTCGCCAAGCTGGTCGGGGGGATCGAGCAGCTCCTCAAGGGCCGGGAAGTGGAAATCTTCCGCGGCAGGGCCTCCATCGAAGGCGCAGGACGGGTCTGTATCCGGAGCCGGGGTGTGGTCGGGCATATCCAGGCCCGCACGATTATCCTCGCCACCGGGTCACTCCCGGCCCGTCCGAAAACCCTCGCGATCGACGGGAAAAAGGTTTTGACCAGCAATGAAATTCTTGCTATTAAAGAGCTTCCCGAAAGCCTCCTGATCGTCGGCGGCGGCTATATCGGCTGCGAGTTCGCCAGTATTTTTTCCGCCCTCGGCACCCGGGTGACCCTGGTCGAGCAACTCCCAGGACTCCTCGTCCAGAGCGATCGCCAGATCGTGCGGGACGTCGAGAAAACCCTCAGGGAGCAGGGGGTGGCAATCCACACCGAAAAGTCGGTGGAAAGTCTCGACACCTCCGGAGACGGTGTGCGCGTCCGCATCGAAGGGGGCGAGGAGGTCCTTGTCGCCAGGGTGCTGGTGGCCGTCGGCCGGGTACCCAACAGCTCGGGGCTGGGGCTGGAGGAGCTCGGCGTCAGGCTCGACAAGGGGGCGGTCGTCGTCGATGCGGCGATGCGCACCTCCGTTGAGGGTCTCTATGCCATCGGCGACGTGACCGGCGGCATCCAGTTGGCCCACGTCGCCTCCTATCAGGCGGGGATCGCCGTCACCAACGCCCTGGGGGGGGAGGCCCGGGCCGATTACCGGACGGTTCCGAGTACCATCTTCACTCTGCCGGAGATCGGCCAGGTGGGGATCACCGAGGAGGAAGCCAGGAAAAAGGGGCTCAACGTATCCGTCGGACGTTTTGCCTACCAGGCCTCCAGCAAGGCTCTTTGCGACGGCGAGGTTCGCGGTTCGGTGAAGATCGTCGCCGACGGCGACAGCGGGAAGATCCTCGGCGCAGCCATCGTCGGCGAGGAGGCTTCGGCGCTCATCGCCGAGGTGGCGGTGGCGATGAACCAGGGGATGACCGCCGGCGAACTGGGGCGGGTCATCCATTCCCACCCCACCCTCCCCGAGATGATCATGGAGGCCGCCGAGGACGTGGAGGGGATGGCGGTGCACAAGATAGGGCGCAGGACAAAAACGGAATAGCTCAGGCGCGGCCTAAAGTCGGCCGCTTTTTCCAACGCAAAGGAGGCAGTGGGAATTATGGCCCTTGTTGTGCAGAAGTATGGTGGGACTTCGGTGGCGAACATCGAGCGGATCCGCAACGTCGCCCGGCGCGTCGCCAAGACCTATGATGATGGCAACGATGTGATCGTGGTCGTTTCCGCCATGTCCGGCGAGACCAACAAACTTGTGGCCCTCGCCAACGAGATGTGTGAATTTCCCAGCGAACGGGAATACGACGTGCTGGTGGCGACCGGCGAGCAGGTCACCATCGCCCTCCTCTCCATGTGTCTGCAGTCCATGGGATACAAGGCCAAGAGCTACATGGGACACCAGATCCCGATCCTGACCGACAGCACCTTTTCCAAGGCGCGCATCGAAAAGATCGACGACAAGAAGGTCCGCGAGGATCTGAAGAACGGTACGATCATTGTCGTCGCCGGATTCCAGGGGGTCGACAGGGAAGGGAACACCACCACTCTCGGCCGCGGCGGCTCGGACACTTCGGCGGTGGCGGTGGCCGCCGGGCTCAAGGCCGACGTCTGCGAAATCTACACCGATGTCGACGGCGTCTATACCACCGACCCGCGGATCGTCCCCGACGCCACCAAAATCGAGAAGATTTCCTACGATGAGATGCTGGAGATGGCGTCCCTCGGCGCCAAGGTTCTGCAGATCCGCAGTGTTGAATTCGCCAAGAAATACGGCGTGGTGGTCCACGTTCGTTCGAGCTTTAACGACAATCCAGGGACACTGGTGATGAAGGAGGATGCCGATATGGAGACCGTTCTGGTTTCGGGAATTACCTACAACAAGGATGAAGCCAAGATTTCCGTGATGCGCGTTCCCGACAAGCCGGGGATCGCCTCCATCCTCTTCACCCCCCTCTCCCATGCCAACATTACCGTCGACATGATCATACAGAACGTGTCCAACGAGGGGTACACCGACATGACCTTCACGGTCCCCAAGACCGACTTCAAAAAGGCCCTGAAGATCGTCGAAGAGTCGGCAAAAGAAATCGCCGCCGGTGCGGTACGGAGCGACGAGAACATCGCCAAGGTCTCCATTGTCGGGGTCGGGATGCGGTCCCACTCCGGGGTGGCCAGCAAAATGTTCCAGACCCTTTCCCAGGAGGGGATCAACATCCAGATGATCTCCACCAGCGAAATCAAGGTCTCCTGCGTCATCGACGCCAAGTACACCGAGCTGGCGGTTCGTGTGCTCCATGATGCCTTCGGTCTGTCTAAGAAGGATGTCAAGGCCGAATAATTCGGCCGGATCCGGGGCACCCAATGCGTGAACTGAGATGTGCAGGGGCGGTTTTCGAGCCGCCCCTGTGGTCAGGAAGAGTGGAATGAATCAGATCAGACTCTACGATACGACCCTGCGGGACGGCTCCCAGGCCGAGGACGTCTCCTTTCTGGTGACCGACAAGATCCGCATCGCCCAGAAGCTCGATGAGTTGGGGATTCACTACATCGAAGGGGGATGGCCGGGATCCAATCCCAAGGACATCGCCTTCTTCAAGGACATTAAAAAAGTCTCCCTCTCCGGGGCAAAGATTGCCGCCTTCGGCTCCACCAGGCGGGCCAAGATCACTCCGGACAAAGACAACAACATCCGCACCCTGATCCAGGCCGAACCGGATGTCGTCACCATCTTCGGCAAGACCTGGGATTTTCATGTTCACGAGGCGCTGCGCATCAGTCTCGAGGAAAATCTCGAACTGATCTACGACTCCCTGGCCTACCTGAAAGAACATATCGGCGAGGTCATCTACGACGCCGAGCATTTCTTCGACGGCTACAAGGCCAATCCCGCCTACGCCCTCAAGACCCTGCAGGCGGCCCAGGAGGCGGGCGCGGACTGCATCGTGTTGTGCGACACCAACGGCGGCACCCTCCCCTATGAGCTGCCGGCCATCATCGCCGCGGTCAAAAAGTCGGTCTCCACACCCCTGGGGATCCATGCCCACAACGACAGCGAGTGTGCCGTGGCCAACTCGCTGGTGGCAGTGGAAAACGGCATCGTCCACGTGCAGGGGACGATCAACGGTTTCGGCGAGCGCTGCGGCAACGCCAACCTCTGCTCGATCATCCCATCCCTGGTTCTGAAGATGGAGAGTCCCTGCGTCGCCGACGAACAACTCAAGAGCCTGCGGGGAGTCTCCCGTTACATTTACGAACTGGCCAACCTGGTGCCGAACAAGCACATGGCCTATGTCGGCAACAGCGCCTTCGCTCACAAGGGGGGGGTGCACGTTTCGGCGATTCAGCGCCATCCCGAAACCTACGAACACGTTCGCCCCGAGCGGGTGGGGAATGTGACCCGGGTGTTGATCTCCGATCTCTCGGGCCGTTCCAATATCCTCGCCAAGGCCGAACAGTTCAATATCAATCTCGACAGCAAGGATCCGGTGACCCTGGAGATTCTTGAAGACATCAAGGAGCTGGAGAACAAGGGGTACCAGTTCGAGGGCGCCGAAGCCTCCTTCGAACTCCTGATGCGCCGCGCCCTCGGCACCATTCGCCCCTACTTTTCGGTCATCGGCTACCGGGTGATCGACACCAAGCGGCACGAGGATGAAAAAACCCTTTCCGAGGCCACGGTCCAGGTCAAGGTGGGCGGCCGGATCGAGCATACCGCCGCCGAAGGAAACGGCCCGGTCAACGCCCTGGATCATGCGTTACGCAAGGCCCTGGAAAATTTCTATCCCCAGCTCAAGGAGATGCGCCTCCTCGACTACAAGGTCCGGGTTCTTCCCGCCGGCAAGGGGACGGCCTCGGTGACCCGGGTGCTCATCGAATCGGGTGACAAGATGGAACGCTGGGGAACGGTCGGGGTCAGTGACAATATCATCGACGCCTCCTACCATGCATTGATCGATGCCCTCCAATACAAGCTTCTCAAGGACCAGGGACGCTAAGTTATGAGCACACCCCCCGGCACGGTCCTTCTCGTCCTGGGGGTGCTGGGATTGCTCCTCGTCACCGACGGCCGCCGGGCGGTTCTCCAGAACGGAGAACCCCCGGCATTTTATTTGGAGCAGGAGAGTCCCGGGTGGGTGATGTTCTCCTCCGGCTTCCCCGATCCGGGGGGCCATCAAATTTATGACGGTGAGACTTGGGGGGACGTCATGAAATTGACGGGACTTGCGCCCACCCCCGAATTGACCCGGAAGATCGCCCTGTCTTCCCCCCTGATCAGCGGCGAACGGTTGGATATCATTGTCACCGAAGGACAAGTATCCGAAATAAAAAGAGACTGGATGTCCTCCGGCCAGAGGATCGCACTCTCCATCCCCCTGCATCCCGACCGCATGACCGCCGAAGACTGGCAGGTTCTTCCCGGTGTGGGTCCCCGTCTGGCGGAAAAAATCTGTGCCGACCGTCAATTAAATGGCGATTTTATCGTTTTGGAGGGGGTCCGGCGGGTTTCGGGGGTGGGTGCGGCGAAGATCGCAGCCTGGCGGAAGTTTTTTTAAGCGGAGATGATCAGGGTAACTGTCCGATTTGCAAAAGAAAAGAAGACAGGACAAAAAGGTTTCTTCCCCCTGTGTGGCGATCTGGCATGCCTCGTGTAATAGTATTTCTTACCGATTGGCTGCTACGAAGTAAACCATACAAAATGATCAAAACAAGGGGGAAGCGATGAAATGTCCTAAGTGCAAGGGAAGAATGTACGCCGAGAAGTTCTATGATTTCGTGCGCACTTTTGATGCCTGGAAGTGCTGCGCCTGCGGAGAGGTCCTCGATCCGACCATCATGGCGAACCGGGCGCGCAATCACAACTTGTTCCTGGGCTAGGGCCACTCGGCCTTTATAGCAAGCACAGCCGGCCGGAAAGTTTCGAAACTTTCCGGCCGGCTCTTTTTTTATCCTGCCCCGCTTCCCCGGTTTGCCTGACGGTCGGCGCCTGCTAAGATTCTTCCGGGAGTGTCGATCCGGCCACAGGAAGAGGAGTCGGTTGCCGTCCTTTTCGGGAGGAGAAAAAGGAGAAACCGGTCATGAAAAAATCTGCCGTTGTTGAGGGACTGTTACTTTTCGGTTTTATGCTTCTTGCCGGCTGCCCGGGGAACCGGGCAGCAGAAATACCCATGGAGAAAGGGTCTGTGGAGCCGGGAACGACGGTCATCCGGGGCGAGAAGACGTTCAAGCTCCTCGGCACCCCGCTGGCCGTCGGAAATCCTCTTCCCGCCACCGGCATGGTCGACGCCATGACCCTGGAGACGGTCGATCTCTCCCGGCTCAAGGGCGACGTCCTGTTGCTCAGCATCGTCCCCTCGATCGACACTAAAGTTTGCGAAGCCCAGACTCATTACCTCGGTGAGGAGGGGGATAAGCTGCCGGCCACCGTCAAGCGCCTGGTCCTCAGCCGCGACACACCCTTTGCCCAGAAGCGCTTCGCCGAGGAGGCCGGTCTGACCGATATCCGCTATCTCTCCGACTACAAGGAGGGGGCGTTCGGGCGCCAAACCGGACTGCTCATCGAGGACCTCATGCTCCTGGCGCGCGCGGTGATCATCGTCGACGCCGGGGGGAAGGTGCGTTATCTCCAGGTCGTTCCCGACATCGCCCATCTCCCTGACATGGAGGCGGCCTTTGCCCGGGCTGCGGAGCTGGCGGCAAAGAGGTCGGACCGGCAGTAATCCCGCGGGGGAGTTTACGCCTCTTCCTTGAGCTCTCCGGAGATCTGGAACTTCTTCATGAAACGCCTGTCGATGTAGTCTTTGGCCAGGAAGGCGAGCCGTCCGTCGACGGTCCACCCCCTCCTGGACAAAATGCCTCGCCCGTCGCCGAGGTTGAGGATCAGCAGGTAAGCCGAGGGGGGAAGATAGGGCCTGAGCGGCCCCCCGTCCAGGGCGGCCAGGAGGTTGTGGAGGAGCACGGGATTCTGCCGCACGGCATGGACTCCGACCTTGTCGAGGGGGGATGGCGCGAAATGGATGCAGTCGCCACCGCCGAAGATCTCGGGGTAATCCGGCGACTGAAGGAAGGCGTTGACGGTCAAGCCGCCATCTTCTCCGGTGGCCAGCCCCGAATCCCGGAAGAGGGGGGCGGGCGAGACGCCGACGGCGACGAGAGCCAGATCGAAGGGGATCGAGGCGCCGTCGCTGAGGAGCGCAACCTTTCCTGCCAGGGATTTCGTTCGGACCCCCTGGTGCAGGACAATGCCGCGATTTTCCAGGGAGCGCCGGGCCAGGGTCCGGACCCGGTCAGGAAAGGCCTTGAGGATTCTGCTCCCCCCCACCAGGGATATGTTCCCTTCCCGGTCGAGCTCTCTCAGGAGTCGCCAGAGGTTCCCCGCCAGTTCCACACCCGCCGGACCGCCGCCGACCACCAGGAGTCGGGGCGGTCGTTTTTCTTTCCACGACAGCAGGGTCTCCCGAACCCGCAACAGATTCTCGATCGGTTTGACGGGGAGAACGTTGGGCGAGCCCCCGTCGAGGGAACCGAGGGGAACGCCGCTCCCCGTATTGAAGGAGACCGCATCGTAGGAGAGATCTCCCCCCGAGGCGAGATGCAGTCGCTTTCCCGCCGCATCGATCCCGCTGACCCGGTCCTCCAGGAAGGAGCCGCCCGGTGCTTCGATCATTTTGCGGATGTGAAAGCGCACCTCCTGCGGGCGGTAGGTTCCCGCCAACAGCCCCGGCCCCATTCCCGAGTAGTACTGATAGGGTGAAGGACTGATGAGCGTCACCCGATGTCCTCGGCCGACGAATTGGTCGAGGCGGGCCAGAACCGTCATGTGCGCATGGCCGCCGCCGGCCAGGACGAGGTGCTTTCCCATGCCTCTCCTTTCAAGGGGTGGCGTTTGTCGCCGTCGGCCCGATTGCTCCGGCGGACATAAAGGGCGGATTACCCGGTTCCTAGAGGCGGTCGATGACCCCCTTGAGCCTCGCCTGAACCTCGCCGGCCACCTGGGCCAGTTCGGGGTTCTTTATTCCCTGCATCGAAACCAGGGGGTCGACCGCCGCCACCTCGATCCTCCCGTCCTCCGTTTCCTGAACGATGACGTTGCAGGGGAGCATGGTGCCGATATGCGCCTCCTTTTGCAGCGCCTGGTAGGCGAAGTTCGGATTGCAGGCACCGAGAATCCGGTACTTGCGGAAATCGACGCCGAGCTTTTTCTTCAAGGTCCCGGTGACGTCGATCTCGGTCAAAATGCCGAATCCGTCCTTTTGGAGTTCTTCGGTGACCCGGAGAACGGCCTGATCGAAGGTGACCGGGAGAATTTTACTGAAGTAGTAGTTCATGGTCGTTTTTCCTTTCATGGTTTGGCGGGCAGCAGAAGCTCACGCCCTTTGAGATAGTTGCAGGGGCTGAAACGGGCGCCAAGGAGGCCGGACAAAGCCTCCAGTTCCGTTACCATCGCCGGCACCCCCTCCGCATCGGCCCAGCGGCAGAGTCCGCCGAGAAAGGGGGGGAACCCGGTGCCGAAAATCATTCCGGTATCGACATCCTCGGGGGAGGCGACGACCCCCTCTTCGAGGCAGCGCCCGGCCTCGTTGACCATCAGCAGCATCAGGCGGCGCCAGTCCTTGGCCGAGGCCGTGCGCTCCTCCCTGAGATCGAGAAGGGGGGCCGCCTTCGGGTTGGGGCGGGTCTTTCCCTTCCTGGGGTGCAGATAGAACCCCCGCCTCCCTTTCCGTCCCTTGAGACCGCGCAGCCGGGCCTTTTCCAGAAGGAGGCTCTCGGGAAGATAGGGGAAGGCCTTGCTCAACGTCTTGCCGACTTCGGCGGCGATATCGATGCCGACCTCGTCCATGAGACGGAAGGGGCCCATGGGGAGTCCGAAGCGACGGGCCGCACTGTCGATGGATTGCCATTTCACCCCCTCTTCGGCGAGGAGGCAGGCCTCGTTGAGGTAGGCGCCGAGGAGGCGGTTGACGAGAAAACCGGGACGGTCGTCGACGAGGATCGGGGTCTTGCCGAGCCTGACGGCCAGATCGAAGAGGGTGGCCGTGGTCTCCGCGGCGCTCTTTTTGCCGCGGATGATCTCCACCAGGGGCATCCGGTCGACGGGATTGAAGAAATGCAGCCCGGCGACATTCTGCGGTCGTTGTCCGGCCCCTTGCAGTTCGCTCACCGAAAGGGCCGAGGTGTTGGTGGCGAAGAGGGCATCGTCGCGCAGGACTTCTTCCACCTCCCGCAGAACCCCCTGTTTGACCACCATCCGTTCCACCACTGCCTCGATGACCAGATCGACCTGGTCGAAGCCGCTGTAGTCGGTGGCCCCGGTCAACAGAGCCATCTTTTTGACGACCTCGGCTTCGCCGCCGCCGGTTTTTTGCGCACGTTTGCCGAAGAGTGTCCTGGCGTGGCCGAGGCCGGCTTCGACCGCCTCGGGGCGCAGGTCCTTGAGGCGGACCGGGATGTCGTTCTCGGCCAGCAGATGGGCGATTCCTCCCCCCATGATTCCGGCACCGAGAACGGCCGCCTGCCGCAGCTTGCGGGGAGTCCCTTCCGGCCGGGACTCCTTCTTCGGACGCTGGGAGAGGCGGAAGACGCGGAGCAGGTTCTTGCACACCGGGGTGACGATCATTTCGCCGAGCCCCTGCGCCTCCAGTTCCAGCCCCTGCTCGAGGGGGAGGGAGAGGCCCTTCCGGAGGACGTCCAGCGCCTTGAAGGGAGCCGGGTAGTGCCCGCCGGTCTTCCGGGCGGTGGTGCGGCGGACGAGGGCAAAAAGAATCGCCCGGCCGAGGGGATTTTTCTCCAGCAGCCAGGTGCGCCAGCCGCCGCAACTCTTCCGGCGCTGCTCGAGAATCGGCCGGCTGTCGGCCACAACCTCCCGCAGCAGGGCGAGAGCCGCGCCCCGCAGATCCTTTCCGGCCACGACACGGTCGACGAGGCCGATTTTCAGGGCTTCGCGGCTGCGCACGGTGCGGCCGGTGAGAATGATGTCGAGAGCCTTGGCCAGGGATATGAGCCGCGGCAGGCGCTGGGTGCCGCCGAAACCGGGAAAGATTCCGAGCTTGATCTCCGGGAGGGCGATGGCGGCATCCTCGGCGGCGATCCGGTAGTGGCAGGCGAGGACGAACTCGGTTCCGCCCCCCATGCAGTGCCCGTGCAGGGCGGCGACCACCGGAAAGGGGAGGGTGCCGAAACGCCCCAGGACCCGCTGCCCCTCCCGGGCCAGGTCGGCCCCCAGATCGGGGTCGTCCACCTCTTCGATGGCCTCGATATCCGCCCCGGCAATGAATCCCCCCTCCTTGGCGCTTAAGATCACGGCTCCGGAAATCACTGCATTCTGCGAGAGTTCATCGGCGGTGCGATCCAGATCCTTGAGAAAATCGCCGCTGAGGATGTTCACCTTCTCCCCCGGCGCATCGAGGACGATATGGGCGATCCCCTCTTCAATGGTGTAATCGACATATGGGCTCATGATGGTCTCTCCCGTCCGGTCCTTTGGTTGCAGTCTCATGATATTAGCGGGTTAACGATCAATAGCAAGGGGTTTGCTCCCCCCGGGGCGGGCTTGCCAACCCCCGGGCGGATGTTAGTATTTTACCGAAGACGCCTCGGACCGGGAACCAGGGGGAGAGAAATGGACGGGAAATCGGATCCTTTGATGCTTGGAACACCGGAGCTCCTCTCCATGTATCGCGACATGGTGCGGATCCGGGAGTTTGAAGAGGCCTGCCCGCAACTCTACAGCCAGGGGAAGATCGGCGGTTTTCTCCACCTCTACAGCGGCCAGGAAGCGGTCGGCGTGGGGGTGGCGCACGCCATCCACCCCGACGACTATCTGATCAGCGCCTACCGTGAGCATGGTCTGGCCATCGCCAAAAAGGTTCCGGTCCAGGCGGTGATGGCCGAGCTCTTCGGCAAGGCGACCGGGGTCAGCAGGGGGAAGGGGGGGTCGATGCACATGTTCGACGCCGAACGGCGTTTCATGGGCGGGTACGGAATCGTCGGCGGGCATCTTCCCCTCGCCGTCGGCCTCGGATACTCCATTCTCTATCGGGGGGGGGACGAGGTGGTCGTCTGCCTCTTCGGCGACGGCGCGACCAATCAGGGGGTCTTTCACGAGGCGATGAACATGGCGGCCCTCTACCGGGTTCCGGTGGTCTTTATCTGCGAAAACAACATGTACGGCATCGGCACCAGCGTGGCCAGGGCCAGCGCCGTCGAAGAACTCTACAAGAAGAGCTGCGCCTATGAGACCCCAGGACTCCGGGTCGACGGCATGGACGTGCTCGCCGTCTACCAGGCGGTCCACCAGGCGGTGCAGAAGGCGCGCAACGGCGAGGGGCCGACCTACATCGAGGCGCGCACCTACCGTTACCGCGGCCACTCCATCTCCGATCCGGGAACCTACCGCAGCGAACAGGAGAAGAAGATCTGGAAGGATCGCGACCCGATTCCCGCCCTGGCCGCCTACCTTCTCCGTGAAGAACACACGAGTCAAAAAGAGCTCACAGCCATCGACGAGGAGGAGAGGAAAATCATCCAGGAAGCGATCGCTTTTGCCGAGGAGAGTCCCGATCCCGATCCCGAGGAGCTGTGGACGGATGTTTACGCGCCATAACCCTGCGAGTTAACCCGGTTCGCTGCTCTGCCCCTGCTGCCAAGGAGTCGGCTGATGCCCGAAATCACCTGCCGAGAGGCACTCAATCAGGCCCTGCACGAGGAGATGGAACGGGACGAAACCGTCTTTGTCCTCGGCGAGGATGTCGGTCTCTACGAAGGGTCCTTCAAGGTCACCAAGGGTCTTCTGGCCAAGTTCGGCGATAAACGGGTGATCGATACCCCCATCTCCGAGGCCGGTATCGTCGGCATGGCCTGCGGCGCGGCGATGACCGGACTGCGCCCCATCGTCGAACTGATGACCATCAACTTCTCCATCGTCGCCCTGGATCAGATCATGAACCATGCGGCGGTCGCCCGCTACATGTTCGGCGGCCAGGTGGCGGTCCCCCTCACCATTCGCACCCCGGGGGGTGCCGGTCACCAGCTCGGCGCCCAGCACAGCCATTCCCTCGAAGCCCTCTTCCTGCACTGTCCCGGCCTGCGGGTGATCGTCCCTTCGGTCCCGGCCGACGCCAAGGGGCTCCTCAAGAGCGCCATCCGCTCTCAGGATCCGGTGATGTTCATCGAACACGAGGGACTCTACGCCGTGAAGGGGGAGGTCCCCGCCGGGGAATACACCATCCCCCTCGGCCGGGCGGACATCAAGCGGGAGGGGCGCGACCTGACCCTGGTCACCCTTTCGCGGATGGTTTATGTCTGTCTGGAGGCGGCCGAAGAGTTGGCCAAAGAGGGGATCGAGGTCGAAGTCCTCGATCTGCGCGCCCTCAACCCACTCGACATGAAGGCCGTCCTCGACTCGGTGCGCAAGACCCGCCGGGCGGTGACGGTGGAAGAATCCTGGCTCACCGGCGGGTGGGGAGGGGAAATCGCCGCCCGCATCATGGAGGAGGCGTTCGACGATCTCGATGCCCCGGTGCTGCGGGTCGGCGGGGCCGATGTCCCCATGCCCTACAACAAGGCGCTGGAAAAGGCGGCCATTCCCGATGCCGCGCAGGTCGCGGCCCGGGTCCGGGAACTGTTTTAGCCGCAAGATTTTACCTCCGGACGCCGGTCCCTGTGCATTGGCGCCGGTGATGAAAACCAAAATTACTGAGGGGATTGCCGCAATGCCGATGGAAATCACCATGCCCAAGCTCAGCGACACCATGGAAGAGGGGACGGTCCTCAAGTGGCACATCAAGGGTGGGGACAGGGTCGCCCGGGGGGACATCATCGCCGAGGTCGAAACGGACAAGGCGGCCATGGAGATGGAGGCCTTTGAAAACGGCGTCGTCAAGGCCCTCAAGGTTGAGGAAGGGGAGACGGTGAAGGTGGGAACGGTCATCGCCCTGCTGGAGGGGGAGGGGGAAACCGAAGGGGAAAGTAAAAAAACCTCTGATAAGGGGGGCGATAAAGGCGGCGAGGGGGAGAGGGGGGAAAAAGAAAACGGGGAGCCGGAGGCGCACGGGAAAAAAGAGGTAAAGGACGCCGGTGCCAAGAAAGCAAAAGAGGAGGAAGAGGTAGGGCAGGAGAAAGAGGAAGAGGAGGACGAAGGGGAAGAGGAGGACGAAGGGGAAAGGGGGGAGGGAGACGAACCGGAAAAAGAGCCGTCGACCCCGACCCCTCGCCGGTCCGTCCGGGCCGCCGCCTCTCCGGCGGCACGCCAGCGGGCCCGGGAACGGGAGCTGGATATCGAAAAGATCCGCGGGACCGGACCCGGCGGCCGCATCGTCCTCTCCGACGTCGAAGGGGTGTCGCGGCGGACACCCGAAGGGGAGGCCGTGCAGACTCCGGCGGCCCGGGAGAAGGGGGGGAAGAAATCGGTGAAGATCCGGCGGATTGTCGCCCGAAAAATGGTGGAGAGCTGGCAGAGCATCCCGCATTTTTTCGTCACCGTCGCCGTCGATATGACCGACGTCATCCGCTTCCGCAAGGATCTGCGCTTCAGCATCAACGACTTTGTCGTTGCCGCCGCCGCTCGCGCTCTCGGGGAGCATCCCTGGGTCAACAGCCACTGGGTCGACGGCGAGGCAGTGGAGCAGCCGGGCATTCACATCGCCCTGGCGGTGGCCACCGACCGCGGGCTCTACAACCCCGTCCTCAGAGACTGCGGAACCCTCTCCCTCAAGGAGATCAGCGGCCGAACCCGGGAACTCGTCGACCGGGCGCATCGGGGTGAACTCAGGGGAGAAGACATGGCCGACGGCACCTTCACCATCTCCAACATGGGGATGCTCGGCGTCGAATCCTTCAGCGCCATCATTACCCCGCCGCAGGCGGCGGTCCTCGCTGTAGGGACCGTCAAGGGAGAAATCATCCTCGACGAGCATGAGGAACCGTCCATCGCTCCGATGCTCCGTCTGACCCTCTCCGCCGATCACCGCATTCTCGACGGCGCCGACGCGGCGGAATTTCTCACCGCCGTAAAGAGCTATCTGGAGGCTCCCATCACCCTGGTCAGTTGCGAATACGGCAACGAAAGGAGCTGACAGTGGAGAAATATCGACTCTCTCCCGACGAGCTGTTCTGGCGCTGCGACCCCAACCAGTTCGAGTTCGCCACCACCGCGGAGCTCTCGAGCCTCGAAGGGGCCATCGGCCAGGATCGCGCCCTGACCGCCATCGAATTCGGCCTGGGAATTGAGGATGACGGATTCAATATCTTTATTCTCGGCGAGCCGGGGACCGGGCGCTCCTCGACCATCAAGAAGATCCTCAGAAAGCGGGCCGCCGACCGGCCGGTCCCCGCCGACTGGTGCTACGTCCTCGACTTCGAAGATGAGACCCGCCCCGGCCTCATCGAGCTCCCGGCGGGAAAAGGGAAGGAGTTTGCCCGGGACGTGGAAACCCTGGTGGGTCGCCTGGCCGAAGATCTTCCCAAGGTCTTCGAGAGCAAGACCTATGAGGAACAAAAAAACCGCATCGAGACCGAGTACCAGGAGAAAAACAAGGCCCTCTTTCAGAAGCTCGAACAGCAGGTCAGCGACGAGGGGTTCATCCTCCAGCGCACCCCGAATGGCCTCGTCCTGGTCCCGAAAAAAAACGAACAACCCCTTTCCCAGCAGGACTATGAGGCCCTCAGCGACGAGGAACGCGCCGCCCTCGACAGGAAGGGGGAGGCGATGCAGGAGCTCCTCAACGAGGTCCTGCGCCAGATCCGGGACCTCGAAGGGGAGATGCGCCGGGAGGTGGCCAGGATGGAGAAGGACGTCCTCCTCTCCGCCGTCGGTCAGCTCTTTGCGGAGCTCGAAGAAAAATACCAGGCTTTCGACAGGATACTGGCCCACTTTGAAAGCTGCAAGAAGGACCTCCTCTCGCGCCTCGAGGAATTCCGCCCTTCCCAGGGGCCGCAGATCACCCTGCCGGGGCTCAAGATGGGGGGGCAGGAGCCGTCCTTCGACCGTTACCGCATCAATTCCTTCGTCGACAACAGCGCCCTCAAGGGGGCGCCGGTGATCTACGAGCCGAATCCGACCTACTTCAACATCTTCGGCCGGATCGAGCACGTCATCCAGATGGGGAACGCCATCACCAACTTCACCATGATCAAGCCCGGCGCCCTGCACCGGGCCAACGGCGGCTATCTGATCCTCGACTGCCGCGAGGTGCTGATCAACGTCTTCACCTACGAGGCCCTCAAGCGCTGCATCCGCAACAAGGAGATCCGCATCGAGGACATGGCCGAGCAGTTCCGGCTCATCGCCACCGTCTCCCTCAAGCCCCGTCCCGTCCCCCTGAACTGCAAGATCATTCTCATCGGGCCGCCGCTCCTCTACTATCTCCTTTACCAGCTCGACACCGATTTCCGCAAGTTCTTCAAGGTCAAGGCCGACTTCGACCGGATGATGAAGAACACCTGGGAGAACGTGCAGCAGTACGCCCAGTTCATCGCCACCCACTGCCGGGAGGAAAAACTCCTCCCCTTCGATCCCACGGGGGTCTCCCGGGTGGTGGAATACGCGGCCCGGCTCATCGAGGACAAAAACCGTCTCTCCTCGCGCTTCCTCGACCTCTGCGACCTGATCCGCGAGTCCGCCTACTATGCCGGGCTTCAGGGGCGGGAGCGGGTCGACACCTCCCATGTCGAGCTGGCCCTTGAAGCGAAGATCTATCGCTCCAACAAGACCGAAGAACGGATCCAGGAATTGATCGACGACGGCACCATCCTCGTCGACACCGAGGGGTCGGTCGTCGGCCAGATCAACGGCCTCTCCGTCTACATGCTCGGGGACTACGCCTTCGGCAAACCTTCGCGGCTTACGGTGCGCACCTACCTCGGCAAAGGGGGTGTCATCAACATCGAGCGGGAGGCCAAGCTCTCCGGGCCGATCCACGATAAGGGGGTCATGATCCTCTCCGGCTTCTTCGGCGAGCGCTTCGCCCAGGACAAGCCCCTGGCCCTGGCCGCCTCCATCTGCTTCGAGCAGTCCTATGCCGGGGTCGAAGGGGACAGCGCCTCCTCCGCCGAGCTCTACGCCCTCCTCTCATCCCTGGCGCGCCTCCCCCTGAAACAGGGGATCGCCGTCACCGGCTCGGTCAATCAGCATGGCCAGATTCAACCCATCGGCGGGGTCAATGAAAAGATCGAGGGGTTTTTCACCGTCTGCAAGGCCAAGGGAATGACCGGCGAGCAGGGGGTCATCATCCCCGCCCAGAACGTGAAAAACCTGATGCTCAAGCCGGAGGTGGTCGAGGCAGTGCGCAACGGTCAGTTCCATGTCTGGGCCGTTGCCACAATTGACCAGGGGATCGAAATCCTCACCGGGACTCCGGCCGGGGAGGCGCAGGAGGACGGGTCCTGGCCGGAGGAAACGGTCAACGGCCGTGTCGACCGGCGTCTGCTGTCCATGGCCGAGGTGCTGCGCAAGTTCGGTCGCGGGGGGGAGAAGAGCGGGGAAAAGGGCGACTGATGGCTAAGGACCCCCGGGTTCCTCCACTTCGCTCCGAGGGGGAGGGGAAAAGTTCGGGGTGACCTGAAGCCGGAAATGGGCTATCCTTCCCGGAGATTTTCTCTGGTGCCCCCTTTTGATTGCGGGGCCCCTGCACACCGACTTCGGAGGTAACATGAAGGGACTTCTCCTTCGCTGGCTGATTCTGACCCTGGCCATCATGGCCGCCGCCTATGTCTTCGACGGGATCGAGGTCAGCGGTTTTTTCTCGGCCTTTTTCGCCGCGGCCATCCTCGGCATTCTCAACGCCTTTTTCCGCCCCATCCTTTTTCTCCTCACCCTCCCCATCAATATCCTCACTCTCGGCCTCTTTACCTTCGTCCTCAACGCCCTGATGCTGATGATGGCCTCGGGGGTCATCAGCGGTTTCCAGGTGCGCGGCTTCTGGACGGCGGTGGTCGGTTCGCTGGTCATCAGCGTGGTGAGCTGGCTCCTCAGCTCCTTCATCAACGACCAGGGGCACGTGGAATACGTGGAGCTGCGCAAAGGGCGGGGCGACCGCTGGGAATGAGTTATTTTCCCCCTGACGATTTTTATCAGATGCCCGTTGGCAAAAGGGTACTGATTTTGCTTCTCCTTCCGCAGGCATTGCCGTAATCGCATCTCCCTGCCCCTCCCCACCAGGGCGCACCGGGGGAACGCCGGAAGGACCTCCTTGAAAAAACTTCTGACATCCACCGGATTTCTCTGCTTTTGCCTGACGCTGGCCGTTCTGGCCGGGGCGCTGCTGCAGGCAGCTCCCCTGCAAATTCTCGACGGACGAATCTACGATCAGGCGGTCAAATTGCGGAGGCGCCCGAGCGCCGCCGGTCCGGTGGCGCTGGTGGCCATTGACGCCGCCAGTCTCCAGGAGCTGGGGAGCTGGCCCTGGCCGCGGACCGAAATCGCCTCCATGGTGGAGCGCCTGGCAACGGGTGGCGCCGCCGCCATCGGCCTCTATCCCCTCTATTCTTCTGCGGAAAACAACCCGGGACTCGCCGAGATCCGTCGTCTGCGCCAGGACTTATCTGCGGCCCCGGCGGCGGGAGGCTCCGCCGGCGAGTTCGCTGCCGCCCTGGCCGAGAGTGCCGGACGCCTGGACGGCGACGCCCGGCTGGCTGCGGCAGCCGACCGCGCCGGCAATCTGGTTCTCCCCCTTCGTTTCTCCCTCGGACTTCCCCCTGCGGGGAGCTCATCGGAACTTCCTCCTCCCCTCAAGAAAAACTCCCTCCTTCCCTGGAACCCCCACCGCGACTGGCTCTCGACCCTGAGCCAGTTCCGCAACCCCCTGGAGGAGGGGCGGGGGGAGGAGCTGGTCGCCCGGGAGGTCTCCCGGCCGGTGGTGGCACTGACAAAAAGTGCTCGCGCCCTCGGTCATATCAATCTGCTGGCCGACCCCGACGGCCGCCTGCGCCGGGTCCCCCTGGGGATCGATTACGCCGGGCGCTGGTTCCCCTCCATGGCCCTGCAGCTGGCCGCCCTCCTGCGCCAGGTCCCCCCGGGGGATCTGGCGCTCGGCGGAACGGACGGCGGTTTTGCCGGGGTGACTCTCGGCAGATTTCTCCTGCCCACCGACCGTCATTTCCGCCAACTCCTCGATGAGGACGATGCCGAGGCGGTGCAGGTCCACTCCTTTGCCGCCGTCGCCTCCGGCGCGGTCCCTGTCGAGACCTTCCGGGGACTCCCGGTCCTGATCGGGGTGACCGCTCCCGGCGAAACCCCCCTCTATCGCCTCCCCTCCGGGAAGGAGGCGGCCGGGGTGGAAGTCGCCGCCCGTTCCCTGGCCGGCCTCCTCTCCCCCAGCCATCTGGCACGCCCCTGGTGGGCCTTTGCCCTCGAAACCCTCGTTCTCCTCTACTTCGGACTCTTTCTCACCCTGGTCGTTCCACGCCTTTCCCTGCGCGGCGGCCTGCTGATTCTCGGGATATTCCTCCTCACCTGGTACGGCGTTGTCGGAGCCCTTCTGGTCTCGCGGGGACTCTGGTTCCAGGTCGGACCGGCGACTCTCCTGGCCCTTCTCGGCCTGGCTCTGATCGCTTCTCTCCGCCGCCGTCGGGGGACAACGGCGGGGTACGAGGATCTCAAGCTCCTCGGGCTCTCCTATCAGGGGCAGGGGCTTCTCGACATGGCCCATGACAAATTCCTGCAATGCCCCGTGGCCGACCCGTCGATCCGGGAGCTTCTCTACAGCCTGGCCCTCGATTTCGAGCGCAAGCGGATGTTCAACAAGGCGGTGGCCGTCTACGCCCATATCCTGAAAGAGGGCCGGTTCAAGGACGTGAAGAAGAGGGTGGCCGGGCTCAAAGCCATGGATCAGACGATGGTCTTCGGCCACAAGGGGGGAAAAGACGCCACCCTGGTCCTCCACGACGCCGCCAGCCGGCCGACCATGGGGCGCTACGAAATCCTCCGCGAACTGGGGCAGGGGGCGATGGGGACCGTCTATCTCGGCCGCGATCCGAAAATCAACCGAGAGGTGGCGATCAAGACGCTGCGCTATGCCGACGTCGAACCGGAGCAGCTCAAGGGGGTCAAGGCCCGTTTTTTCCGCGAGGCCGAAGCCGCAGGGCGCCTCAATCATCCCAATATCGTCACCATCTACGATGCCGGCGAGGAGCACGACATGGCCTACCTGGCCATGGAATTCCTCGACGGGGTCGACCTTTCCCGCCACTGCACCCGGGGTCACCTCCTCCCCTACCGGCAGGTGCTGAAGATCGCCGCGGCGGTGGCCGACGCCCTCGATTACGCCCATCGCCACGATCTGGTCCATCGGGACATCAAGCCCGCCAACATCATGCTCCTTGCCGGCGGGGAGGTGAAGGTGACCGATTTCGGCATCGCCCGGGTGATGAGCTCCTCCCAGACCCAGACCGGCGTCGTGCTCGGCACCCCGAGCTACATGTCCCCCGAGCAGGTGGCGGGGAAGAAGGTCGACGGCCGCTCCGATCTCTTCTCCCTCGGGGCGGTGCTCTACGAGATGCTCAGCGGCGAAAAGCCCTTCAAGGGAGAGAATCTGGCGGTCCTGATGTACAACATCGCCAACGGCTCCTGCCCCCCCCTCTCCGAGGTGGCTCCTTCTCTCCCCCCTTGTTGCGCCCTGATTGTCGACAGGCTCCTGGCCAAGGGAATCACCCGACGTTACCGCAGCGCCGCCCAGGTTGCAGAGAGCCTGCGCGCCTGCCTGGCCGGGGAGAAACGATGATTTTCCGCGCCTTTGGCCAGAGCGACCGGGGACGCTGCCGGGAAAACAACGAGGACAGCTTCAGTCTGGCCTGCGATCTCGGTCTCTTCGTGGTGGCCGACGGCATCGGCGGCCTGGCCGCCGGCGAGGTGGCCAGCCGCATGACCGTTGACGCCGTGGCCGATTATCTGCGCCAGCCGGCGGCGGTCGAGGAGCCCTTTATCGGCTCCGCGGATGACGCCTTCTCCGAGGCAGCCCGCCGCCTCGCCGCCGCAGTCCGCTACGCCAACGGCCGGATACGTCAGGCTGCTGCCGACAACCCCCCCTGGCGGGGGATGGGGACGACCCTGGCCGCTGCCTGGGTGCGGGGGGATCGGGTCTGCATCGCCCATGTGGGGGACAGTCGGGTTTACCTGCTGCGCGGCCCCTCGATCATCCCTCTGACCGAAGACCATTCCCTGCGCGCCGAACAGCTGCGTCAGGGGCTGGAATCGACCGCTCCGGGGAACATTATCACCCGGGCCCTGGGGATCGCCCCGGAGCTCGAAGTCGCCCTCTCCGAGGTCTCTCTGTCCCCCGGTGACCGGCTTCTCCTCTGCACCGACGGCCTGACCGGCGTCGTCCCGGACCCCCTTCTCCTCTCCCTGGTCCGGGGGGCTGCCGGGCCGCGCAGCGCCTGCCGGACCCTGGTCGATCTGGCCAACTGCAGCGGCGGTCCGGACAATATCTCCATCATCGCCGTTTATTTCGATTCGCCCGGACTAACGACCAGAATGAAAAATCTGCTTTTTTATAACAGGAGGTGACCTTATGCCGCGCATACTTTTGAAATTCAACGATTCGATCCTCAAGGTTCTCGAAACCAACAAGGACCAGATCACCATCGGCCGCAACCTGAAGAACGACATCCAGATCGACAATCTGGCCGTCTCCAATTTCCACGCCCGGGTGGAAAAACAGCTCGGGCACTATTTCATCGAGGATCTCAACAGCACCAACGGCACCTTCGTCAACGAGCGCAAGATCAGCAAATGGGGGCTCAACGACAACGATGCCGTAAACATCGGCAAACACACCCTGATCTTCCTCATGGACGAAGCCGGGGAAGGGGAGGGGGAGACCGATCTGCGCGAACTGGACATGGACAGGACCATGGTCCTCGATACCCGGCAGCAGCGCGACCGCCTGGAGAAGGCGACCAAAGGGGGCGGTTCCGGGGAGGCGGGGGGATTCATGGGGATCCTGCAGGTGATCGGGGGATCGCTCGATCACGACGAATACCAGCTCACCGAGCGCCTCACCATGATCGGCAAGGATCAGGGGGCGGCGATCCGCCTCGAAGGGCTCCTGGCTCCCAAGGTCGCCGGTTTCGTCTCCCGGGACAAAAGCGGCTACACCCTGATTCCGCCCGAGAAGCGCAACAAGCTCAGTCTCAACGGGCACCCAGTGGAAGAAGGAACGCTCCTCAAGAACGCCGACCAGATCGAAATCGGCGCCGTCAAGTTGCGCTTTCACCTCAAGGGGTGAAACCCCTTTTCCCCGCCGCTCCTCCCCGTGCAGGGGCGGTGGATATTTCCCGTGTCGTCCTTTTCCCTCCCTTTCTATTCATGCCGGCCCTCCCCTGTGGCGTCGACCCTCTCCCGGGGTCGGCATCCCGGCGCTGAGGGCCTGTTCGGCCTCGACCAGAACCCGCCACAGATCTTCGCTCCCCCCCATTCCAACCTTGATGAGATAGGCGGCGATGCTCAGGTTGGTCCGCGCCCGGAAGAGTTCCACCTGTCCGTGGAAATCGTCTTCCACCGCGGACCTCTCTTCGAGATAGGCGGAGAGGAAAAGCTCCTCCGGATAGTCGACGAGAATCTGCGGATGGCCGAAAAACTGGTTGCGGAACTGGGCGAGAAAGGAGCCGACGTCGTAGGCGGGAGGGAGGGTAAGAGAACTCTCGAAGTCGATGGCGGCGACGAAGAGGGTGGAGGGGTCGTCCTGCCGGTCCTGGCCGAGAAGGATGTTCTTCGGATGGAAGTCGCCGTGCCCCTGAATCAGCAGCTCGGGGCGGCCGGTCAGAAGGCGTCGTTCCCGCTCATCGACGACTTCCATGATCTCGGCGGCCCGCCGGCTGTGGGGGTGACCGATGTCGAGAAAGCGCTGAACATAGCGGGGGAGGCGGCGCTGTTCCTCGGCCAGAAATTCATCAGCGGGGGTGAGGAGGAGGCGGCAGTTGTGGAGCCGGGCCAACCAGCGGGCGGTCAGCTGCAGATAGCGACGCCCCTCGGCTTTCGGAGCGCCGAGGAGCCTGTCATAGAGGGAGCGGCCGCGCACCCCCTCCTCGATGAGGGTCAGCGTAGAGCTGTCTTCGTCGATGGGGAGCGGCACCCGGTAGGGGCCCCGGGCAAAGCCATGATCGGAGAGGCTCTGCAGAATGTGGTGGGCCCGTTCCGCCTTCGACCACTGGCAGGGGGTGTCCAGGGTCTTGATGATGATCCGCTCGCGGATTTCGTCCAACCCCTTGGCGCCGATGGTAACCTCGGTGACCCGGTTTTTGCTCCCGGCCTTGGGGATCTCCTTCAGGAAGGGGCGGCAGCGCCCCTTCTTCAGTTCTCCGGCCAGTTCCGCCAGGTCGGAAAGGGGGTGGTCGAAGAGGGTCGGATAGAGTCCGGCATAGCTGGGGCCATGGGTGTCGGTCCCGGCGATGGCGGTGAAGCGCAGCTGGTGCCATTGCCGCAGTCCCCGGCAGTTTTCCCGCACCGACTGGTTGGAATTGAAGATTTCGATGCCGTCGAGAAGGGGGTGGCGCAGATCCGCCTCCGTCGGGAGGCGCCCGCTGCGGTAGGGGTGGGCCCACACCAGGGCGGCGCCGGGAAAACGTCGGCGGATCTCCGAGAGAGGCGTTCCCGGCGGCAGGGAGACGTCGGCGCCGTAAACCAGCACGTCGCCCAGCTCGGGGGTCTTGACCTCCTGTCCGGAAAAGATAAGGAAATGCTCGGGGACCCCTGCCCGGCGGCGCAACGCTTCGAGCCCCTTTTGCGGCCACAGGTAGTGATGATCGGTGAGAACGATCCCCTGCAGCCCCTTGGCGTGAATGCGGCGGACGAGGTCGGCAGCGGAAACGAAACTGCAGCGGGAGTGCTCCTCGGTGTGACAGTGCATCTCGATGAGCATGAAAGATCCTTTTGGGGTGGATTGGCGCGCACGCAGGCGCTCTCCCTTCATTGTACCCGAAGGTGAGCGCGTCGGGGGGGCAAGGCTTCGCAGTTTGCGCTGGAAAGCTCGGGCCCCATCGGGCATCATGGGGAGGACAGGCCGGGGAGAGCCCCCCCCTTCGACCCCTTTTCAAGCGATAAGAAATTTATGGACCCGACCCCAGCAGCAGCTCTCCCCATCGACGCCGTCCTCCCCGAATTGCAGCGACTTCTGGCCGCACATCCGGCCGCGGTTCTCGAGGCTCCCCCCGGCGCCGGCAAGACCACCCGGGTCCCCCTGGCGCTTCTGTCTGCGCCCTGGCTGCAAGGGCGCTCCATCGTCATGCTCGAACCGCGGCGGCTGGCGGCGAGTAACGCCGCCTGCTTCATGGCCCGGCTCCTCGCCGAGAAGGTCGGCCAAACGGTCGGCTACGCCATCCGCTATGAGCGCAGGGTGTCCCGGGCCACCCGCATCGAGGTGGTCACCGAGGGGATCCTCACCCGTCGCCTCCAGACCGACCCGGAACTCAACGGCGTCGGTCTGATCATCTTCGATGAATTTCACGAACGCAACCTCAACTCCGATCTCGCCCTGGCCCTCTGCCGCGACGCCCAGCTCGGCCTGCGCGACGATCTGAAGATCCTGGTGATG
Source organism: Desulfuromonas soudanensis (assembly GCF_001278055.1). Classification (NCBI taxonomy): domain Bacteria; kingdom Pseudomonadati; phylum Thermodesulfobacteriota; class Desulfuromonadia; order Desulfuromonadales; family Desulfuromonadaceae; genus Desulfuromonas; species Desulfuromonas soudanensis. The sequence goes on along the minus strand of NZ_CP010802.1, from coordinate 3,044,477 downwards.
TCGGCGACCCTCGACGCTGGTCCGGTGGCCCGGCTCCTCGGCGATTGCCCGCGGATCAGCAGCCAGGGGCGGGCCTTCCCCGTTTCGGTGCGCTACCTGGGACAGGAGCCGCAGGGGAGGGTCGGCGACTACGTCCCGCCGGCGGTGCGGCGGGCGCTCTCCGAGTCCTCCGGGGATCTCCTGGTCTTTCTCCCCGGCGTCGGCGAGATACGCCGCTGCGCCGCAGCCCTCTCCGATCTCGAAGCCGAGGTCGATCTCCGCCCCCTGTACGGCGATCTCCCCTTTGCCGAGCAGGAGCGGGCGATCCTTCCTGGACCGCGGCGCAAGGTGGTCCTCTCGACCAACATCGCCGAGACCAGCCTGACCATCGACGGGGTGGCGGTGGTTATCGATGCCGGTTTTGAGCGCCGCCCCCGCTTCGACGCCGCCCGCGGCATGACGGCCCTGGAGACCGTGCGCATCTCGGCCGCCAGCGCCGCGCAGCGCGCCGGCCGCGCCGGTCGCCTCGGCCCCGGCGTCTGTTACCGGCTCTGGACGGAAGGGACGCAGGGGACGCTCCTCCCCTTCACTCCGCCGGAGATCCGCGGTGCCGATCTTGCTCCCCTCGCCCTCGAGCTCGCCCGCTGGGGGGTGCAGGACGCCGGTCAGCTCGCCTGGCTCGACCCTCCCCCGGCCGGGCATCTGGCCGGGGCGCAGGCGCTGCTGCGCCTCCTCGGCGCCCTGGACCAAAGCGGAAAACTGACCTCCCTCGGGGAGGAGATGGCCTCCCTTCCCGCCCACCCGCGTCTCGCCCGACTCCTCCTTGCCGCCCGGGAAATCGGGAGGCCCGGCCTCGGCGCCGATCTGGCCGCCCTCCTCGGCGAGCGCGATCCTGGCGGAAGTGACGGCCCCTGTCAAGCCAGCGACAGCGACCTCCTCGACCGGCTCGAGCGGCTGCGACATCGCGGCGGCGAGGCGGCGGCGCGGGCGGCCCGCTACTTCCGGGAAAAACTCGGCGTCACCGGCGCGGAACCGGCACCCGATGCCGCAGGGGTCGGCCGCCTCCTGGCCGTCGCCTACCCCGACCGCATCGGCCGCGAGCGCGAACCCGGCTCCGGACGCTACCTTCTTTCCGCAGGTTTCGGCGCCCGTCTGGCGCCGTCCTCTGCGGTGAAGAACGGGGAGTGGCTGGTGGCGGTGGAGGTTGTCGCCAGGCCGGGGGAGGGGGAGATCCGCCTCGCCAGCCGGATCTGTCGGGAAACGGTGGAAGAGCTCTTCGGCAAAACGCTTGAATGGCAGCGGGAAGTTGACTGGGACGAGCGGATCGGCCGGGTGGTCGCCCGCGAGGTCCGGCGCCTCGGCGCCCTCCTCTTGCAGGAGCGCCCGGCATCGGCAACGGAAACGGACGTCGTCCCCGCTCTTCTGACGGTGATCCGCCGCAAGGGGCTCGATCTCCTCGACTGGAGCCCGGCCGCCCGGCAACTGCGGGCGCGGGGACAACTCCTGGCCGCTCATCGCCCCGGCTGGCCCGATCTCTCCGACGGGGCCCTTCTGGCGACAGTGGACACCTGGCTGGCGCCGCATCTGGCGGGAGTGACGAGTCTAGCCGCCCTGCGCCGGGTCGATTTGTGCTCTGCTCTGCAGGGTCTGCTCGGCTGGCAGCGGCAGCAGGAACTGGCCCGCCTCGCCCCGGAGCGCCTGGAGGTGCCGAGCGGTTCCCACATCCGCCTCGATTACGAGGCCTCCGACGGCCCCGTTCTCGCCTGCAAGCTGCAGGAGCTCTTCGGCCTCGCCGAGACCCCCCGGGTCGCCGGCGGCGCCGTCCCGGTCCTGATCCACCTCCTCTCCCCGGCCGGCCGGCCGCTGGCCGTCACCCGCGACCTGCGCTCCTTCTGGGACAGCGTCTATCCCGAGGTAAAAAAGGAGATGAAGGGGCGCTATCCCCGGCACCCCTGGCCCGACGACCCCTGGAACGCCGTCGCCACCCGCCACATCAAACGCCGGACCTAGGGGACTGGCTCCGGCCGGCGCCTTGCCCCTTGTTGCCGGTCGGTGCCTGTCCCCTTGCGACCGGTCCAGTAGCAATTCTCCCCGCACGGCAACGACAACGGCAGACCCCGAAGGGTCCGCCGTTGCCGTTTTTTAATACTGCACCGGGTTTCCACAGCCGTGACCGTGTTTCTCTTTTGATTCTAAAATATTGGTTAGTTGCATTAGAATGATTGATGGAGATTAATTTAACTAATATTTTTGCCCAGTTGCGTATAACTACTGGAAGCGATGATGCCTACGTGTTGCGGGAGACAGAAGATTATGACCCTGTTTTTGGGGTCGAAAATGAGCCCATAGGGCCAAAAAACGCCCATTTTTGTGATGGTTTCTGTTGAAAAACGGTGATTTGGCTTGGTCCGACCCCGAACACCTTCCTTGAAGATCAGGTTGGGCGGCCGGGCAAAATACTGAAGGCCAATCTGGTCGATACCGATGGAGACAAGGTGCCGGGGTATGCCGACGGTATCGATAGGAATGGTCAGGAAGGCGATGGTGCCAGTGAACCCTTTTATCCGTTGATGTTTGAACTCGGCGGGAGCGTGTTTGATCCGGCCCAGGCAACGGTCCGTTTCAAATACGCCGGCAGTAATCCGGCCGGGGTAGAGAAAGTTGTCTCGGCGGATGAAACAGTCAGTTACACCCTTGCACCCGGGGCGTTGAGGCTTTGGATCAAGGACGGACAGTTCAGTCGCAAGGTGGCCGATATCGCCCAAGGTGGGGATTATGTTGTTCCCGACAAGGCCTATCCCCTGAGCTGGTTCGAACCGGTTGCCGGCGCGGATGCCTGGACCTTGTTTGTTGAAGGGGTCAGGGGGGTCACAAGCGCTGAGGAGAAGCAGATCACCCTCACAGTCGACCCTGACGGCGAAGGGCCGTTGGCCGCACTTGAAGGGGATCTGGTCTTGGTGACTTCGATTTTTGCCGGATTGGTGCCGGATTACAACCACAACCGCCAGATCGATGAGGAGGATCGGGCGCGTGCTGCACAGGGGGATATCTTTTACTTCTGGATCAATGACGATGACGATGAGGGTGAGACGGGGGGGGATGATATTCCGTTGCCGGCGGTGAGCGGCCAGGAAAGTCGACGCGACTGCGATAACTTCAGGATCGACGGCGTGCGCGACCTGATTGACTTCTTCCCGGTGGCGCTCGATGTCAAAACCCTTGCGCAGATCTTCCCGCCAAATGTCTACACCTACCACCTCAAATCGGCGGATGAGAATTTAAAGGTAGCCTTTCCAGATTTGTCGGTGGCGACGGTGAAGAACTATCTGGAGGAAGTCGAAACGGCGCGGCGGCTTGCCGAGGCCCCGACGAAACAGTTACGAGCCAGCGGTGAGTTTCTGGTCACGCTCGGCGAGGTGTTAAGCGGTCGGACGCAAGCGAAGCTCGATGAACTCATCAGCGCTGCGGCAACACAAGACACCTCGCCGGTGATCCTGCTCGAAGGGGGTAAGCCGAGCACCTCGCCGCTGGTACTGGAGATTAAAGACCAAGTCGGAAATCAGGTCTTCTTGACGAGTCTTAACCTCAGTCTCGATGGGGTTGAGCAGATGTTCAGGCATGTGAATCTCTTGCCGACAATAGACAACCCCAAAGCACCGGCGGTCGAAATCGGGCAGATCGGCGAACATGGGGCTGAGGGCGGTGAAAAGAGTCGCTATAACGGTGACGATTTTTCCAACAGAGACCATTTCAACGGATTTGATGGCGAATTGAGCGAACGTTACTTCGCGCTATTGCATGGTGTCAACGTTGACGGACAACAGGCACGAGGTTTCCACAGCGAGATCTTTAAACGACTCTACTGGTCAGGATCAAAAGCAAAGTTAGTTGGCGTGACCTGGTATGGAGCCGAGGGGATTGACGCCAATTATCAGCCGAACGTTGTTAACGCCTTTAAAACCGCCGCGCAATTCGGGCAGGAAGTTGCAAAAGCTACTCAAAATATGCCTGTGTCGATCATGGCTCACAGTCTTGGGAACATGGTCGTGTCCAGCTACTTAAATGATTATTATCAGCAGCATCCACTCAATGTGCGGAATTACATTCTTGTCAACGCCGCCGTGGCGCTGGAAGCTTACCTCGGGGATTATCAGGGCTATGCCGAAGGGCAATTGGACAATCCGGACAAGAAGACCTTCGACAGCGACAACTCGATGGTGCACAGTAACTGGCATGGTTACGACAAACGCCTCGGCTCCAGCGAATGGCATCAGTTATTTGGTGCCGACGATTCCCGGCGGACGCTGACGTGGCGCAGCCGTTTCGCGAATCTGCCGGAGAGCATCAACTATTACAGCTTTTACTCGTCCGGCGACGAGGTTCTGGCGACTTATACCGGTGAGTCGCCCGACATTCAATTCCCCGATGTTTGGAACAGCAATCTGCGGCGCTATGCCTGGGTTTTGCAAGAGAAGTGGAAAGGTCGCGACCTGCCGTTTGCCAGCACCGATCTGATGGGGTGGGGATTCAACCAGAATAATTATCGAACGACCGAGATAGTCGACGGTGGACTACCCGAAACTCACCCATGGTTCCCGACGATTGCCAATAGCTTGGTCCACAATGATCAGCTTCTCACGGAACCGTTCTTCCGTAAGCCCGGCGCCGGGCAGTTGGGTCATCTGCTCTTCGAACCGACATTCGATGAGGAATATGTGAAGGGTGTTCGCGACCAACTTCTCGCTCTTGTTCTCCCGTCGCTGACCTTGGTGACGGGAGGGTGGCTTGGGGAAGACATTCAAAGAGATAGAAGGTTCAGTCTTTTTGTGAATATGAATGATCCGTCGAAGAAAAACGATTGGCCGAGTAATCGGGGCCTTGATAAAGATTGGAAGCATTCAGATATTAAAGATGTTGCCTATGTTTTTTCAAAAGAAATATTTAAACAAATTGTTGAAAATGGAGGCCTGTAATGAGAGTGAATCTAATTCAAGTTTTTTATATATTTATTTTTATTATGCTAATTGGCACAAGTGCTTACGCATTGACAAATTTTTCAAAGGCGACGATTGTCGTGCTCGATGAGAGAAATGATCCCATAGATGGAGCATATACAGGGATAACGTTTGAAACAAATACAGGCCAAGGAACCAAGGTTTCGACGGGTGATGGATCAACCAATTTAGAAGGAAAGTTCACAGCAACAGGCAGTTGCAATGGGCATATTTCTTATGGTGCCAAAAAGGAAGGGTACTACGATAGTTATTATGTTTACGATTTTAAAGAGAAAAATTCATTTGGCTGGGAGCCTTGGAATCCGGAGTTAAAAGTTGTTTTGCGTAAGATCGAAAATCCCGTGCCGATGTATGCAAGGCGTGCAAAAATTGAGATTCCTGTTGCGGGCAAGGAAATTGGATTTGATCTAGTTAAATACGACTGGGTAATTCCATATGGCAAGGGAACAATTGGCGATTTTACTGTTTATCTCGATATGGATGATAAAGGAGGTAACGATTATGAATATAAATTTAAAATCTATTTTCCGGAAAAATATGATGGATTTTACACTTATGACGAGGAAATTGAAAAAGGAAGTTCTTTTAAGCTTCCAAGAATAGCAGATATGGATGGATATTATGATAAAGAAATAAATATATTAATGGTTGGACTTAAGCGCGGTTCAAAGCTTTCCTGGAAAAATAACAGACATTATATATTTCGCGTCAGGTCCGAAGAGAAACATGGCAAGTTCACTAGAGGAATGTACGGGAAAATATTTTCAGACATTAAGTTGCTGACGGCTAGAAAAAAAGGTGGAATACCTAGCCTTTCGTTTACCTATTACCTCAACCCCGACTTCACCCGTAATCTCGAATTCGACCCTAAGCGCAACCTGTTCGGCAATTTGCCGGACTCGGAGCGGGTGACAGAACCGTAACCATAAACGTCCGCTCACAGTTCTTTGATAATCGAATAATCGTGCATCCGCAGACTCAGCCACGGTCGGAGCTTGGTTTCAGGGGGTGACTGTTACTTCCTCTATGGAGTCAAGGTCAACACCATGGGGCGCCGAGGTCGAGGTGCCGGTTGTGGCCGGGGAGATCTTCGCCGGCCCCGGCGACCCGGTGAAAATTGACAAGAGGTTTGGCGAAGGGAATAAAAATATCGTCAATAATCCGGCCGGCAGCCTGATGGCCACAATCGTCGACCAGTACGGCAATCCGGTTTCCAATGTTCCTGTCTCCTTTGCTGTTTTGCCGGCACTTTCCCTGAACCCGGAATGGCCCCTCCCTGCAGGCTATCGAAACATCGAGCTCTACCAGGACGATAACTGTAAGCTGGATTATCCCATATACGGGGATTGCACCACCGAGTCGTCCATGACCGTACTTGCCGGTCATATCGGTGCGATTGTCAACACCATTCTCGGCAACACGGTGAATACCCAATACAAGGTTCAAGTCTCGGTTCCGAACCTTCCCAATGAGGAATTCACCCTTTCCACTTATGGATCCATGGAGCCGGATGCCTATATCCCCCCCCAGGTGTTTTCTTCCCGGCTTGTTACGGTCACTCAAAAGGGTGAAAGCATCAATGCCGCCAAGGCCGGCGAAGCCCTCAATGCCCCCCTTGGCGCCGCCTTGTTCATGCTGTACGCCGACTACACCATGGAGGGGCCATCTCAGTGCACCGAAGAGGGTGCTACCTTCGACTGCTGGACCATAAAGGGGACCGGCCTCAGTCATACTCGCAGGATTGACGATGGCACCAGCACCATGACTTTTACAACCATCCAAGGCGGAGGGGTCGCAGGGGAGACGGAAAACCTCGGCGAAGGGAAATACCAGGCCAGCTTCACGACCGGGGCGCAAGCCGCGCTGAATGTGATCGAAGCGGTCGGGGAGGCGACGATGACCGTCCCCGAGGTCTATTTCGACAGCCTAACTCTGGATTCCATCCGCACCGGTTACAGGTCGGACACCCTGCCGACGCGGACCGTCACCGTCAAGACGGGACAAAAAGCCCTCTTTGACAAGGAGACAGGGGAGATCCTCGGCAATATTCCCCAGAAGATTTCCTACAATGTCTATGGCGTGGAAGTGCCGACGGAGATATCGCCACCTGTGGTCTCTCTCGGTGAGGGGGGGATGGCCCGTGAAAATGTCGTCGTCACCTATACAATTCAGCCGGAGGGAGCCAGTCCCGCCGGGTACATTGCCTCCAGTGCGCATATCGATCTTTTTTCCGTTGATTCCACGGGAGAGGAAAGCTGGGAAGACTTCCTGGTCGGGAATGTCGCCACGGGACGCGGCACCGCCCAATGGACAAAAGGGAAAGTATTTGATCCGAAAAAGAAGTATTTCGTGCAGACGGTGCTCAATCGCGGTTCCGATGCAGAGATTCGAGGGGAGCGCGTCCCCTTGCCCACACTTCTTGCAGATCTCGATATCGACAGCGACAACAACGCAGGGTGGCAGCCTGATGGCATCCACAACCTGCCGAAGCGGGATACCCTGGAGGACCAGGTTGAAGATCAGGTTGGGCGGCCGGGCAAGGTCCTGAAGGCCAATCTGGTCGATACCGATGGCGACAAGGTGCCGGGGTATGCCGACGGTATCGATAGGAATGGTCAGGAAGGCGACGGAGCCAGTGAACCCTTTTGTCCGTTGGTGTTTGAGCTCGGCGGGAGCGTGTTTGATCCGGCCAAGGCAACGGTCAGCTTTCAATACTCCGGCAGTAATCCGGCCGGGGTAGAGAAGGTTGTCTCGGCGGATGAAACGGTCAGTTACACCCTTGCACCCGGGGCGTTCAGGCTCTGGATCAAGGACGGACAGTTCAGTCGCAAGGTGGCCGATATCGCCCAAGGTGGGGATTATGTTGTTCCCGACAAGGCCTATCCCCTGAGCTGGTTTGAACCGGTTGCCGGCGCGGATGCCTGGACCTTGTTTGTTGAAGGGGTCAGGGGAGTCACCGGCGCTGAGGAGAAGAAGATCACCCTCACCGTTGACCCTGACGGCGAAGGGCCGTTGGCCGCAGTTGAAGGGGATCTGGTCTTGGTGACTTCGATTTTTGCCGGATTGGTGCCGGATTACAACCATAACCGAGTTATCGATGAGGAGGATCGGGCGCGCGCTGCACAGGGGGATATTTATTACTTCTGGATCAATGATGATGACGATGAGGGGGAGACAGAGGGGGATGATATTCCTTTGTCGGCCGTGAGCAGCCAGGAAAGTAGGCGCGACTGCGATAACTTCAGGATCGACGGCGTGCGCGACCTGATTGACTTCTTCCCGGTGGCACTCGACATCAAGACATTGCTCGGAATCTTTCAGCCCAATGTATATGAGTATCGCCTCAAGGCAGCTACAGAAAACCTTAACGTGGTCTTTCCCGAACTGACGACGGAGACGGTCGAAAACTACCTGGTCGACGTCGAAACTGCGCGAACTGTGGCGCTCAAGCAGACCTTCCCCGTGCCGCAGGACAAATGGCCAATCAGCGGTGCGTACAACATCGCAGCCCGACAGGGTCTGAGCACCATGCTGGCTACAGCCTCAACGCAAGACACCCCTTCTGTGGTTCTGCTCGAAGGGGTCAAATCAGGGCAGGCATCGCTGGTGCTGGAAGTTTTCGACCCGTCCGGAAATAAGGTCTTTTCGAATAGTCTTAATCTCAGTCTGGATGGGGTTGAACAGATGTTCAGACACAAGAATCTGATCAAACCCCTGGAAGACTACTATTCTAAATCGGAGGCTGGGTTCCCGGGTGAAAACTCATTTCCTAACGATGGTATGGCTGATCGTGTGAACTCAGCGGACGAAGGAGTTACAAATAGAAAGCACTTTGAGGGCTTTGACGCCGAAACAGATGAGAACAATTTCGTTCATGTGCATGGTTACAACGTCAACGGCCAAGCCGCGCGCGGCGAGCAGTCCGAAGCTTTCAAGCGCCTCTACTGGTCCGGTTCCCGGGCCAGATTCTGGGGGGTCAGTTGGTACGGCTGTGAGTCGCAAGTGCCGATCTTAAACTTTTCGCCGAATTACCACGTCAATGTCCGACATGCTCTTAACAGCGGTCGCCTGCTCAAGGATTTTGTAGCCGCAAATAATCTGGGTAGTGCCACCGTTTTTGCCCACAGCCTCGGGAATATGGTGGTGTCCAGCGCCATCGAGGAAGGGATGTCGGTTGCCCGTTACCTGATGGTCAATGCTGCAGTGGCGGAGGAAGCATTCACCCCGCAAGAAGCCTATGACGGTGGAGCGGCCTATGAATCAAGCGCCCCGTGGCGGAGCGCAACCAAGGAGCAAATGTATCATCCGGCCTGGCGCTATCCCGGTGGCGTCGTTGTCCCCTTCGAGAACGCCTACCAGCCGCAGCTCTGGGCCTCGGAATGGTACAAACTTTTCGCACCCGATGATGATCGCTCAACCCTGACCTGGAGAAATCGTTTCGCCAAGGTGCGCGACCTGACGGACACCTTCGTCTACTATGCTCCGACCGATGAAGTCTTTCGGCCCTTCTTGTACACGGTCGAGATGGCGGCAAACGATAGCGCCTATCAGCCGAACGCAGCGGACTGGCCGGGTTGGGAGGAGATTGCCAAGAACGCCTTAAATAGAAGCAACACCGTCGGCGCCTATGCGTGGTCTTTACAGGAACTGGTCAAGGGGCGTATGGGGCTCGGCGACGAGGACAGCGATAGTGGCGGGTGGGGATTCAATCTGATGGATGACGACTATTGGCGGTATTCTGATCCGGTTAACCAAAAAAAGTTGCCGATTTCCAGTTCTGCTGCGAACGCTATCCAGAAGGATCAGTTGAAGGCACGGCCATTCTTTTTGATGAACCCGGATTTTGATTATCTCTATAAAGACCCGCCCGTACTCGTTTCCGCGCCCCTGCGGGAGGAGTTGCTCGCTAACGAGATTCCGGCATTGACCTTTGCGGCGGGGCACCGGGGGGTGGAGAAAATTAAAGTAAAGGGTTCTGATCGAGACATCGACATTCGGCAGACGTTTGCGGTCGGCAAACCGTGGCTCGTAGATAGACCTCGAAATGAGTGGCGACACAGCGATATTTATGTCATCGCTTACACTTATCTGTCCGGTCTTTATGATGAATGGGTTAAAAAAATTCAAGGAGCGCCATGATTATGAAATACGGATATCTGACAGTCATAATTGTTTTTTTGTTCGTAGTGTTTTATGCCCCGGCGGCTCAGGCACTTAGCGTCGCAAAAATTGTTGTCAAGGTCATGGATGAGGCGGGTGCTCCAGTTAATAATGCTCATCTTAATATTCGATTTTCAAGTGATTCAGGCACAGTAATAGGTTTCACGGATGATAATGGCATTTTTGAAGTAAAGGCCATCTCTAATGATGGCGTGATTCTTGGGGATATAACGAAGGATGGTTACTACGAAAGTGGGCTTGCCCATTCGTTTTATGTTACCCGCTTCGGTATGTGGCAACCGTGGGGGAAAGAACTCACCGTCGTCATGCGCCCCATCGTCAACCCGGTGCCGATGTATGTTCGTAACCACTCCTTTAAGGTTCCAGTAAAAGGCGAGGAGGTTGGTTTCGATCTGGAGAAGGCCGATTGGGTCATTCCCTATGGACAGGGCACGAAAGCCGATTTCGTTTTTAGGATTGATCAACGTTACGACGATGGCAACAACTTCGATTGCCGGTTAACCCTGACTTTTTCCAATCCGTTGGATGGCATTCAGGTCATTAATGACGACGGCGGCGGTGACTTTAACGTCGGCAGTCGTTACCATTTACCGCGAACTGCTCCTGAAATCGGGTATTTATCAAAACTGCAAAAACGCAATTCAACAGGCACCCCTGGCTATGTCCTCGATATGAAGGATGACAATAATTACATTTTTCGCGTCCGTTCCGAAGTTGACGAAAATGGCAAGTTGAAGCGCGCCATGTACGGCAAGATTCGCGGTGACTTGTGGTATACCCCAGGAGATGGGGGCAAAATCAGTTTGCATTACTTCTTAAATCCAGATTACACCCGTAACCTCGAATTCGACCCGAAACGGAATCTCTTTATCATCCTGTCGGGCAGCGAGAACGTGAGACAACCGTAGAAAACTCGTTTAGTTAGAAATATCCAAGAACAGCTCTTTGACAACCAATGTGGCTGGCAATGTGACCGTCTTTGCCCACAGCCTCGGGAATATGGTGGTGTCCAGCGCCATCGAGGAGGGGTCGTCGGTTGCCCATTACCTGAGGGTCAATGCCCCAGTGGCGGAGGAAGCCTATACCCCACAAGAAGCCTATGACGGCGAAGCGGCTTATGAATCCCGTCCCCGACGTCTATTTCGACAGCCGAACTCTGGATTCCTTCCGCACCGGTTACAAGTCGGACACCCTGCCGACGCGGACCGTCACCGTCAAGACGGGACAAAAAGCACTCTTTGACAAGGAGACAGGGGAAATCCTCGGCAATATTCCCTCGAAGATTTTCTACGACGTCTATGGCGTGGACGTGCCGACGGAGATATCGCCTACCTTGGTCTCTCTCGGTGAGGGGGGGATGGCCCGCCAAAATGTCGTCGTCATCTATACCATACAGCCGGAGGGAGCCAGTCCCGCCGGGTATGTTGCCGCCAGTGCGCATATCGATCTTTTTTCCGTTGATTCCACGGGAGAGGACAATTGGGAAGACTTCCTGGTCGGTCAGGCCACCACGGGACGCGGCACCGCCCAATGGACAAAAGGGAAAGTATTTGATCCGAACAGGAAGTATTTCGTGCAGACGGTGCTCAATCGTGGTTCCGATGCAGAGATTCGGGGGGAGCGCGTCCCCTTGCCCACACTTCTTGCAGATCTCGATATCGACAGCGACAACAACGCAGGGTGGAAGCCTGATGGCACCCACAACCTGCCGAAGCGGGATACTCTGGAGGACCAGATTGAAGATCAGGTTGGGCGGCCGGGCAAGGTCCTGAAGGCCAATCTGGTCGATACCGATGGCGACAAGGTGCCGGGGTATGCCGACGGTATCGATAGGAATGGTCAGGAAGGCGATGGAGCCAGTGAACCCTTTTATCCATTGGTGTTTGAGCTCGGCGGGAGCGTGTTTGATCCGGCCCGGGCAACGGTGAGCTTTCAATACGCCGGCAGTAATCCGGCCGGGGTCGAGAAGGTTGTCTCGGCGGATGAAACGGTCAGTTACACCCTTGCACCCGGGGCATTGAGGCTCTGGATCAAGGACGGACAGTTCAGCCGCAAGGTGGCCGATATCGCCCAAGGTGGGGATTATGTTGTTCCCGACAAAGCCTATCCCCTGAGCTGGTTTGAACCGGTTGCCGGGCCAAAGGGCTGGACATTGTTTGTTGAAGGGGTCAGGGGGGTCACCGGCGCAGAGGAGAAGAAGATCACCCTCACCGTTGACCCTGACGGCGAAGGGCCGTTGGCCGCAGTTGAAGGGGATCTGGTATTGGTGACTTCGATCTTTGCCGGATTGGTGCCGGATTACAACCATGACCGAATTATCGATGAGGAAGATCGGGCGCGCGCTGCACAGGGGGATATTTATTACTTCTGGATCAATGATGATGACGATGAGGGGGAGACTGGGGGGGATGATATTCCGTTGCCGGCGATGAGCAGCCAGGAAAGTCGGCGCGACTGCGATAACTTCAGGATCGACGGCGTGCGCGACCTGATTGACTTCTTCCCGGTGGCACTCGACATCAAGACATTGCTCGGAATCTTTCAGCCCAATGTATATGAGTATCGCCTCAAGGCAGCTACAGAGAACCTTAAGGTGGTCTTTCCCGAACTGACGACGGAGACGGTCGAAAACTACCTGATCGACGTCGAAACTGCGCGAACTGTGGCGCTCAAGCAGACCTTCCCCGTGCCGCAGGACAAATGGCCAACCAACGGGGCGTACAACATTGCGGCCCGACAGGGTCTGAGCACCATGCTCACGACAGCCTCAACGCAAGACGCCTCTTCGGTGGTTCTGCTCGAAGGGGTCAAATCTGGGCAGGCATCGCTGGTGCTGGAAGTTTTCGACCCGTCCGGAAATAAGGTCTTTTCGAATAGTCTTAATCTCAGTCTGGATGGGGTTGAACAGATGTTTCGACATAAAAACCTCATTCAATTTGCTTTGCCAGATCTTAGTCCGCAACCACCTGAACCTGGAACAGAATGGGGCGAGTTGGATCGCTTGGATGTGCCCTTAAATTGCCCTGACAAGGAATGTTTAGATGTATTGGATGAAGATTTTATTTTTGTCCATGGTTACAATGTTGATGGCCAACAGGCTCGGGGTTGGCAAAGTGAAATGTTCAAAAGGCTTTTTAGGTCAGGCCTCCGATCAAGATTCTGGGGTGTCACGTGGTATGGTTCCAAAACACAACAATTGAACATGTTTACGATAAACTTTCGTATTAATGCACGTAACGCATTACACACAGCACCAAATTTCAGGAATTTTCTAAATGACAACATGCAGGGGAAAAGCTCAATTGCATCACATAGCTTAGGAAATATGCTCACCGCATCTGCGCTTCTTGATCCTGGGGAGCCATTAACGGCATCTATAGGCAACGTTTTCATGATTGATACTGCCGTAGCACTTGAGGCTTTTACTGGTGAAATTGAGGGTGGCGGAGATCCCGATTGTCCTGGGGGACCGCGGTGTCCGGGAACTGATGTTATTTATGCGGGGGAGGACGCATCATCCGTGTCCTCTGCAGCTAATCCTATGATCAATCCTAAGTGGTACGATTACGAGAAAAAATTAGGTTCGAGCGAGTGGTACAAGCATTTCGACGCTGAACTTTCCATTGGCGGTAAACCGGACGCTAGAAGGTCTTTGACTCTTCGAGGCCGCTATGCCGATCTGAATAAGATTGGGGCAACTTTTTACAATTTTTATTCTTCAGGGGAAGAAGTCCTTGGAACTCATTACGGGGACCTTGCTGCCTTTGAAAATGGATCAGAATTCGTTGTCGACGGAGGGCGTAACGCTTGGACTCTGCAGGAAAAGCTTAAAGGAAGAATGTGGTTTGGCCTGGGCAGCAGCAACTATGGGGGATGGTCATTTGCTAGTCCGTATGTTGTCGTGACATCGACAGGAACAATATCTTATTTAAATAATGCGATGCCGTTAGCAATTGCCAATCAGCTAACACCAACGCAATTGAGAACCCAGCCTTTCTTCGGTTTGGGCCAAGCATCGCCGCTGACTGAACCGGGCGGTAGCGATTGGGCGGAAATTCACCGCGATCAATTGTTGGCAGAGGCAATCCCAGCAATAACCTTACCAAGCGGGGGACCAGGCGGAAAAGATATGGATATTAAGCTTTTTGATAAAAATGTCTTTAATATGCAAGATACTTTCACCAGCGGATGGCCACAGGTGAGGATTGATAAAGGTGATACGAGGTGGAAACACAGCGACTTGAGAAATGTTGCATATCTGTATGTCTACAAGATTTTTAAGAAAATGGCCAATTCTATGGGAGTGACACAATGAATAAATATCTCATGTTTGCTGTGTTGATTAATTTTGTTCTGAGTAGTTATGCTGAGGTAAGTTGAAAAAATCGGACACCAATGTTAAGAAATCTATCTTACGGAGGTGTCAACATGACAAGAGGTTCTAATGGCCGCTATTCGAAGGAATTTCGCATTGAGGCCGTAAAAATGGTGGTTGAAGGAGGTGTCGCTGTCTATGAGGCATCGCGCCAGTTATCCCTGCCGAAATCCACCCTTGAGAATTGGGTAAGGGCGTTCAAGGCCGGAAAGCTCAGTAATATCGGTGGCAAAGGCCAACAGCGCCCGCTGACCGAAGTCGAGCTGGAACTTGACAGGGTTAAACGAGAACTGGCCCAGGTCAAGCAGGAGCGCGACATCCTAAAAAAAGCCGCCGCGTACTTTGCCAAGGAGTCGCTGCCCGGTACGCGGTAATAAATCAACTTCGACCTGAGTACTCTGTCCCTCTGCTCTGCCAGAGCCTGGAGGTTTCACCCAGTGGCTATTACACCTGGCTGAAGCGCCCGGACTCACCTCGGCAGAAGGAGGAGGCACGGCTCGCAATCGAAATCAAGGCGGCTCACAAAAGAAACCGGGAAACCTACGGTCCCGAACGATTACAAACCGATCTCGCCGAGCATGGCGTTCAGGTCGGGGTCCATCGGATCAAGCGAATCCGCAAGAAACACGGGATTCGTTGCAAGCAGGTGAAGAAGTTCAAGGCGACAACAAACTCCAACCATTCACTGCCTGTCGCCGAGAACCTTCTGGACCAAAACTTTGCTGTCGAAGCTCCCAACCAGGTCTGGGTAACTGACATTACTTACATCCCCACCGCCGAAGGCTGGCTGTATCTGGCCGGGCATAAAGACCTCTTCACCGGAGAGATCGTGGGATATGCGATGGGCGAAAGAATGACGAAGAATCTGGTGAGTCAATCCCTATTCCGTGCCGTGTCAGTCAAGCGCCCGGCGACCGGGTTGATCCATCATTCGGATCGGGGCAGCCAGTATTGCGCCTTGGAGTTTCAGAAACTACTGAAGCAGTTCAATATGCAGACTTCGATGAGCCGCCGAGGTAACTGCTACGACAACGCCCCCATTGAGAGTTTCTGGGGGACACTGAAAAACGAATTGGTCCACCATCGTCGTTACGCCACCCGGTGGGAAGCGATGCGAGAAATCACGGAGTACATCGAAATCTTCTACAATCGTCAAAGGCGCCAGAAGCGGCTGGGCTACCTGTCGCCTGCTGCCTACGAACAGGAATATTACAAAGAGCTAAGCGCAGCATAAGAACTTTGGTGTCCGCTATTGACGACCGACCTCATGCTGTTGATTCATTTGCTGCCTTTAAATCGACCAAGTTTACTGTAGTTGTGGTGAGTGAAGAAGAGAAACCGATTGCTGGCGTCAAGGTCGGTGTCGGCTTTGAGAGGAATACTGGCTCGGGTACCGAAAGTTCCGGTCAGCAAGGTATAACTGACTTAGATGGCAAACTAACATTTTCAGGTGAGAGCAACGGGCATATAACTTATAGTGGGAGTAAATACGGCTATTATCCTAGCTATTATGACTATGACTTTGAAACTCTTAGCACATTTGGTTGGAAACCATGGAACCCTGAATTTAAGCTTGTCATGCGTAAGATTGAAAAGCCGGTGCCGATGTATGCGCGCCAAGCGGCATTGAAAATTCCAGTAATTGGTAAGGATGTTGGTTTTGATCTTATCGAGTTCGATTGGGTCCCGCCTTACGGAAAAGGGATTAACTCAGATTTCATTTTTAACTTGGAAAATAAAATCTTGGATAGAGAGAATTTTGTGGCAAGGCTTTCTATTAAATTTTCAAACAATTTTGACGGCTTACTTAAAGTTGAAGATAATTTTAGGAATGGGAGTGTATTCAAACTTCCAAGAACAGCACCGTTGGAAGGATATAGAGATATGTTTTCGTTTGAAAGATCCCAATCTTCCGATGGAAAACGTGTTAGAGATTATAAAAGTACTGACAGTTATTTGTTTAGAATAAGATCTATAAAAGAAGATGGTGAATTTGTTAAGGCTATTTATGGAAAAATTCATGGACCAATTTCATTTGATCCAAGGCTAAAATCACCTGAAATATATTTCACGTATTATCTTAATCCAGATCTGACACCCAATCTCGAGTTTGATCCAAAACGTAATTTGTTCGAAAATCTAGGTGATTTTCAGAGTGTTTCTGAACCATAGCTGGGGGTCGCAAAGGGGTCAACCCTTGACGGTTTGTTGCTCAAACCGATCTAGGTTTTGCCACGAGAACCTCTGAGGGGGACAGGCTGAAAGCCCCGGTAAAAGCCGGCATGGATCGGGAAGTGTAAGTCCTCCACATGGTAAAGGCTAGCTGAACGATTCCAGCTCCGCGGAGTCCTGAGAACCAGGGCATGTACGCAAGCTCCATGCACGGAAACCTGGAGATCCGGGGATCGACCGACCACCATCCAACGGACGGTCCGGTCGGGGAGGCGACGATGACCGTCCCCGAGGTCTATTTCGACAGCCGAACTCTCGATTCCATCCGCACCGGCTACAGGTCGGACACCCTGCCGACGCGGACCGTCACCGTCAAGACGGGACAAAAAGCACTCTTTGACAAGAAGACCGGGGAAATCCTCGGCAATATTCCCCAGAAGATTTTCTACAACGTCTATGGCGTGGACGTGCCGACGGAGATATCGCCACCTGTGGTCTCTCTCGGCGAGGGGGGGATGGCCCGCCAAAATGTCGTCGTCACCTATACCATTTTGCCGGAGGGGGCCAGTCCCGCCGGGTACGTTGCCGCCAGTGCGCATATCGATCTTTTTTCCGTTGATTCCACGGGAGAGGACAGTTGGGAAGACTTCCTGGTCGGAAATGCCACCACGGGACGCGGCACCGCCCAATGGACAAAAGGGAAAGTATTTGATCCGAAAAAGAAGTATTTCGTGCAGACGGTGCTCAATCGTGGTTCCGATGCAGAGATTCGGGGGGAGCGCGTCCCCTTGCCCACACTTCTTGCAGATCTCGATATCGACAGCGACAACAACGCAGGGTGGAAGCCTGATGGCACCCACAACCTGCCGAAGCGGGATACTCTGGAGGACCAGATTGAAGATCAGGTTGGGCGGCCGGGCAAGGTCCTGAAAGCCAATCTGGTCGATACCGATGGCGACAAAGTGCCGGGGTATGCCGACGGCATCGACATCAATGGCCAGGAAGGCGATGGTGCCAGTGAACCCTTTTATCCGTTGATGTTTGAGCTCGGCGGGAGCGTGTTTGATCCGGCCCAGGCAACGGTGCGTTTCCAATACGCCGGCAGTAATCCGGCCGGGGTAGAAAAGGTTGTCTCGGCGGATGAAACGGTCAGTTACACCCTTGCACCCGGGGCATTGAGGCTCTGGATCAAGGACGGACAGTTCAGTCGCAAGGTGGCCGATATCGCCCAAGGTGGGGATTACGTTGTTCCCGAGAAGGCCTATCCCCTGAGCTGGTTCGAACCGGTTGCCGGGCCAAAGGGCTGGACATTGTTTGTTGAAGGGGTCAGGGGGGTCACCGGCGCCGAGGAGAAGAGGATCACCCTCACCGTTGACCCTGACGGCGAAGGGCCGTTGGCCGCAGTTGAAGGGGATCTGGTCTTGGTGACTTCGATCTTTGCCGGATTGGTGCCGGATTACAACCATGACCGAGTTATCGATGAGGAGGATCGGGCGCGCGCTGCACAGGGGGACACCTTCTACTTCTGGATCAATGATGATGACGATGAGGGGGAGACCGGTGGGGATGATATTCCGTTGTCGGTCGTGAGCAGCCAGGAAAGTCGGCGCGACTGCGATAACTTCAGGATCGACGGCGTGCGCGACCTGATTGACTTCTTCCCGGTGGCACTCGACATCAAGACATTGCTCGGAATCTTTCAGCCCAATGTATATGAGTATCGCCTCAAGGCAGCTACAGAGAACCTTAAGGTGGTCTTTCCCGAACTGACGACGGAGACGGTCGAAAACTACCTGATCGACGTCGAAACTGCGCGAACTGTGGCGCTCAAGCAGACCTTCCCCGTGCCGCAGGACAAATGGCCAACCAACGGGGCGTACAACATCGCAGCCCGACAGGGTCTGAGCACCATGCTGGCTACAGCCTCAACGCAAGACGCCCCTTCGGTGGTTCTGCTCGAAGGGGTCAAATCGGGGCTGGCATCGCTGGTGCTGGAAGTTTTCGACCCGGACGGAAATAAGGTCTTCACCACTAGCCTCAACTTGAGCCTCGGCAATGTCGAGCGAATGTTTCGGCATGTGAATCTGATCAATGTCGCAACCAACGAAGATACCCCGCCCCAACATTTGTCTGAATGGGGTGAACCGGACAGGTTAGGTGAGCCCTTAAACTGTCCAGATGACAAATGCCTCAATACTGATGGGAAGGAATTTGTCTTTGTTCACGGCTACAACGTAGATGGTCAACAGGCCCGAGGCTGGCAAGCCGAAATGTTCAAGAGGTTATTCTTGTCAGGCCTTAAATCGAGGTTCTGGGGTGTGACTTGGTATGGCTCGGAAACCCAGCGTGAAACCCCGCTAGGTTCATTGACGTTCAATTTTCACATCAATGTTCGTAACGCGTTGCATTCAGCCCCAGCCCTCAGGGCGTTTCTTAACGAGAACATGGAAGGGCCGACGAGCATAGCCGCCCACAGCCTTGGGAATTTGCTGGTCTCTTCGGCGCTCATCGACCCGGAGAAGGATTCTCTTACAGCGCCAATCAGCAACGTATTCATGATCGATGCCGCTGTGCCACTGGAAGCGTTTACTGGAGAGTTGGAAGGCGGCGGCGACCCGAATTACAGTGGTGGTGATGCACTCTACACTGGAGGAGATGATCCGGCGGTCTATACCGCAGCCAACCCCATGGCCCATCCCGACTGGTACGGTTATGCCAAAAAGCTTGGAGCCAACGAATGGTACAAGCACTTCATAGAAGATGTTGCCGTTGGTGGAGATAAAGACCAGCGACAGTTTCTGACCTTCAAAAACCGTTTTGCCAACCTTATCGGAGCGAATTTTTACAATTTCTTCTCCTCCGGTGAGGAAGTGCTCGATACGCATATCGGAAATCCGGGTCTTTTTGACATTGCAACAAACGGCCCCGGTCGATATGCGTGGGCATTGCAGGAAAAGCTCAAAGGAAGAATGGTAAATGGCATGGTACTTGGCAGCCCATACGGAGGCTGGGAATTCGTCGATGACTACACTATAACAACTTCAAGCGGGACAATAACATACTTAAACAAGAGTATGCCTAAGGACAAAGCCAATCAATTGATGCCGTATGACTTGAAGATCCGACCCTTCTTCAATCTCGGTTGGGCATCTCCTCTTCCCGAACCAGGGGGCAGTGACTGGGCAGAAGCGAAACACGATCAACTGCTTGCTGAGGCAATTCCAGCTATGACCCTGCCGGTGGGAGGACCAGGTGGCAAGAGGATGAATGACGCTATTTTTGACACTAATGTCATTGACATGCAAGCTAGGTTTACCAATACAAATGGGTGGCCTGAGGAGCGAGGTGGCATTTCGAAAATTAAATGGCTACATTCGGATTTGCGAGAAGTGTCATATTTGTATATTTTCGATTTGTTCAATCAATTATCAAAATAAAAGGATTAAATTATGCCTCCCCTTAGAATGATGCTAGTTGTTTTTATAGGTCTATTTGCCTCATTTAGTATTTTCCAGAACGCCTATGGTTTTACGATAATAGCTAAGGCATCTATACTTGTTGTAGACGAGGACGGGTCACCAATTGAAGGCGCAAAGGCCGGATTTGCATTTGAAGAAAATAAGATAGTAGGCGTTGGCGTTAATATTTCACCAATTGATGGATTTACTGATATCAACGGTAAATACACAGCCTCTCACAGAAATGACAATAATATATTGACTTACGGAGTCGAGAAAGAAGGTTACTATTTTAGTAAAGGTAAGTTTGTTTTTACAGGTAAGAATTTCCGAGGTTGGGAACCATGGAACCCTGAAATCATAATTGTGATGCGTAAGATCATAAATCCAGTACCTATGTATGCTCGCGATTCGAAGATGGCCAATATTAAAATCAAAATTCCAGTCATTGGTAAGGATATTGGTTTTGATCTCATGGCTTACGACTGGGTTTATCCATATGGTAAAGGAAGACAATCCGATTTTATTTTTTATTTAGAAAAATCTTACAGTGGGTTTAATAATTATGAAGCAACATTGACTATTAAATTTTATGACAAAAAAAATGGTATTGTTAAGATAAAAGAAAACAAAACGAATGAAAGTCAATTTAAATTGCCTAGATTTGCACCAGAAGAAGGGTATGCAACTAATTTGAAGATAATAAGGAGTAAAAGTTTAAGTGGTAAAAAATATATGAATTATAACTCAAATGATAACTACGTGTTCAGGGTGAGATCAGAGTTAGATGATGACAAACTTATTAGGGCCATGTATGGAAAAATCATCGGACCAATTGAAATAGATCCGAGGAGAGAACCAACAGAAGTTTATTTCAAATACTATCTTAACCCCGACTATACCCGTAATCTCGAATTCGATCCGAAACGCAACCTCTTCGGCAATCTGCCTTCGTTAGAGCAGGTGAAAGAGCCGTAACACAGACCGAAAACCATGACCGTACTCGCCGGTCATATCGGTGCGATTGTTTACACCATTCTTGGCAACACGGTGAATACTCAATACAAGGTTCAAGTTTCGGCTCCGAACCTTTCGATGGAGGAATTCACCCTTTCCACTTATGGATTCATGGCGCCGGATGCCTACATCCCCCCCCAGGTGTTTTCTTCCCGGCTTGCTACGGTCACTCAAAAGGGTGAAAGCATCAGTGCCGCCAAGGCCGGCGAAGCCCTCAAAGCCCCCCTTGGCGCCGCCTTGTTCATGCTGTACGCCGACTACACCATGGAGGGGCCATCTCAGTGCACAGAAGAGGGTGCCACCTTCGACTGCTGGACCATCAAGGGGACCGGCCTCAGCCATACCCGCAGGGTTGACGATGGCACCATGACTTTTACAACGATCAAAGGCGGAGGAGCCGCAGGGGATACGGAAAACCTCGGCGAAGGGAAATACCAGGCCAGCTTCACGACCGGGGCGCAGGCCGCGCTGAATGTGATCGAAGCGGTCGGGGAGGCGACGATGACCGTCCCCGAGGTCTTTTTCGACAGCCGAACTCTCGATTCCATCCGCACCGGCTACAGGTCGGACACCCTGCCGACGCGGACCGTCACCGTCAAGACGGGACAAAAAGCCCTCTTTGACAAGAAGACCGGGGAAATCCTCGGCAATATTCCCCAGAAGATTTTCTACGACGTCTATGGCGTGGAAGTTCCGACTAAGATATCGCCTACTCTGGTCTCCCTCGGTGAGGGGGGGATGGCCCGCGAAAATGTCGTCGTCACCTATACCCTTTTGCCGGAGGGAGCCAGTCCCGCCGGGTACGTTGCCGCCAGTGCGCATATCGATCTTTTTTCCGTTGATTCCACGGGAGAGGACAGTTGGGAAGACTTCCTGGTCGGTCAGGCAACCACCGGACGCGGCACCGCCCAATGGGCAAAAGGGAAAGTATTTGATCCGAACAGGAAGTATTTCGTGCAGACGGTGCTCAATCGCGGTTCTGATGCAGAGATCCGGGGGGAGCGCGTCCCCTTGCCCACACTTCTTGCAGATCTCGATATCGACAGTGACAACAATGCCGGTTGGAAAGCGGACGGGACTCACAACCTGCCGAAGCGGGATGCTCTGGAGGACCAGGTTGAAGATCAGGTTGGGCGGCCGGGCAAGGTCCTGAAGGCCAATCTGGTCGATACCGATGGCGACAAGGTGCCGGGGTATGCCGACGGTATCGATAGGAATGGTCAGGAAGGCGACGGTGCCAGTGAACCCTTTTGTCCATTGGTATTTGAGCTCGGCGGGAGCGTCTTTGATCCGGCCCGGGCAACGGTCAGCTTTCAATACGCCGGCAGTGATCCGGCCGGGGTCGAGAAGGTTGTCTCGGCGGATGAAACGGTCAGTTACACCCTTGCACCCGGGGCGTTGAGGCTCTGGATCAAGGACGGACAGTTCAGTCGCAAGGTGGCCGATATTGCACAAGGTGGGGATTATGTTGTTCCCGACAAGGCCTATCCCCTGAACTGGTTCGAACCGGTTGCCGGGCCAAAGGGCTGGACATTGTTTGTTGAAGGGGTCAGGGGGGTCACAAGCGCTGAGGAGAAGAAGATCACCCTCACCGTTGACCCTGACGGCGAAGGGCCGTTGGCCGCAGTTGAAGGGGATCTGGTACTGGTGACTTCGATCTTTGCCGGATTGGTGCCGGATTACAACCATGACCGAGTTATCGATGAGGAGGATCGGGCGCGCGCTGCACAGGGGGATATCTTCTACTTCTGGATCAATGATGATGACGACAGCGGCGAGACCGGCGGGGATGACATCCCCGGTGAGCACAGCCTTGGGGGTGAGTTGGATTGTGCAAACTACAAGGTTGACGGCGTGCGCGATTTGATCGATTTTTTCCCGGTAGCGCTCGATGTCAAGCCGCTGGTTGGCATCTTCCCACCCAATACCTACACCTATCGCCTCAAGTCGGCCGCAGAGAACCTGAAAATCGTCTTCCCCGAACTGACTACGGCGACGGTTGCGAACTATCTAGTCGATGTCGATACGGCCAGGGCGATTGCGTTCAGGCCGTCTTTCCCCGTCCCCATGAACAAATGGCCAACTGACGGCGCCTACAACATCGAAGCTCGCAGAAATCTGGCTGCCCTGCTGGCGAGTGTCGGCGTACAAGACGCTCCGCCGGTGGTCCTGCTCGAAGGGGTCAAGCCGGGGACGGCTCCGCTGGTGCTGGAGATTAAAGACCAAACCGGAAATCAGGTCTTCACCACCAGCCTTAACCTTAGTCTCGACGGGGTGGAGCAGATGTTCAGGCAAAAAAACTTGATCAAGGTCTTATCTAGTTTGGAAGAGATGGGTGAGCAAGAATTTGAGCAATATTATATTCCTTCCGTTCCCCCGGTAGGGCCAGAAGATCGTCTGATTTCAAACGATTTTATAAATTCTGAGCATTTTGAAGGATTTGATGCGGACAACGATGATAATGATTTCATTCATGTGCATGGATACAATGTCAACGACCAGGATGCGCGTGGTGAGCAATCCGAGACCTTCAAGCGACTCTATTGGTCTGGCTCGCAGGCCCGATTCTGGGGAATCACTTGGTATGGTTGGGATACGCAACTGACGGTCCCGGTTGCTGGTGTCGGTACGCGTACCCCGAACTACCACCTCAACGTCCGCCGTGCCTTCGAGACTGGGCGGCTGTTGAAGGATTTTGTCGTTATTTCTGAACTTTCCAATGCGACTATTTTTGCCCACAGCCTCGGCAACATGGTCGTTTCCAGTGCCATAGCGGAAGGGATGGATATCGGGCGATATCTGATGGTTAATGCGGCCGTGGCGGAGGAAGCCTTTACGCCGCAAAGCGCGTATGCCGAGGGTGGCACCGCTGACGGTACAGGGGCCTATGCCTACGGAACTCCTTGGCGCACAGCGACAAGTGCGTGGATGTATCATCCTGCCTGGCGTTATCCCGATGGCGTCGAAGTCGATTTCGAAGAGGGGTATTTGCCAAAACTTTGGGCGTCCGAATGGTACAAACTCTTCGGTACAGACGATGGTCGGTCGACCCTGACTTGGCGTGACCGTTTTGCCCGGGTGCGTAACAGTGACAGTGACAGTGACAGTGAAACCTATGTCTATTACGCGCCGACCGACGAAGCTTTCCGTCCCTTCAACTATTCGGTCGAGATGGCGGCTACCGATCCGGACGGCAACCATTATCAGCCGAATGTTGCCGATTTGCCGGGCACGGAAGATGTAGTTTTTAACTGGAGGCCATGGGATCGTTCACATCTCGGATATTATGCCTTTGCGTTGCAGGAACTCTTCAAGGGGCAAACATCGGCCATTATTGGTGATGATAGCGATACGGGGGGATGGGAGTTCAACCTGAACCCACAGGATGGCTATGTCTTCATGGGGGTGAAGATACCGGTTTCTTTGGCAAATTCATACGGTAAGGAGCAATTTCGGACGAAACCGTTCTTCTCGAAAAATCCAGACCGCGACGGGCTCTATTCACCGCAGGCTGTATCGATCCCCAGTCTCTTGAAAGAAGAGATGCTCGCCAACGAGATTCCGGCGCTAACCAATGCGGCGGGGCACCGGGGGGTGGGAGAAATTAGAGTTGACCACCCGGATCGAGATATCGATATTCGTCTGGCGTATGCTGTCAACAAACCGTGGCCACAGGATCGATTGAACGGGTTTGAATGGAAACACAGCGATATTTATGTCGTCGCCTACCCCTATCTATCCGGCCTCTATGATGAATGGGCGAAGAGGATCAAAGGAGAGTAACCGTGAATACATTTGTCATTACATCGATAATGATTTTGCTCTTGGCAATAAACTCCACAGTCTTTGCCTTTGGCATGGTGAAAATTAACGTCAAAGTCGTCGATGAGACCGGCATCCCTCTCGCTGATACTAAATTGAGTGTGAGATTTTCTGGTGGCGAAATGCCAGTGATGAAAAATGCTGACGATCAAGGCATTTGCAGCATTACGTCAAGTTCAGGTGATGGTGTAGTTGTCGGAACAGCCATGAAGGAAGGTTTCTACAACAGTACCTTTCACCACGACTTCTATGTCACCCGCTTCGGCATGTGGCAGCCGTGGGGGAAGGAGCTTGCCGTCGTTATGCGCCCCATTGTCAACCCTGTGCCGATGTATGTGCGTAACCACTCCTTTAAGGTTCCCGTAAAAGGCGAGGAGGTTGGCTTCGATCTGGAGAAGGCCGACTGGGTGATCCCGTATGGGCTGGGGACGAAGGCGGATTTCATCTTCAAGCTGGATCAACGTTACGACAATGGCGACAATTATGATGCGACGATGACTCTGACCTTTGTCAACCCTTTTGATGGCATCCAGGTCGTCAAGGATGACGGTGGCGGGGATTTCAATGTCGGGAGTTGGTTCCGGTTGCCGCGCACGGCACCCGATACAGGATATTTGCCAAAAATGCAAAAGCGTATTTCAAGGGGTTCTTATGGAAGGCATTCCGACATTGAAGATGACAATAACTACCTCTTTCGTGTCCGCTCTGAAGTTGACGAATATGGCAAGTTGGAACGAGCCATGTACGGAAAGATTCGCGGCGAGCTGAGGCACTTTGTAGGTGATGGTGGTGGAATCAAAATGCACTACTACCTCAACCCGGACTACACGCCAAACCTCGAATTTGACCCAAAACGGAATCTTTTTATCATCCTGTCGGGCAGTGAAAACGTGACGCATCCGTAAGCACAGTAGTTCAACCTTCACTTGCTGGTCAAACCGCAGCGAAGTGGGGCAGGCAACTTTTTGGACTGCAAACGTAGCCTGTCCCTGGTCAGCCGTGGGATGTTAGGGACAGGCACCTGCGGAGCCAGTCCCACTCCCTGAGATGTCCCACTTGAGAAAGCCTCCGATAACAGCTTGAGCCGTGTGGATTCGATTCAATCCGCGGCCCTAAAATTGATGTTTCAACAAAGGAACCCATCATGCCGATGAAAAAATCCCAGCTCCTTTTGATCGCCTTGTTTTTCGTGCTGCTGGCCAGCCAGGGCCTGGCCGCTGGGCTGGAAAAGGTGCAGTTCCTCAAAATCTCCCCCCAGGACCAGAAGGGGGTCATAAAAACCCCTGCAGGGGCCCTGCAGCTGGTGGGGGTCGGGGATGTCATTGCCGGTGACGCCAGAATCATCGAAATCGCCGAAGGGCGTGTGGTCCTCGAACAACTCGGCGAAGGCGGCCCGGAGACGGTGATCATCCGTCTCGACGGCAAGCATCAGCGCATCGAGCGGATACGCAAGCAAGGGGACGAGCAGCCCCTGCTTCTCGCGCCGGGACCAATGGAAGCCGTAGGGCAGGGTGGCATGCCGGGTTACAGGTAGTCTGCCGATCTGAGAATAGCCAAACTTTCACGACGGATGGCGGGTCGACCGGCGCGCCGTTTCGGAGTTTTTGTACTGTTGTTTTTTGCGGTTTCTGGGAGGAAATGTATGTGTGCGTATGCCTTGCCTAAAAGGGTATTGCGGTCCGGCGTTCTGATTGCAGCCATAAGGCCCCTTTTCTCGACGGCGCTGTTGACCCTTTTATTGTTCTGCACCCCCTCCCTGGCCGCAGCATTTACCGCTCAACAACTCGGCGATTACGGGAATGTTTCGGTCATGGAGGTGACCGGCAACTTCGACGCTCACTTGCCTGACGGTACCACGAATGCCGAGCCTCGACGGGTAATTGCCAAAGAGTTTTACAAGACCCACAAGGACGAATACGACTTTCTCGTCATTTTCACCGATTTCGACTTCCTGATGCCGGATGCCGAGACCGTGGCCTTTTATGTCGGCATCAAAAATGATGTGCAGGGGATCGGCTCGGCACTTTTTGATTACTCTTCCTCCTATGGTAGCGCCGGCCGGCTTCAGGGGACGGTCGACATGGGGACTTTGGCCGACAATGCTTCTGATCCCGCGGCCCCCCAATTTGAGAACACGCTTGACACCCTTAACCATGAGCTCCTGCATCGCTGGGGGGCTCGGGTAAAATATCAGGACACGACGGGTGAAATGAGCACCGCCCTGATTGGAAAGGACGGCTCCCATTGGAGCTTCCTCCTCGATACCAAGGGATCGCTGGAGTACGGCAATCGCTGGCAGGATAATGGGGACGGCACATTCACCTCCATCGAAGCCCGCAAGTATTTCAGCCCTCTCGATCTGTACCTGATGGGGATGGTCGATGCCGGTGCCGTACCGCCCATGCTCCTCATCGAAAATCCGCAGATCGATCCGACCAAGATTTCGGAAGTCGGCGCAATCATCAGCGGGGTTGCGCGCACGGTCACCATCGAGGACATCATCGCCGCCGAAGGACCACGCATCCCCTCGGCGGCCGATGCTCAGAAGAGCTTCAAGGCTGCATTCATCTATGCAACCTCCCCCGGGACATTTAATGGCAAGGACCTTCGTGCCATTGAGAACATCCGCAATGGCTTTCTGACGCGCTACTCCATCCTCACGGACGGCGAGAGCCTGGTCCAGGTAGCGGTCGCTCCCAGGGATGACCTGCCAACCAACCCCGGCATTACCCCCCCCTTTTACATGCCCCGTTCGCAGTCACCCTCAGTGGATGATGGGATCGCCTGGCTTTTGGCCAACCAGAAGCAAGACGGCAGCTGGGTTGACGCACCGGAGACGATGCCGCGCGACACCGCCGAAGCGGTCACCGCCCTTAATGCTCTCGGCTCTGTTGGCCCTCAACTCGATCTGGGAATGACCTGGCTCGGTGGCAGCTCTACCTTCAACAGTGACTTTTTGGCCAGGAAGATCGAGGCATTGCTGCGGGCGGGAAGGGACGCTGCTCCTGAGATCGCCGAACTGGCATCGCGACAAAATCCCGATGGGGGCTGGGGACTTTCGGGCAGCTATGTCAGCGATCCGACCGATACCGCCCTGGTTCTGAGAGTCTTAGGACAGGCCGGCTATTCCAACACGACGGTGGTCGCTCAGGGGATCGATTATCTGACGACTCATCAAAATGCCGATGGCGGATGGAGCAGCGATAGATTTTCCAGTCTGATTCAACCTACCGCCAATGCCCTTGTCGCTTTGAACAATCACCAAACGCTTTACCCCTTAGGGGACTCTATCGCGCAAGGTGTGGCATTTCTGAAGTCGAAACAAAATCCCGATGGAGGGTTCGGCAACAGCCCGAGTACCGTTTACGATAGCGCCGTGGCCCTCCTGGCCATGAACGAAGTCGGCTTGGGTGCGGGAGCGACCGGTGGGGGAGTGAGCTTTTTGCTGGGGCAGCAGGCTGAAAACGGCAGCTGGTACGACAGCCCCTACCAGACGGCCGTTGCCGTGCAGGCGATTTCCCTGGCGGGCGACGAGCCGGATCTGTCCATCGAGGCGGCGGATATCACCTTCACGCCCGAGAGAATCGTGAAGGTGCCGAGCAACGCCGTGGTCAATGTCAGGGTCTGGAACCAGGGCCGGTCGGAGGTCCCCCAGGCAAAGGTCATCCTCTACAAGGGGGACGTTGCCGAGGCCAACAAGATTGGCGAGCAGACCCTGGCTTTTCCCGGGCTTTCTTCGGTGGTCGTAACCTTTGCGGCTTCGGTGGCCGATTGGCGTGAACAGACCTTTTCCGTCGTGGTGGACCCGGACGATTTCGCTGCGGAATCGAACGAAGATAACAACCGCGCCGAACAGGTCCTGTTGCTGGATGACTCGGCCGATTTCGAAATTCGTCCCGGAGACATTTCCTTCTCTCCGGAGACCGCCATTTCTTCCGAGGCGGTCGCGGTCTCCATCGCCAACCTTGGTCTAACCGACGGCTCGCAGGTGAAGGTCGTCATTTATGATGGAACGACCAAGGTCGGTGAGCAATGGGTTGATCTCCCGGCGCTGTCCTCTGCGTCGGTCAACTTCCCTATCCACCTCGGCGACGGAAAGGGACATCCTTTTACCGTTATCGTGGATCCGGATAACCGGATCAAAGAATCGAATGAATCCAACAACAAGGCGGAGACTGTGCTCAGCTCCGTCGTGGTTTACGATTTTGAAATATCGCCTGCTGATATTTCCGTGGAGCCGAATCCTGCCGATTTCAGAGACGATTTGAGGATTTCTGCCCGGATTTTCAATCGGGGGAGTCGCGATGCCTTCAACGTCCAGGTCCGATTTTCCGTCGAACAGGAGGGCGGGGTCTTCGACCTGAGTACCTTGACGCTCGATATCCCCGCCGGCACTGCGGCTACCGGTGAGTTTGTCTGGTCCGCCGACAGGGTGGGGGTCGATCTCCCGCTGTCGGTGCAGGTCGATCCGTTCAATGCCTTTCAGGAACTCTCCGAGACGAACAACCGCGCTTCGGTTCCCCTGACGGTCAATCCCCCTACCCAGCCCAATCTGACCGTTTCCCACAACGACCTTGTCATTACTCCCGACCCCGCAAATGAGAGGGGTTCGGCCACGATCTCAGCACTTGTGAAAAACATCGGTTTTTCAACGGCTCAGGATGTCAGGGTGGCTTTCTACCTGGGCGTTGTCGGCAACGGTGCCGTAATGCTGGGAAGTCAAACAATCCCGACCCTGGGGGCGGGAGAAAACGCCCCGGTAAGCCTTGATTGGCCGGAGATCAGCGAGCCCGGCGGCGGAAAAGTAATTTCTGTTGTCGTCGACCCGGAAAACCTGATTGGCGAGATTGCCGAGGACGACAACGAAGCCTTCAGAACCCTTCAGATTCTCAGTTTGCCGGACCTGGTGGTGGAACCCGGTTCGATTGACCTCGCTCCGGCCATTCCGAAGGAGGGGGATGCGGTTGAGGTCATGGTTACGGTGCTGAATCGTGGTGACCAGATCGCAGAGAACGTGATCGTGAATCTCCTTGAAGGGGAAATCGTTATCGGATCGCGGCTAATTGCCCAGATCGGGGGGAATTCCCAGTCTGAAGCCACCTTTGTCTACGATGCGACCGGTCAATCGGGGAGCCATGTTTTGAAGGTCGTGGTCGACCCGGACAGCCTGATTCTTGAGCAGAGTGAGGACAACAACCTGGCTGTTAAGACGTTCATCATTCAAAATTCCGACAACTGGGTTTCCGAGCCCTACATTTCACCCAACGGCGATGAGGTTCAGGACACGACAACCTTCGGTTTTCGCCTGGAAATCCCCGTCACGGTCGTCGTGGCCGTATTAAATGATGAAAATCAAATTGTGCGACTCTTCCGGGGCGAGGAGTTTGAAAACACGACCGGCGGCAGCGTCCTCTGGGATGGCCTTAACGACCGGGGAACGGTCGTCGATGACGGTGTGTACCAACTGCAGTTACTGGATGAAAAGGGGAGTGTCCTCGGTCAGGCGGCGGTGGTGGTCGACAACAACCGGTCCCTCTTCGCCGAGGCGATTGGGACGCCTTATCTGTTGCATAACAACCTGACCTGCGCTTTGCCGCAAACCCAATTTGGTGAAAACTTCAAATGGCTGCCTGATGAGAGCGGACTGCTGTTCGAGATAAGTAAGTACTCCTCCTCTGCGGAATTTGTGTTCGGGGTCGGACCTAGCTAAGAGTCTGAAATTAAGACGAAAAGTGTCAATTTTGCCCCCAAAAAGAGGCTTATGGGTCGATTTTCAGGGGCAAAAATAGGTCTATAACCCAAACACAGGTCGTTATTCATTCTGGAGGGGGGATTCCGTGCCAAGAGCCAATCGCTATTTTATGCCGGGCTACGTTTGGCATATCACGCATCGGTGTCACAAACAGGAGTTTTTGCTGAAGTTCGCCCAAACCCGACAGCGTTATATCCATTGGCTGTACCAGGCACGCAAAAGGTTTGGCGTAGAGATTTTAAATTACGCGATCACTTCGAACCATATCCACCTCGTTGTCAGGGATGGCAGAGGAGGGAACAATATCCCCGCCATGATCCAGTTGGTCGCCGGGCGAACAGGCCAGGAATACAACGCAAGAAAGAACCGAAAAGGCGCGTTTTGGGAAGATCGCTACCACGCGACTGCCATAGAGACAGGAAAGCATCTGCAGCGCTGTCTCCTCTACGTCGACCTGAATATGGTTCGAGCCGGGGTGGTAAATCATCCCGAAGATTGGGCTCATGGCGGTTACCACGAGATCCAGGGAAACAGGCGGCGAAATACGATTGTTGATCAGAATGCTCTCGCGGACGCACTGGAGCTAAGTAGTGTGGAGGCGCTGAGAACGGCTCACGGGGGGTGGATTGAAGAGGCCCTTCAAGGCCCTCATAAGCGGGAAGAGGCCTGGTCGCAGAGTGTGGCTGTCGGGAGCGCCGAGTTTATTCTGAGAACTCAGGCAGCTCTTGGGCTCCGAGGACGCAATCGGGATACTGCTGAAAGCGATGATGCCTACATGTTGCGGGAGACAGAAGAAAATTATGGCCTTGTTTTTGGGGTCGAAAATGGGGCCATAGGGCCAAAAAACGCACATTTTTGGGATGTTTTCTGTTGAAAAACGGTGACTTGGCTTGGTCCGACCCCGGGACCCCCTGATTTTCAGTCTCATCCCTCGACAGTTTAGTTCCTTGAACTGGATTCTACCCGGCGAGATTCCGCAGAACGTAGTGCAGGATGCCGCCGTTCCGGTAGTAATCCATCTCGTCCTCGGTATCGATCCGGACCGCCACCGGCACCTCCTTGGTGCCGCCATCCTCGTAATGGACGGTCAGGGTCAGGTCGTCCCGCGGGGAGATATCATTCATCCCCTGGATGTCGAAAGTCTCTTTGCCCGTCAGGTCGAGGCTGGTGCGGGTGGTGCCGTCCCGGAACTGCAGCGGCAAAACCCCCATGCCGATCAGGTTGGAGCGGTGGATGCGCTCGTAGCTTTCGGCCACCACCGCCTTGACGCCCAAAAGTATCGTCCCCTTGGCCGCCCAGTCGCGGGAGGAGCCGGTGCCGTATTCCTTGCCGGCAATCACCACCAGGTCCTGCCCGTCCTTCTGATATTTCATCGCCGCGTCGAAAATCGCCATCTGCTCGCCGCTGGGCACGTGGAGGGTGTAACCGCCCTCGACATTGTCGAGCATCTCGTTCCTGATGCGGATATTGCCGAAGGTGCCGCGCATCATCACTTCGTGATTGCCGCGGCGCGAACCGAAGGAATTGAAATGGGGAATGTCCACTCCATTTTCCTGCAGATAGCGGCCGGCGGGCGAATCCGCCTTGATCGCCCCGGCCGGGGAGATATGGTCGGTGGTGGTCGAATCACCCAGCAGGGCGAGGCAATACGCCCCCTTCAAATCCTTCACCGGTTCGGGCTCGATCTTCATGTCGTCGAAGAACGGCGGGTTCTTCACATAGGTTGAATCCGGGTTCCAGTCATAGGTCGTGCCGCCGCCCCCGTCGATGGCCTGCCATTCCTCGGTGCCGTCAAAGACATTGGCATAACGTTCGCGGAACATCTCCGGCGTCACCGCCTTGCCGATGAATTCGGCGATCTCCCGGTTGGAGGGCCAGATGTCTTGCAGATAGACATCCTTGCCATCCTGGTCCTGGCCGAGCGGGTCTTTCAGCAGATCCACTTTCAGGCTTCCGGCCAGGGCATAGGCCACCACCAGGGGGGGGCTGGCCAGATAGTTGGCGCGGACATGGGGGTTGATGCGCCCTTCGAAATTGCGGTTGCCGGAAAGCACGCCGCAGACGGTCATGTCGTGTTTTTCGATGGCCTTGCGGATGGGGTCGGGGAGCGGCCCGGAGTTGCCGATGCAGGTCGTGCAGCCATAGCCCACCAGGTTGAAGCCGAGGGCGTTCAGGTCCTCCTGCAGGCCGGCTTTTTCAAGATAGTCGGTCACCACCTGGGATCCCGGCGCCAGCGAGGTCTTGACCCACGGCTTGACGCGCAACCCCTTTTCCAGGGCGTTGCGGGCCAGCAGCCCCGCCCCCAGCATCACCGAGGGATTGGAGGTGTTGGTGCAGCTGGTAATGGCGGCAATCACCACATCGCCCTCGCCCAGGTCGTAATCGACGCCCTCAAGGGCATAGCGTCGGGCATTGGCCTTTTTGCTCTCTTCACCGGAGAGCATGCCGCCCTCTTCCAGCATTTCGCTTTCCGGCCCCTTGGGCGTCAGGCCCCTGTTTTTGGCCAGATGGGCCTTGAACGCCACGGCCGCATCCTTCAGCAGGATTTTATCCTGGGGCCGTTTCGGGCCGGCGATGGCCGGCTCGACCTCGGCCAGGTCGAGCGAAAGGGTCTCGGTAAAGACCGGCTCATGGCCTTTTTCCCGCCACATCCCCTGCTCTTTGGCATAGGCTTCGACAAGCCTGATGCGCTCGGGCGACCGGCCGGTAAATTCGAGATAGGCCAGGGTCTCCTGGTCGATGGGGAAAAACCCGCAGGTCGCGCCATATTCAGGGGACATGTTCGAGATGGTCGCCCGGTCGGCCAGGCTGAGGTTTTCCAGCCCGTCCCCGTAGAATTCGACAAATTTGCCGACCACCCCTTTTTCACGGAGCATCTGGGTGACGGTCAGAACGAGATCCGTCGCGGTCGCGCCTTCCTTGAGCCTGCCGTTCATCTTGAAGCCGACGACTTCCGGGATCATCATCGAGATCGGCTGACCGAGCATGGCGGCCTCGGCCTCGATGCCGCCGACCCCCCAGCCCAGGACGGCGAGTCCGTTGATCATGGTGGTGTGCGAATCGGTGCCGACCAGGGTATCGGGATAGGCCACGGTGCTGCCGGATTCCTCGTCTTCTTCGCTCCAGATCGTCTGCCCCAGATATTCGAGATTGACCTGGTGACAGATGCCCGTGCCCGGCGGCACCACGCGGAAATTGTGGAAGGCCTGCTGCCCCCATTTCAGAAATTCATAGCGTTCGCCGTTCCTTTCAAACTCCCGCTTCACATTGGCCTTGAACGCCTCGGGCGTCCCGAACTCGTCGACCATCACCGAATGGTCGATAATCAAATCGACAGCCGCCATCGGGTTGATCTTGTCCGGGTCTCCGGAGAGGTTTTTCATCGCTTCGCGCATGGCGGCCAGGTCGACCACCGCCGGCACCCCGGTAAAGTCCTGCAACAGGATCCGCGCCGGGCGAAAAGCGATTTCCTCATCGGAGGTCTTGTTATCCAGCCATTTCTTTACCGCCCTGATGTCCTCAACGGTGACCGAGCGGCCGTCTTCGTGGCGCAGCAGATTCTCCAACAGCACTTTCAGGGAAAAGGGCAGTCGGGAAATATCGCCGATTTCATTGGCGGCAGCCTTCAGGCTGAAATAATCATAGTCTTTTCCGTCAACCGTCAGGGTTTTGCGCGTGCCGAGTGAGTCTTTGCCGGTCCGTGTCATGGATTTACCTTTCCTTTTTATATGGTTACGTCTTGAAAGAGGTGTTTGCTCCACTTTGGCGGGTGAAAACCGCTTGTCATGATTGAGACGGATATTCACGGAGCCAGAACTAAAAAATAACAGGACTTTGGCCAATGTGTACCCCTCCCTGCTTTCTTTCTCGGAACACCCCATTCCGCGCCTTACCCGACCGCTCGTGACCTGGCGGCCGGCGGGGTTAATGATCTTGGTCGAACCGCCCTCCTTTGCGCCTGGATCTGCAAAGGGGCCTGGACCGGGAACAACATTGATTAAATCCTGGCTCATCCCCCTGCCATGATTTAATCTGGCCGAAAATAATTCCCACTCTCTTGACGGACACCGAAACCACCATGCAGCAGATCATCGACTTCATCCGCGAACTGGACAAACTCAAGGGGATCACCCGCAAGAACCGACCGCTGGGCATGGACCGCTTCGAAAACGCTGCCGAGCACAGCTGGCAGGTTGCTGTGCTGGCCCTTTCCCTGGCCGAATTCGCCGACCCGGGGGTCGATATCAACCGGGTGGTGCGCATGCTGCTGATCCACGATGTCGGGGAAATCGACACCGGTGACCGGATCGTCTACGCCGAAGGCGGTTGGGAAGAGCACAAGGAAGCCGAAATGGTTGCGGCAAGACGCATTTTCAGATTCTTGCCGGAGCCCAAGCGCTCGGAGATGATGGAGCTCTGGGAGGAATTCGAGGCCGGCGAGACTCCGGAAGCCCGCTTCGCCCATGCCGCCGACCGCGCCATTCCCGCTATCCTCAACCTGGCCTTCAACGGGCAGAGCTGGGTTGAGAACGGCATCACCTTCGAGCGGGTTGTCGCCCGCATCGGCGCTCCCATCAAAGCCGGCTGTCCGGTGCTCTGGTCCTACCTGGAAGTCAGACTCGAAGGGGAGGGAGCCTTTCTTCCGTAGCAATTATTGACCGGAACCTGAAAAAAGGCCCGAATCCGCAAGGATTCGGGCCTTTTTTGTTGTGCGCCCGGCAGGGCGCGCGGCGCGCAAGCGCCATCGATTCAGCTATGCGGCATCAGATCCGCTCGATCGTCAACCCTTCGCTTCCCAACTCCCCGTTGGCCTGAGTGAGCATCTCTTCCCCGGCGATGACCGAGACGGCGCTCTCGGAACGGCCGGCGCCGAGGTAGGTTTTGGCGGTCTCCATCAGCCGGGCGCGGTCGGTGGCCAGCACCCCCCGGCGGAGGTGGCGGCGCATCTCGAGGGTGAGGCCCTGGCGGGTGTTGGCGAACTCGCGGTTGCCGCGCCCTCCGGGGGAGAGGGGGCGATCGAGGTCGGCGAAGACCGCCAGGATCGCTTCGTCGATCTCGTCGTCGGTGAAGGTGCCGGCCGCCGCCCAGTCCACCGCCTGGTCAAAGACGCGCAGGGTGCGGGCGAGCTGGGGGTCGCGGTAGGAGAGGAGGGAGAAGAGCCCCCCTTCGGTATCGTAACCGGCGAGGCCGCCGTAGGCCCCCCCCTTTTCGCGGATCTCCCGGTGGAGGAAGCCGGCCCGCAGGAGTTTGGCCAGCACCATCAGGGGGGCGCTGTCGTCGTGGGTGTAGGGGACGGTGCGGAAGACCCGGGTGACGTAGGCCACCGGCACCGAGGTCGCGTAGCCGAGGCGGGCGGGAGCCGGGGAGAAGGGGGGAGCTTCACTCGGCCTCGACTCGCCGCTCCCCGGCGGCAGGGCGCCGAAAAAGGCGCTCAGGCCGCCGCGCACCGCGGCAAAGGACGCTTCTTCGCCGCTGATGCCGCAGGAGAAGTTCGGCCCCTGGAACAAGGTGGCGGCGATGGCCTGCAGCCGCTCGGCCACCGGGGCGAGCTCCTCCGTGGAGCGCGTCGAGAGTTCCTTGATCAGGCGGAACTGGCTGAGGCCCGACCAGGTCTCCCGCAGGGCGGCGGCGGCGGTGAGGCGGCTGGCCGCGGCCCGTGCCGCGTAGCTGTGGCCGGAAGCGGGGATGGAATTCTCCATGGACGTCTTGATCTGGCCGATCACCGTCTGCAGACGTTTGACGTCGGAGAAATCCGGCGCCCGGCAGAGATCGGCGAGGATGGCAAAGAGCTGCTTCTGGTTGCGCTGCAGCGCCTTCCCCTTGAGTTCGACCACCCCTTCAAAGGCACTCAGCGTCCCGGGGTCGTCGAGGATTCCCGCCCCGGCCTGGATCCCCCCGGTGTGAGCCTCCATGCGCTCGGCCATCTCCAGGTAGCTGCAATCCGCGGCGCCGATCTGGGTGAGCATGGTGCAG
Organism: Desulfuromonas soudanensis; assembly: GCF_001278055.1. Classification (NCBI taxonomy): domain Bacteria; kingdom Pseudomonadati; phylum Thermodesulfobacteriota; class Desulfuromonadia; order Desulfuromonadales; family Desulfuromonadaceae; genus Desulfuromonas; species Desulfuromonas soudanensis. Next base: position 3,007,733 of record NZ_CP010802.1, on the reverse strand, counting down.
AAGAGGGGGACGTAGGGGAGGAGCTCCTCCGGGAGTCCGGCGGTGGGAAGGTGGGCGATGAAGTAGTCGATGCCGTTGGTCGGCTGGGGGAACCACTGGACCTCATGGAAGCCTTCCCGGTTGAGGCTGGACGAGACCGGAAGCTCTTCGGCGGGGATGTCCTCCCGGGTCAGGGTCGGCAGACAGGAGATGTCCTCCTCGGCTTCCTGGGCGGCGGCCAACTCCCGGGCCTGATCGATGAGCTGCTGGCGCTGTTCGGCGTCGAGCCGGCCGGCCACTTTCGCCAGGCGCTCTGCGGCGGCCGCGTCCTCCCGCTCTTTCTGCGTCGGATCGGGGCGCAGGGTGAGGGTGACCCGATGGCGATTGTCGAGGAAATGGCGGCGGATCAGATCCTGGAAGAAGGGGCCGGCCGCCATCTCCTGGCGCAGGCGCCTGAGGTTGTCGCCGAGTTGCAGGGGCGAGACGGGATCGTCGTTGTGCAGCCAGGGTCCCATGAGGCGCATCAGCAGGGCCAGCGGGTAAGGGTAGTGGTCGCCGGAGACCTCCCGGTGGGCGAATTCCAGGCGGTGGATGACCCCCTCGATGCGTTCGGGGGAGAAGCCGCTGCGGGCCGCCTCCTCGAGGGTGGAGAGGATCAGCGCCTCGACGGCTGCGGCCTGGTCCGGGTCGGTTCCCTGCAGGCCGGCGGCGAAATAGGTGGTGCGGTTGTCGTCGTTGTAGCCGGTGCCGGGGGCCAGGTTATCCCCGAGCCCCGAGTCGAGGAGGGCCTTGTACAGGGGCGCCGCCGGGTTGCCGACGAGAAGGGAGGAGAGGATGGTCAGGGCCAGGCGTTCGAAGCTGTCGGAGATGTCGCAGGTCAGCCAGCCGACCTGGACCAGGGACCGCCGCGCAGTCTCCTCGCCGGGGGCCAGCGGGAAGGTTTCCGTTTCTTGCCGGGGGGCATCGAAGCGGATCTCCGGCGGGACTTCGCTCTGCACCTCGCGGCGCTCGAACTGGCTTAAAACCCTCTCCTCGATGACGGCCAGGTGCTTTTCGAGGGGGAGATTGCCGCAGGTGTAGAACCAGGCGTTGGAGGGGTGATAGTAGCTGGCGTGAAAGGCGCGCAGCGCCTCCCAGGTGAGGTCGGGAATCTCTGCCGGTTCTCCCCCGGAGTTGTGGCCGTAGGTCGTCGTCGGATAGAGGGCCTTGGCCAGGCGCCGGCCGAGGAGGGAGGGGGGGGAGGCCATGGCCCCCTTCATTTCGTTATAGACAACCCCCTTGAATTCCAGCGGCGACTGCGGGTCGTCCGGCCGGGCGAATTCGATGCGGTGCCCCTCCTGGCGAAAATCCCTCTCCCGCAGCAGGGGGAAGAAGGCGGCATCGAGATAGATGTCGAGGAGATTGTAGAAGTCCTTGGTGTTCTGGCTGGAGAAGGGGTAGAGGGTCCAGTCGCTGGCCGTCATGGCGTTCATGAAGGTGTTGAGGCTGCGCTTGAGCATGGTGAAGAAGGGGTCCCGCACCGGGTAGCGCCGTGAGCCGCAGAGGACCGTATGCTCGAGAATGTGGGCGACCCCCGTCGAGTCGGCGGGGGGGGTGCGGAAGCCGACGGCAAAGAGGTTGTTGGGATCCTCCGTGGCCAGGTGCACCATGCGTGCCCCGGTCTTTTCGTGGCGCAGCCGGAACAGGGTGGCGTTGAGTTCGGCGATGGGGATGATGTCGGTGATTTTGAAGCCGTGGAGCGTCTGGCCGGTGTGCAGGGCGGTGGCGGGCATGAATGATTTCCTCCGGGCAATGGACCTGTCTGCGATGAGCCTGTCAGTTTAGATGACTCCCCGGTAAACATATAGCAAAAACGTTGCGCGCGTCCCGGGAGATCCGCGGATAAAAGGGCACCGCGGACAAAAAAAAGCCCCACGGCGCGCCGTGGAGCTTTTTGGGGAGGGCTGAGAGTCTGTAATCTAGATTTTCTGGACGTTGGAGGCCTGGGGGCCTTTTTGACCCTGGGTGACGTCGAACTGAACGCGATCCCCTTCGGCCAGGGATTTGAATCCCTCGGACTGGATGGAGGAGAAGTGGACGAAGACATCGGTACCGTTGTCCTGCTCGATGAAACCAAAACCCTTCGCATCGTTAAACCATTTCACACTGCCTTCTGCCATTTTCTGCTCCTTTTGCTCTTTGGTGGTCACGCGGGGCGATGTGCAGTCATTTCGGCGCCGGATAAAAAAAAACCGTGAAGCCCTCAGGGGCTGCACGGTTTGCTTTCCCCGGATAACCTGCTGATAACGCTGCACAACCTAGGTAATGGAGAATTTTCTAGCATGACCTCGCAGGGAATGCAAGCATTTTTAATGTCTCCCGAAAAAAAAGGTCCGCCCCTGGCGCTGTCCCGCTCCCCCTCATCTTGTTATGGCCGGAGGGGGTGATAGACTGATTCCCAGTCACGGAGGTCCCCCATGTTTTGCCGCACCTGTCCCGATGATTTCGGCGATCGACTGTTGCAGGCCCTCGCCGTCGACCACCAGGTCCTCGGAGCCCAGCAGGGGAGCGACGGGGTCTGTCGCATTGCCCCCCTGCACCGCTGGGGGGATTTGAGCCGGGAGAACCTGCCGCTCCTTCCCGCCAAAAAGGTGGTCCTCCCCCCGCAGGAAACCCTGTGGACCCTGGAGGGGGAAGACTATCATCCCCCCGAAACGCCCGGACCCCTTGCCCTTCTGGGCGTCTTTTCCTGCGACCTCTTCGCCCTGGATTACCTCGATCGGGCCTTTGCCGAAGATTCCCTCTATCGCTCTCGGCGACAGCCCCTCTTTCTCGTCGGAACGCCCTGCCTCCCCGGCGAAGGCTGTTTCTGCCCGACGTCCTCCGCCCCCCCTCCCTTCGACCTCTTCGTCGACCACAATCGGGTATGGGCCGGCAGCACCCGGGGCAGGGAGCTTCTCGAGGTCTTTGGCGGCGTCCTCGGCACGGCCGAAGAGGCCGAACCGCCCAAGCCTTCCCAGGAGGAACGCCCCTTTCCTCCCGCCGCTTCCCTGGCGCGGCTGCACCGGGAAAGCGCCGCCGATCCCCTGTGGTTCGAGACGGCCAGGCGCTGTCTTTCCTGCGGCGCCTGCAGCGCCGTCTGCCCGACCTGCGCCTGCTTCGACGTCGTCGATACCGTTGCCGGGGGGAAGGTGCACCGCCGTCGTCAGTGGGACAACTGTTTTTTCACCAGCCACGCCCTGGTCGCCGGCGGGCACAACTTCCGGCCGACGCGAAAGGAGCGGCTGCGCTTTCGCTTCGAGCACAAATTCCTCGGCTTCGGCCCTCTCCGGGGTGTCGTCTCCTGCGTCGGCTGCGGACGCTGCGGAAGGAACTGCCCGGTCGACATCGACATCTCGAAGGTCCTCCAGGCCCTGGTGGAGAGGGAGGGATTATGAGGAGCGGATTTCTCCCCCAAACGGCGCGTCTCGAAACGGTGGACGAGCGGATGCGGGACAATCATCTCTTCACCTTCAGGGTCGAAAAGGAGCTCGGCGTCGCGCCGGGTCAGTTCGTCGAACTCTCCCTGCCGGGAATCGGCGCTTTCCCCGTGTCCTCCTGCGCCTATCGAACCGGCACGGCGCTGGTCTGCTGCATCCGCCGCGCCGGCCGGGTCACCGATGCCCTCTACCGGCTGGCGCCGGGAGCGCGTCTCGGGGTGCGCGGACCCTTCGGCGCCGGCTTTCCCCTCGATGCCTTCTACGGCAGGGACGCCCTGCTGGTCGCCGGGGGGCTGGGGATGGCTCCATTGCGCGCCCTCCTCCAGGCCCTGCTCTCCGAGCGAGAGCGGTTCGGGGAGATCATCCTCCTCTACGGCTCCCGCGACCCGGAGTCCCTTCTTTTTCGCGATGAGCTCGAAACGCTCGGTCGCAGCGGCGCCGTGCAGGTGCGCTTTTCCGTCGACTTTGCCACCGAGCTCCCCTGGGCGGCAAAGAGCTTTTTCTGCCGCGTCGGACTGGTCACCAGCCTGCTCGAGAAGCTCGCCCTCACTCCCGGCCGGACGACCGCCGCGGTCTGCGGTCCTCCCGCCCTGTACGGCTGCGTTCTCGAGGAGCTCGCCCGCCTGGGGATCCCCGCCGAGGCCATTTTCGCCACCCTCGAACGGCGCATGCGGTGCGGCGTCGGGGAGTGCTGTCACTGCGTCACCTCCGGGGTCTTCGTCTGTTGCGAAGGACCGGTCTTTTCCCTGGCGCGTCTCCGGCAGCTGCCGGAAGCCATTTAGGAGGAGAAGGTTGAAGCGTCTTCGGGTTGCCTATGAGCGTTTTACCTCCTGCAGCGGCTGCCAGCTGACCCTTCTCAATTGCGAAGGGGAACTGGCCCGGCTCTCTGCCACCTGCGAATTTGTCTCATTTTCCATGGCTTCCTCCCGCGCCGATGACGGCGGACCCCTCGACCTCGCTCTCGTCGAGGGATCGATTTCCCGGCCCGAGGAACTCGGCCGGCTGCTGGAGTTGCGGCGACGGGCCGGCCTCCTGGCCGCCGTCGGGGCCTGCGCCCTGAGCGGCGGGGTCAATGTGCTCGACGACCGGGACCGGTCGCTGGCCTGCACCCGGGTGTACGGCGACGGCGCCAGACAGATGAATACCTTTCCGCCGCAGCCGCTCAAACATTTCGTCAAGGTCGATCTGGAGATAGCCGGCTGCCCGCCGGAAGAGGAGGAATACCTGACGGCCCTCGGGGCCCTGGCCCGCGGGGGGGTCGCCGATCTCCCCCCCTATGCCGTGTGCATGGAATGCCGCTGGCGGGAAAATCTCTGTCTCCTCATCGAAAAAAAACTCCCCTGTCTCGGGCCGGTCACCCGGGCCGGCTGCCGGGCCAAGTGTCCGTCCTTCGGGGTCGTTTGCGAGGGGTGCCGGGGATTGACGGCGGAGGCCAATCTTGAGGAGGGTTTCCGGTTGCTTTTGGAGTCGGGGCTTTCGGAACGGGAGGTGCGGGCGCTGATCGGCCGCTTTGCCGGGAGGATTCTTGAAAACCATTGGTCTTGAACCGCTGACCCGGGTGGAAGGGCATGGGCGGGTCGAACTCGATCTCGACCGCGGCAGGCTCTCTGCGGTCCGGGTCGCCCTGATCGAATCACCCCGGCTCTTCGAGTCGCTGGTGATCGGACGCTCCTGGCAGGAGATTCCGGCCCTGGTCTGCCGCATCTGCGCCATCTGTTCTTCGGTTCACCGGGTCGCCTCAGCCGCCGCCCTGGAGAGGGCGCTGGGGGTGTCCGTACCCCCCGCCGCCCGCCTGGTGCGGGAACTTCTGGTGCTCGGGGGGCACATCGAAAGTCACGCCCTGCATCTCTTTTGCCTGGTGCTGCCGGATATCCTCGGGGTGGAGAGCGTCCTGGCCCTGGTGGCCGGAGGGAGCGCCCAGGCCCGGGAGGGGCTCGAGCTCAAGAGGTTGGGGAACCGGATTCAGGAGATCTCGGGGGGACGGGTCATTCACCCGGTCAATATCGAAGTCGGTGGGATTCTGCGCCTTCCGGACCGGTCCCGTCTGCAGGGACTGGCCGAGGAGCTGGAAGCCTGGGAGGGGCGCCTCGTCGACCTGCTGGCCGTTTTCGCCTCGCCGCAGAGCTATCCCCCGTCTTCAGGGGCAATCGGTCTTCCCCTCTCGGTCTCCGGGGGGGAGGGTCTCCACCTCTTCGGCCGGGGGCTGTCGCTTTCGGGACGGACGATGGCGCCCGAGAGGTACCGGGAGCTTCTCGGCGAGGAGGCCCTCCCCGGGTCCCACGCCAAGTCGTCCCGGGGTGCGGCAGGGCCCTTCCTGACCGGCGCCCTCGCCCGCCTGCGCAATAGCGGAGGGGAGGAGAGGGGGCTTCCTTCCGGCATTTTTGCCAACAACGCCGCCCAGGCCATGGAGCTGGTGGACGCCTTGCGGCGGGCCCGGGTCCTGACCCGGGAGATCCTTGCGCTCGGGGAGGATGAAGCGCTGCGGGGGGAGGTGCGGGTGGGGGCGGGCGTCGGGACGGAAGTGATCGAGGCGCCGCGGGGACTGCTGGTCCATTCCTATGTTCTCGATGATGGCGGCCGGGTGGCCCGGGCCGATATCGTCACCCCCACCGCCATCAATCAGGAGGCGATGGCGGCGCAGATCCTCGCCGACCTGCAGGAGGTGACCGATGAGGCGCTGCTGGCCTCAGGAGCGGAGCAGATCGTGCGCGCCTTCGATCCCTGCATCTCCTGCGCCGTGCATCTGGTCCGGATCCGCTGAGTTAAAAGGGGGTGCGGGCGAAATGGCGCTTGGTGGCGTCCTGCAGCTTGCTTACGGCGTGGAACGATTCTTTGAGCAGATCCTGTTCGGTCTTGGTGAGGGCATAGGGATCGAGAAAGTGACTCGGCCTCTTTCCCTGATCGGTGAGGGCGATTTCGTTGCGCAGCCGCAGAAACGTCAGGGCTTCGAAGGCGGCGCGGATGTGTTCGGCGGTCTCCATGGCGAAGACGTTGAGGCTCACCAACTCCTTGAGCCGTGCCTGGGTGGTAATGGCCTGCAGCCCCCGCTCGAGGGCGAACATGCGGATGCAGTCGACGATGTAGATGCTCCCCCCCTGCTTCAGGGAGAGCTCCCCCCTGTGCTCGCCGTCCTTGTCGACAACGAAGCGGCCGAGAAAGCCGACGGGGACCTTGTAGCGCAGGTCCAGGGACATCATGTGGTAGAGAAAAGCCTGAAACTCACGGATTTCCCGGTGGACGATGTCGCGCAGGTCGTGGGCCAGCTGCACATCGCCGGCAAGCGGAGCAAAGTCGAAGAAGATGGATGAGTAGCGCACCTTCTGCGGCTCCGGGTCGTTGACCCAGTCCTTGATCCGCGCCTGCCAGTCCTTCAGCCGTCCCCGCCAGGAGGGGTTGTCGGCCATCACCTTCCCCTTGCACAGGGGGTAGCCGACCCGGCTCAGCGCCTGGACGATCTTATCCGCGAAGGGGATGAAGAAGGCCTCGACCTCCGGGAGTCTCTCGTCGGGGACGTTTTCGTAGATGAAGCCGTTGTCCTGGTCGGGGGCGAGGAGCATTTCCCGGCGGCCGCCGCTCCCCATGATCAGGAAGCAGTAGCGGATGGCGGGGGGCTCCTTCCCCTCGGCCTTCATCTCCTCCAGGCAGAGCTCGTAGACCCGCTTGATGATGCCGTGATGGATGTAGGAGAGGATCTCCATCACCTCCGGAGTGCTGCGCGTTTCGGAGAGGAGGGTGCGGGCGACGGTGACGATTTCCTGGTGGATCGCCTTCAGCCCTTCCAGGGTCTGCTCCTCGCGGATGTTGCCGATGAGCAGCATCGCCTTCTGGCTGCGGTATTTCATCAGGTCGCGCAGGGAAACGATTCCGACCAGTTCGCCCCGGTCGACCACCGGCAGGTGTTTGAGGTGGTGGCTGGTCATGTAGGCCATCGCCTCGTACATGTAGGTTCCGGGGGGCATGGTCTGGGGATTGCGGCTCATGACATCGAGGGCCTGCATCGTCGAAGGGTCCGTTCCGTCGGTGGCCAGAACCTTGGAGACGAGATCCCTTTCCGTAATGATCCCGAGGAGGGTGCCGTCGGTGCCGACGACCGGCATGGCGCCGATTTTTTTGTCGGTCAGCCGCCGCGCCACCCGCCGGACCGGCTCGTCGGGGGGGCAGGTCTCCACCGGCGACTCCATGATTTCGGAGAGGCGCTTCTTGAAGGGGTAGGCCTCCATCTGGGTGACGGCGTGGCGGTTGTGATCGGCGACGATTTCCGAATAGAGCTGGCGGACGCGGGAGAGGACGATGCGGGTGAAATAGTCGCGGAGCTCGGGGGACTCCTCCTCCGCCTTCATCAGAATGCTCTCGGGAATCAGGTAGCATTCCGTCGCTTTGACCGTGCGTGCGCCGCCGGTGTAGGGATCGCCGGTGAAGATGGGGGTGCCGCCGAAAAAGGATCCTTCCTTGCGGTAGTCGACCACCATGTCGATCCCCCCCGGAGTCATGACCGTGATCTCCACCAGCCCTTCCTTGATGACGTAGAGGTACCCCGTCGGCGGGTCATTCTGCTGAAAGATGAAGGTCCCTTGGGGAAACTTCTGCAGCCTGGCGCCGGTGCGGATTTCCTGATAGACGTGGTCGGGGAGGTGGTTGAACGGCTCGGTGTCCTTGAGGTGCTTGATGAGGCTCATTGATCACCCGGAATTGAGGGAGGGGCGGCGATGGTGAGGCCGTTGCAAAAGCCCCCCGTTGAAAGGGGCCCGGATCGACAACTGCATATCGGCGTTTACTCTAGCATTAATCCCTTAAATGGCAACCGATTTCACCGTCCGGGTCCGGTCTGCTCGAGCGGTCCCGGAGGGGCCGTGGTCCCTTTCGGTTTGCGGTCGAGGACCAGGGCGAGGACGAAGCAGGCAAGGCTTGCGACCATCAGTTCGCCGACATGAATGAAGACGTTGCGGGTCAAAAGGATGTCCGCCCCCATCAGGGCGATGCCGATGACGGCCAGGGGCATGGCCAGACGCCGGCGGGTGAAAAAGCGTTTCATGGCTGGGACCGTTCATTCATGAGGGTGCCAGGGAGTTTTTCCCGGAGGGAGCTTCATCCACCTGGCCGGGGAGGTTGTGGAGTTTGCGCAGGATGTTGTCGCTTCTGTCCGCCGACTCCTCGGAGATCCTGTCCGCCATGAGGTTGGAGACGAGGATATTGAGGAGAAAGGCAATCGGGCAGACGAGAAGGGCCGAGGAGGTCGCCGGAAGGAGGCCTTCGGCGCCGAACATGGGGATTCCGGCGATCCATCCGGCCATGGCGATCAGGGTCATGCCGAACCCCCAGATCATCCCGGCCAGGGCCCCGTATTTATTGGATCCCGAGTACCAGATGCCGAGGACGACCACGGGGAAAATGGTGTTGCCGGCGATGGCGAAGGCCATGGCGACGATCTGGGCGATCAGCGCCGGGGGGTTGAGGGCGGTGAAGACGACCAGGGCGCAGAGGGCCGCGGTGAAGATCCGGCCGACGAAGAGTTGCTGCCGGTCGGTGGCAGCGGGGTTGAAGACGGTGGCGTACCAGTCGTGAGCGATGGCCGAGGCCCCGGCGATGAGGAGGCCTGCGACGGTGGAAAGTCCGGCCGCCATGGCGCCGGCGGCCAGATAACCGATGTAGGCGATCCCCATTCCGGCTCTTTCCGGAGCCGAAAGGATGATGACGTCGGCGACCTGCTGGTTTCCGAGGGGATTCCAGAACTTGCCTAAAACGGCATAGACCGGGGAGGACCAGTAGAGGAGGCCGATGAAGAAGAGTCCCCAGAGGACCGACTTGCGGGCGACTTCTTCGCTCTTGACCGTGTAGAAGCGGATCATGATGTGGGGAAGGCCGGCCGTTCCCACCATGAGGGTAAAGACCAGGGCGATGAACTGGTAGAAGCTGCCGGCTCCCCAGGGGAGATAGGTCCGGCGGACCTTTTCGATTTCGGCGGCTCCGAGGGTGCCGCTGGCGACTTTCCCCTCGAGAAGGTCCGAAAGGATGGCTCCGTATTCGTACTGGGGGAGGATTCCGGCGCCTCCGGCCTTCTTGATGAGGATCCACAGGGGGATCATGAAGGCGGAAATCAGCACGACATACTGGATCTGCTGGTTGCGGGTCACCCCGGACATGCCGGAGATGAGCATATAGGCGAGGACGACGCCGGCGGCAAAGAAGACGCTGGCGTTGTAGCTCATGCCGAAGATCCAGCCGCAGATCAGGCCGATCCCCTTGAACTGGGCGGTGGAGTAGGTAATGGAAATGATGACGGTGACCGCGGCGGCGATCAGGCGCACCGTATGGCAGTCGTAGCGGTCGCCGAGAAACTCGGGAATGGTGTACTTGCCGAAACGGCGGATCTGGGTGGCGATCAGGCAGAGGAGGAGGACGTAGCCGCCGGTCCAGCCGATGATGTAGCCGAGGCCGAACCACCCCTTGAGGTAGAGGAGCCCGGCCACCCCCATGAAGGAGGCGGCGGACATCCAGTCCGAGGCGATGGCGGCGCCATTGCCGAACTTGCCGATCCCCCGTCCGGCCACCCAGTATCCCGATGTTTCGGTGACTCGGGAGAGGACGCCGACGACGAGATAGACGCCGAGCAGACTCACCATGATGATGGCCGGGACGAGTTTGAACCCCGGTTCGACCTGATAGATCTCCTCGCCGGCGGCGGCAAAGAGATAACCGCAGCTGGAGAAAAGGGCAATGAGAGCAAGCCCCGTGCACGTCATCCATCTCGTCTTGGTCATGAGTCTTCCTGGCATGTTTTCAGGGGCGCAATCGCCGGGCCGGGATGACTCTCCGGTCCCAGAGGAGGCAATAGAGCTTGCAGAGGAGAATGTATCCGATGGTGCAACCCTGGGCGACAAGCCAGTAGTGGAGGGGGAAGCCGAGGAAGCGGGCCCGGGTGATGAACGACTCGCCGAGGCCCGAAGGATCGCTGAGGCCGGCGAGGAAAATAAGGAGGGGAATCCCGAAACTGAGGAGGGACCAGAAGATGAGGACCGAGGCGGCGATCCGCGCTTCGGCTTTCATACCGGGCGTCGAGGGCCGGAAAAAATTGACGTCTATCCGTTCTCTGGCGGCCATGGAACAACCTTTCTCGAAAACGCGATGCGCTGGGGCGGAGGTGCGGGGCGGGTACCGGGGCCATTGATAGTCGAAAATAATACAGTGTTTCGAACAAAAATCAATAAGATATTCAATCGGTTGGTCGATGGAGAGATTTGGACTGGACACCGGGAGTCGAAAATCCGGCGGGACTTGTTTTGAATCGGGCTCTCGGCCTGGGTGGCCGGGGGAGGGTGGCAGTCAGCCGACGTTGAAGTGCCGCTTGGTCGAGTCCTGCAGCTTGCTGGCGGCGCGAAAGGCCTCCCGGAGGAGTTCCTGCTCCGCCCTGGTCAGGGCATAGGGGTCGAGATAGTGAGAAGGGGACCGGCCCTGTTCGATCAGGGCGATTTCGTTGCGCAGGCGCAGGTAGGTAAAGGCCTCGAAGGCGGCCTTGATATGCTCGGCCGTCTCGGAATTGAAGGCCTTCAGTTTCACCAGGTGATCGAGTCGCTCGATGGTCGTCGGGGCGTAGAATTGCTTTTCCAGCATGAACATCCGGATGCAGTCGACGATGAAGATGCTGCCGGTCTGCTTGAGGGAGAGGGTCCCCCTGTGTTCTTCCTCCCGTTCCAGGCTGAACCGCCCGAGCAGATTGAGCGGGACCTTGTGCTTGTAATCCAGGTTCATCATGAAGTGGAGGAAGAGCGGGAAGCGGCTGATTTCCCGATTGACAATCCTGCGCAATTTCTGGCCGAGGGAGGGATCTCCCACCAGGGGCATGAAATCGAAGAAGATGGTTGAATACCGGACTCGCTGCGGTTCCGGCGTATTGACCCAACGGCCGACTTTGGCCTGCCACTCCTTGAGTCGCCCACGCCAGAAGGGGTTGCTGGCCATGACCCCCCCCTTGCAGCGCGGGTAGCCGATTTCGGCATAGGTCGCGATCAGCTTTTCCAGAAAGGGGACGAAAAAGGCTTCGACGGCGGCGTCCTGGTCCTCGGGATAGTTTTCGAAAATAAGGCCGTTGTCCTGGTCCGGGTCGAGGAGCATCTCCTTGCGCCCGCCGCTCCCCATGATGATGAAGCAGTATTTGATGTCGGGAGGAGACATCCCTTGCCGGAGCATCTCCTCGAGGACCAGCTCAAAGGCGCGGCGCAGGATGCTGTGGTGGAGGGAGGAGAGAATCTCCATCGTTTCGATCTGCGAGCGTGCTTCGCTCATGAGGGTTTTGGCGATCTTGATGATTTCGCCCTTGATGGCCGTCAGTTCGGCGACGGACCCGGCCTCCTTGATGCTCGCCATCAGCAGCACCGACTTCTGGCTGCGGAATTTCATTAACTCCTGCAGCGAGACGATGCCGACCAGCCTGCCCTCGTCGACGACGGGCAAGTGTCTGATTTTGTGCTGCACCATGAAGGTGGTGGCTTCAAACATGTAGGTGTCCGGCGCCATGGTCCGGGGATCGGGTGTCATGACCTCGGCGGCGGTGGCGGCAAAACTCTCGGGGTCGTCGCTGGCCAGGACCTTGGCGACCAGATCCCGTTCGGTAATGATGCCGAGGGGACGTCTGGAGTCATCGCAAACCAGGATGGCGCCGATCCCTTTTTTGACCAGGGTCCGGGCAATTTCGGTGACGCCTGTCGACGGCGTGCAGAATTCCGCCGGCGACGACATGATCTCGGAGAGACGCTTTTTAAAGGGATAGGCGTCCATCTGTACGAGCGCGTTCTCTGCGTGCTCGGCGACCATATCCGAGTAAAGGCTGCGGACCCTGGAAAAAATCGCCCGGGTGAAATATTCGGCGATGTGGGGAAAGTCTCTGGCCGCCTTGACAAGGAGCGCCGCGGGGATGAGGTAACACTCGGTCGCCTTGACCGCCCTGGCGCCGGCGGTGTACTCCTCGTCGGTGAAGACCGGGGTGCCGCCGAAAAAGGAGCCGTCCTTGCGGTCGTCGACGACCATTTGGCCGCCGCCCGGGGTGGTGACGACGATTTCCACCTGTCCCTGTTTGATGACGTAGAGGTAACCGGTGGGGGGATCGTGCTGATTGAAGATGGGGGTGTCGGGTGGGAAGGTTTTGAGGATCGCCGCCTGACTGAACTCGGCAAAAAGGTCGTCAGGGAGTCGATTGAAGGGTTCTGTCTCCCGCAGCGTCTTGTTCAAATCCATGGATCGACCCCAGGCATCAATCGAGAAGATTCTGTCCAGACCTCGGAGGTCTTTTCTTGCAGGAATTGTTCCCGGGAAACTCTGTCCTCACCCGTCTTCGGGGAGCCGAAAATTACCCTGGGCGGAACTTATTCCTCCGGCGAAACGGGATCGGAGTCGTCGGAGATCTTTTTTTTCTTCCTGCCGAAATGAAAGGGGTGGGCCTGGCGGCTGACGATGTAGTCGAGAAGGATCTTCGTCCACAGGGTCAGACCGGCGAATTCGATCCATTTGTCGAAGGAATACCGTCCGAGGGGGATGGTGATGATCAGCCAGACGGCGATGGCTCCGGCCGCCAGGTTGACCAGTCCGGTAGCCGGCGCCCAGCGTTTGGGATTGGCGGGGGATGCGCCGCCTTTGAGGGCCACTTCAGAATAATCGTGTTTGATGAAAATGCGCCCGGCCCGGCGCAGCCAGAAGAAGGCCATGGGGAAGAGGGCCAGGTAGAGTCCCGTTTCGAGGATGAACTTGGCGTAATGATGGATCATTTAAGGCTCCCTTGGTCCCGGTTGAATCGGATAAGTCCAGAAAAATTCAATTTTTACCCGAGAATGGCGCAGCGGGCAAGACAAATGTTGAGAAAAAAACCCCGCCAGCACGACTGGCGGGGTTCATGGAATGTCGGCAGGTCAGGCTAGCCGAATGGCGGATGGATCAATGCGCTCCGTCAACGGCCTTGGCACCGCGGGGGATACGGACCTGCTCAACCATGTTGGCAATATCCTGAGGAACCGCCGGGGTCATGTTCTTGACGGCAAAGGCGACGGCGAAGTTGAAGCAGGCACCGATGGCGCCGAAGGCTTCCGGCGTGATGCCGAAGAAGGAGTTGGCACCGCCGATGACGCCGAGGAATTCAGTCCCCTTGACGAAGAAGATCCCCTTGTGGGCAAAGACGTAGAACATGGTGACGCCGATACCGGCGAGCATGCCGGCGATGGCACCCTGCTTGTTCATGGTCTTGCTGAAGATCCCCATCATCAGCGCCGGGAAGATGGAGCTGGCGGCCAGGCCGAAGGCGAGGGCGACAGTACCGGCGGCAAAGCCCGGGGGATTCAGACCGAGATAGCCGGCGACGACGATGGCGAAGGCCATGGCGATCTTGCCGGCCAGCAGTTCGGCCTTCTCCGAGAGGTCAGGCATGAACATCTCTTTCAAGAGGTCGTGGGAAATCGCCGAGGAGATGGCGAGCAGGAGACCGGCCGCCGTGGAGAGCGCTGCGGCGAGACCGCCGGCGGCGACCAGGGCGATGACCCAGTTCGGCAGCAGGGCGATTTCCGGGTTGGCGAGGACGATGATGTCTGCGTTGACCGTGAGTTCGCTCCCCTTCCAGCCGGCGGCAGCCGCTTTGGCCTGGAAAGCTTCGTTTTTGCTCTTGTCGTTGTAGTACTGGATGCGGCCGTCGCCGTTTTTGTCTTCGAACTTGAGGAGGCCGGTGACTTCCCAGCGGCTCATCCAGGCGGGGCGATCGGCATGGACGAGCTGGGCATCGGGAGCAAAGAGGTCGCTGTTTTCGGCCATGATCGTCGGATTGACGGTTTTAAGGAGGTTCATCTTCGCCATAGCGGCCACGGCCGGAGCGGTGGTGTAGAGGATGGCGATGAAGACCAGGGCCCAGCCGGCGGAGGAACGGGCGTCCTTGACCTTGGGGACGGTGAAGAAGCGAACGATGACGTGCGGCAGGCCGGCGGTGCCGATCATGAGCGAGACGGTGTAGACGAACATGTTCAGTGTGCTGCCGGGCACGGAGGTGGTGTACTTGCCAAAGCCGAGATCCTGGACGATGAGGTCGAGCTTGTGCAGCAGGGCGACATTGGAGTTAACTAGGTCGGAGCCGAGGCCGAGCTGCGGGATCGGGTTGCCGGTCAGGTGCAGCGAAATGAAGATCGCCGGCACGGTGTAGGCGAGGATCAGGACGCAGTACTGGGCGACCTGGGTGTAGGTGATCCCCTTCATGCCGCCGAAGACCGCGTACATGAAGACGATGGCCATCCCGATGTAGATCCCGGTGGAGCTGGAGACGCCGAGGAAGCGGGAGAAGGCGACGCCGACGCCCGTCATCTGGCCGATGATGTAGGTGGTCGAGGCCATCAGCAGGCAGGCCACGGCGGTGCCGGAAGCCGCCTTGGAGTAGTAGCGGGTGCCGAAGAACTGGGGGACGGTGAACTTGCCGAACTTGCGCAGGTAGGGGGCCAGGAGCATGGCGAGCAGGACGTAGCCGCCGGTCCACCCCATGAGGAAGAGGGATCCGCCGTAGCCCATGTTGGAGATCAGGCCGGCCATGGAGATGAAGGACGCCGCCGACATCCAGTCGGCGCCGGTCGCCATGCCGTTGAGGACGGGGTGAACCGAACCGCCGGCAACATAGAATTCCTTGGTGCTTCCGGCGCGTGCCCAGATAGCGATGCCGATGTACAGGGCAAAGGAGAGACCGACGATGAGATAGGTCGTTGCTTGAAGAGTCATAATGTTAATTCTCCCTATTCTTCGTGAACATTAAATTTTTGGTCAATGTTGCCCATCAGCTTCGCATAGACGAAGATGAGTATCACGAAGATGTACATGGATCCCTGATTGGCGAACCAGAAACCGAGCGGATAACCGCCGAGTTGAATGTTGTTGAGCATCGGTGCCAGCAGGATGCCGAATCCGTACGAAACAACGAACCATACGATCAAAACGTTCCTGATCAGGGCCAGCGTTGCTTTCCAATAAGCTGCCTCGTCGTGTTGAACCATGAATGCCTCCTTTTGAAGTGATTCTTTGCAAAACCTGAACGCGAATGGTTGGCCCGCTTTTTATTTCGGGCCAGGGGGTACTACATTCGAGTGACCTATTCCGGCCTCCTTTCTTTCAATGCTTCATTTCCTGTCAATATAAGTCTCTGCCGGGGTGATGGCCCATGTATCCGAGTTTTGAGGAGACGGTTCTCCCCGCATCCTTGAGGCGGGGGAGGAGCTCCCGCTCTATGACATCCGGGCTCATGCGAAAGTCGGGGCCGACTATGCACAGGACCCCGGCGAGCTTTCCGGAGACTTCAAGGATGGGGACGGCGATGCTCGATATGCCGTCACCGAGGGTTCCTGTATCCTCGGCCGATCCGCGGGTCTGGATCTCTTCCAGGTCCTTGGAGGAGCATCCGGCCGGAAGATCGCCCTGGGGGTTTTTCGATTCATACGGAACCCCGGGGGGGACCGCCAAAAAGATCTTTCCCGCCGCCGTTCCCTCCAGGGGGTAGCGTCTTCCGACAAGGGAGACGATGCGGACCTGTTGCGGAGTATCGACGACGTCGAGAAACAAAACTTCCCTGTCTTTGCGGATCGCCAGGTAGACCGCCTCGTTGCATTCGCGGACCAACCGGTCCATGCTCGGGCGGGCCTTTCTGAGGACACCCATTTTCAAAAGAAATTTCTGCCCCATCTCGTAGGCCGAAAGACCGAGGCGATATTTTCCTGAAGCGTCTCCCCGTTCGACATATCCGCGGTTTTCGAAGGTCGCCAGCAGGCGAAAGACGCTTGTCTTGTTCATGCCGAGTTTTTCGCTCAGGCGAGAGACCCTGACTTCCCCCTCTTCTTCGCAGAGCGCCTCGAGGACATTCAGGGCATTTTCCACCGATTGAATGGAATAGGAATCTTTTCCTCGAATGGGCAATTGACTACTCCTCGTCGGGCCGAGTATCTGTGCCCTGTTTTCCCTTGTGATTTGAGTGACCCCGGAGGCCGAAGGGTGGATGCCGCCTGCGAAGCGGTTTTCCCCGATCTCTGTGCTAAGAAAATAATACGATGTTTTATTTATGTCAATCATATTTTTTTACCAAGACGAAAAAAAATAAAACACAAGTAAATATTCGAAAATATAAGCATATTTGCTTTTTTCTGGCCGATGCTCACGTTTACTTTCGGTTAAATAATCACAAATCCATAACGTTGTTTGTTGAAAACAGGGGCGATTCTACGACGGAAGTTGCAAATATCGTTTTATCTAAAGCCCCAATTTTCCGGTGAATTTGGGAGGGAGACTCCCTTTGGACTTTTCGGGTACGGTGTTTCGCCTGGAGAATCAGGTCCAATTCTACCATAACGGATGAGTCGTGCATGAATCGGGAGAACAATTTTAACGGGGTTTTAAAAAATAATAGGCAGGGAAGGGGAGACGGGGAGAAGGGCGAAGGGAGACGGGAGGCAAAAGCCTTTTTTTGCTGACAATTTAGGCGCCGATATGTTAGAAAATCCGGCGCCACCCTTATTATGTTGCACGTCTTTCGGGAGCTGCCGGTATGTTCAAATTGTCCGAGAAAGGGCGGGGGATTCGCGAGATGTTCGATGCCATCGCTCCCCGCTACGATTTATTGAACCGTCTCCTCTCCCTGGGGATCGACCGTCGCTGGCGGACCTTTGCCGTCGGGCAACTGCAGATTCCTCCGGGAGGGAGAGTCCTGGACGTCGCCACCGGAACGGGGGACGTCGCTCTCGAGATCGCCTCCCGGACCCCCGAATCGGTCCTCATCGTCGGTGAGGATTTTACCCAGGGGATGCTGGTCCACGGCCAGAAAAAAATAGCCCAATCCCCCTATCGCGACCGCATCGTCCTGGTGAACGCCCCCTGCGAATCGATGCCGCACCCTTCGGCGGTTTTCGATGGCGTGACCATCGCCTTCGGCATCCGCAACGTGGTCGATCGCCTCGCCGGTCTCCAGGAGATGTTTCGGGTCCTCAAGCCGGGGGGGAGGGCCGTCATTCTCGAGTTTTCCAACCCTTCCAGCCGCTTTTTTCGGGGGCTCTACTACTTTTATTTCCGCAAAGTCCTCCCCTTCATCGGCGGCCTCCTCTCACGGCGCAGCGCCTACCAGTATCTTCCCGATTCGGTCCTTGAATTCCCCGACCAGAAGACCTTTGTCGGCTTGATGGCGCAGGCGGGCTTCGGCGATCTGAAGTATTTCGACCGAACCTTCGGCATCGCCACGATTTATGTCGGGGAGCGACCGAAATAGACGGGACATCGCAGATTGAAGGGAATATAAGGAAAAGGCCGGCAAGTGAATTGCCGGCCTTTTTTTAGTTGGTGGCGTCTGCTTCGAACGCGTCCCCGAAATCGGAGATGATTTTCCCCGGCAGTCCGAAGACCCGCTTGAAGACGCCGATGACCTTTTCCGAGAGCGAGGTGATCGGAATCGGCACGACCTCGGGGTCGGCGCTCTTCCCCCTGATCTGGAAGTGGGCGGTAATCAGGGCCTTTTCCTTGCCGGTCAGGAGCCAGCCGGCGATGGGGATTTTGGTGATGATCTTGTCGACGGTGCGCAGCGGTTTGACGCCGAGGATGAGGTCGATGCTGTCCCGCTGCAGGTCGAGGGTGCCGATGGCGGAGAGGTTCATGGCATTGCTGTCGACGAAGAGATCCTCGGTGGAGAGGACCCCCTTCTGCAGCAGGACATTGGCGCTCAGGGTGGTGAAGGGCATCCCCTTGGAGGACATGTCGGGGAGTTGAAAAGCGAAGATCTGGGAGACGTTGAGGATGGAAAACATCTTGGCCAGGGCGTTGAACTTACGCAGGACTCCGTCGTGGATTTCGAGATTGAAGGCGCCCAGGGAGGTGGCGAGGAACTCCTTGCCCGCCTTCCCCTCGAGGTAGAAGTCCCCCCTCAGGGTGCCCATGAGGAGCCCGCGCTGCCGCAGGAGGTCGCTGTAGACGGCGGCGGCATCGAAATCCTCGAGATGGGCGGAGATTTTCAGGAGAGGGGGCGATCCCGGGCGGTTGTCGGAAACGACGGACCCGACGCCGTACCCTGCTCCGGAACGAAAGTGGAGGGGGTGGATGGCCAGCAGTCCCCGGTGAAAGGTGATGGTTCCCTGGGCATCCTGGAAACGGAGGCCACTCAAGATTCCTTCCCGGGCCCTTACGGTGATCACCGTGGTCGCCCCGGCGCCCTCTTCGGCCGCAGGCGGGGGAGGAGTTGGCCCGCTATGCTGCCAGAGAGCGATGACCTCGTCGATATTGCCATGGTCGGCGCTGATGTCGAGAAGGACCCGGGGGTTTCTGAAGCCCTCGACGGAGCCGGTCACCTTGGCTTTTGTTCCGCCGTCGAGGCGCACCGTCACCGGCTCGAAACGGATGCCGTCGGCGGAAAAGGAGAGATGGCCGTCGACGTCCCGCAAAAAAGCCTGGTCCGAGTGGAAGATCACCTCGTCGGCGCGGATCGATTTGGCGCGAACGTGCAGCTTGAGGTGCGGTGCGGAAAAATCGTCCAGGCGACCGCTCACGCGAATCGGGGAGGAGCCGAGTCGGGCCCGGAGGCGGTCGAAGACGGCTTCGTCGTTGTGGATGGAAATCGTTCCGCTGATGGCACTGAGATCCGCCACCACGCGGCCGAGATGCAGGCCGACCTCCTGGAGACTGACCGTCCCCTGGCGGGTCTCGATCTTCCCTCCGGAGCCGGAGAGCTTCCCTTTCAGGCCGATCCTGCCGTGGAGCTTGAGACGTTGCAGGAGAGGGAGGTGCTCCTGCAGGGGCGAGAGCTCGAAGGGGGGGATGTCCACGGCGAGGCGGAAGGCCCCCGCGGCATTGCGGTCGAGTTCGCCGCGGGCGCGCACCGCCAGGACCGGGAGGTCAACCTCCCCCACCGTCAGCCGCCATTGCCCCGGGGTCATCCGCCCCGCGAGGAGGAGCTGGCCGCTCTCCCCCGCCGCCTTGACGGGACCCTGTGCCACATCAAGGCTCAGGGGGGTCAGGTCGCCCCGGAGTTCGGCCGTCAGGTCCTTGCCGATTCCCTCCAGGGACAGGGAGAGGGGGAAGGTCCCTGTCGCTTCCAAATCCGGCGGCAGCCAGGGAGAGAGTCGGGCCAGGAGGGTCCCGCTGTCCAGTTCGGCGCTCATCGCCAGATTCAGGTGCGAAATTCCATCTTTTTCCCCCAGGGTCATTTCCCCTCTGGCCGAGATTCCGGGGGCAAGAAGGGTGATGCCGCTGAAGACCTGGCGGTCCTTCTCCTGGTGCCAGGCCGCTTCGAGGGCCAGGGTCTGCAGGGGGATGGGGGGGGCATTGCCGGGGAGCATCAGGGCCAGGTCCTTCCCTTTGAGATCGGCGGTCAGGACCAGTCCGGTCGCCGGAATCCCGTCGAGGCCGAGGCGCAGGGAGCACTCCCCCCGGCTTGCTATTCCCGGTAGGAACTCCTCCAGAATGCCTTCCGGAACGAGATTCTGGAGACTGAGACTCAGGTTGAACTCCGTGGCCTGCCAGCGCCACGGCGCCTCTCCGGGAATGATCCCCGCCTCCAGAAGAAAGGGGGCGCTGGTGCCGTTTTGAATCATCCTCCCCTTAATCCGGATCTCCGAGGGGCGATGGAGAGTCAGATCGTCACCCTGCAGTTCGAGATTTTCCAGGGACAGGGTGCGGGGTCGATCCGGGTTGCGCCGGTCAATGATGTGGACTGAGCCGTTGTGGATGGTCAGATTGCGGATCAGGGTGTTTTCCACGATCCCCTGGTCGATAAGGAGCGGCCGCGGCGCGACCTCCCCCTTCTTCCCGTTGGAGGGAGCCAAAACGTGGCTGTAGTGCGGGGCGTCGAGGACGATGCGGTCGAAAATGAGCTCCCCCCGCAGCAGGGGACGCAGGGCCGGGCGCAGGGCGAGCCTTTTTGCCCGCAGGAGGTTGCTTTCGCCGTCACCGGCACCGATGCGGAGGTCGGTGAAAGTCAGAGCGGGTCCGTACCGCAGGGACAGGCGGGCCGCCCCGAGATGAACGGGCTGGGAGAGTGCGGCAGCCAGGGAGGACTGCAGTCTCTCTCGATGGCTGTTGAGGTCGAAGGTGGCGACAAAGATCGCCAGAGCCACTCCCGCCGCCAGGGCGAGGAGGACCAGCGTGGTGAGGATGGGGCGGCGACGGAACATGGTTGACTCTTCAGGAGGGGTGGAAGGTTGCGTGGGCGTCCGGACAGTCTACCGTGATTCGTCCCGGTTGAAAACAGCCTTCTGGCCTTCGGGTGTCGATGGCCTTTCCGGGCCGGGAGAGGGCTGGTTCTGGAAGTCTCTCCGGCGGAGGGGAAGGGCGACAAAAAAAGTGCTTCCGCCTCCCGGGGGCCTCTCTAGCCAGACGCGGCCTTCGTGGGCTGCGGCAATCTCTTTGACCAGGGCCAGCCCCAGGCCGGTGCCGGCGATTTCTCGACGGTTTGAGCGATCGACCCGGTAGAACCGTTCAAAGACCCGATCCTCTTCCCCGGGCGGGATGCCGATCCCCCGGTCCTGGACCCAGAGGATGATTTTGCTCCCCTTCCGGTGGGCTCCGAGGGTGATTTCTCC
The DNA here is from genome assembly GCF_001278055.1 of Desulfuromonas soudanensis. Lineage (NCBI taxonomy): Bacteria > Pseudomonadati > Thermodesulfobacteriota > Desulfuromonadia > Desulfuromonadales > Desulfuromonadaceae > Desulfuromonas > Desulfuromonas soudanensis. The sequence goes on along the minus strand of NZ_CP010802.1, from coordinate 2,986,744 downwards.
CCCCTCGGGAGAATATTTGACGGCATTGGAGACGAGGTTCTCGAGGAGCCGCTCGAGCCCCTGCCGGTCGCCGGGAACCGGGGGGAGTCCTGTGGGACAGGCGATGACGAAGCGGTGGGTCGATGCGGTGTAGGTGAAGTGGCGTAGGGTCTTTTCGTACAGCTCCGCCACCGGCAGGGGGACGAACTGGTAATCGCTTTTTTTGGCCTGCAGCCGCTGCAGTTCAAGGAAGTTGTCGATCAGGGTGTTGAGTCGCTCCGCCTCCTGGTGCAGGGTCGCCAAAAAGGAGAGTCTCTCCTCCGGGGTGCTCGGATTTTCCAGCAGGTACTCGGCAAAACCGAGAATGGCCGTCAGCGGGGTGCGCATCTCATGGCCGACCGCGGCGAGGAACTCCTCCTTCATCCGCTCCATTTCCTTGCGTTCTGTGATGTCGATGGCGATTTCGAGGCGGACCTTTCGTCCATCCGTCCAGCGGATGACCTTGTCGGTGCACTGATACCAGCGCTGATTGGCGGTGTTCAGGAACTCCCACTCGTAGGGGGGGTCGGTTAATTCATGGCCCGAAAGGATGGGGTTCGTGCAGAAGTTGCACGGCGGATCCTTGATGCCGGCCTGCAGCACCTCGTAGCAGGTCCTGTTCTGCCAATTCTCCCCGAAAAGGGCGGCCCCCCTGCGATTGAGGAAGAGGAGACGGTAATCTTCGAGGTCGGCAACGTAGACCACCGCATGAAGGGTGTCGAAGATGGTGCGGATCTCGTCGAACCGGGATTGCAGCAAATCCGTGTTGACCTTGCGCTCCAGTTCGCCGGCGGCGCGCACGGCAAAAATCTGCAGCAGCGACTGGCACAGGTCCGGGTCCCTGAGGGGACGGTCGCCAATGACCGCGATCATCCCCGTAACCCGCCGCTCGGCATCGAGAAGGGGGGCCCCAAGGCAACTCTGGACCCCCAGTTTTGCCAGAAAGGGGGGGAGGGGAAATTGACGGCAAACATTTCGGGGGAAGAAAAGGGGCTTGCCTTCGAGGATCGAGGCCCAGGGGGTTCCGTCGAGAGGGAATTCGCAATTGTCCTGGAGAACGCCGTCGATGCAGATGGCCAGGGTGCGGATGGTCCCGCGGTCCGGGAGATATTCTCCGATCAGGGTGCTTCGGACGTGGGTGGTGAGGGCGAGTTGACGGGTCAGGGAGGCAAAGAATTTTTCTCCCACATGGGCGGAAATCCCTTCGACGATCCCCCGCAGGGCGAGATCGTGGCGGCGCAACCTTCCGATCTGGCGTTCGGCAAGGAGATAGAGGAGTCCTCCTGTGAGGAGGACAAAGAACCACCCCTTGACGGTCTGCAGGCTGGTCAGGGTCGCCGGATCGAAGATGAAGAGGCTGAGGGCCCTGTCGGAAAGAAGGATCCATGCCCCGCCGAATACCATGTAAGTGACGGCTATCTTCAGAGCGGTGATTTCCGCGCCGGCCCGGTGGAGGCGATGGACATGGCGTTCTCGCTTTTGTCTCGACATCGTATTTTCTATCCTTGGTCGATTCGCCTCCAGGGCGAAACGGTATGATCCGGAGCTTCAGGGGAAAGTATACACCCATCGCCAGCCCTCTGTCTCCGGCCGGCCAGGGCGGAGGGCGCCGGATAAGCGCTTTACATGGTATGGCCTCCTTGCTAACATAACCGGCTGTTTGGAAAACGATTGCGAGTCCCAGCGGGACGGGGTGTTCAAATCAGATGAAAATCAAACGGGTAGAAATTCTCGGCTTCAAATCTTTTGTCGATAAGGTGACCCTCGACTTTCAGCAGGGAATCACGTCCATCGTCGGCCCCAACGGTTGCGGCAAGAGCAATACCGTCGATGCCATCCGCTGGGCGATGGGAGAGCAAAACGCCAAGAATCTCCGTGGCCGGGCCATGGAGGACATCATCTTCGGGGGGAGCGAGTCCCGCAAGCCGTTGGGAATGGCCGAGGTCACCATGATCTTTGCCAACGACGACGGCCTGGCTCCTCCGGCCTTTCGCGACTATGCCGAGATCATGGTCACCCGCCGCCTTTACCGCAACGGTGAAAGCGAATATCTGCTCAACAAGACCCCCTGCCGGCTTCTGGACATCACCGAACTGTTCATGGATACCGGGGTGGGTGCCCGGGCCTATTCGATCATCGAGCAGGGAAAGATCGGCATGATTCTCAGCGCCAAGCCCGAGGATCGCCGATTTCTCATCGAAGAGGCCGCCGGCGTCACCAAATACAAGTCACGGAAAAAATCGGCCCTGCGCAAGATTGACGGCACCAAGCAGAACTTGCTGCGTCTCGGCGATATCGTCTCCGAGGTGCGCCGGCAGCTCGGCAGTCTCAAACGTCAGGCGCAGAAGGCCCAGCGCTATCGGGAATACCGCGAAGAACTGCGCCAGATCGAAACCCGTATCGCCCTGCAGCGCCTCGAGGAACTCCAGATCGAGGCCGAAGGGGTCGTCAGTCAGGAGGAAGAATACGGCAGCGTTCTCGAGCTCCTCCAGGGGCAGCTGGCGCAGGGGGAGTTGCAGCTGGAGGAGCTGCGTTTGCTGCAGGCCGCGGCGGAAAAGGATGTTTCCCAGGGTCAGGAGCAGGTTTTTCATCTGACCTCCGAAATGCAGCGCATCGAGGGACGCATCGGCTTCGGCGAGAAGGAGCACGAGGGTCTGGAGCTGCAGAAGGAGCGCCTGGCCGTCGAAAACGAGGAAACCGCTCGGCGCCTGGCCGATGTCGACCGGGAGGAGGAATCCCTTGCCGCCAGCGAAACCGCCCTGGCCTCCAGTCTGGAGCAGGAGGTGTCGCGCCTGGTCGAGGGGGAATCGGCTCTCGGGGAATTGACCGACGGGGAGCGGGATCTGTCCGTCACCCTCGAAACGACTCGCGGCGCCCTCTTCGCCCTGCTCACCGAACTCTCCCGGCTCGGCAGCCAGCAGGCGGATGCCGGGCGGAGGCTCGAATCGCTGGCCGAGCGCACGGCCCGCAACCGCCAGGAAGCCGTGGCCCTGCGGGAACAATTGGAGGAGGGGGAGCTGCGGGCCGGCGAACTCGAGGTCGCCCTGCGGAGCTTTAGAGATCGACAGGACCTGCTGCGCCAGGAACAGGAGGAGGGCGGGCGGCTCCTTGCCGCGCTGCGCCGGCAGATCGAGGAGAATGAAAATGCCCTTCTGGTGCGCCGCGAGGACCTGAGCCGAGCCAGCTCCCGCCTCGAGTCGCTGCAGGAGTTGGAGCGCAACCTCGAAGGGTACGGCGGCGGGGTCAGAACCGTGATGCGCGAAGCCCCGCGGCGCGAACGGTTTCTCGGCATGATCGCCGATCTCATGGAGGTGCCGGCCGAGTGGGAAGTGGCCGTGGAGGCCGTCCTCGGCGAGAACCTGCAGGCCCTGCTGGTGGCCGACTCCGCCGATGCCTGGGAAACCCTGACCTTTCTGCAGCAAAAGGGGGGGCGCAGCACCTTCCTTCTCCCCGTCCCCCCTCCCGCGCCTTTTTTCGCCCTTGCCGGGAGCCTTCCCCTGACGGAAAGGGTCGTTCCCCGTGCCGGCGCCGAAGCAGCCGTGGCCTCCCTCCTTCAGGGCGTCTTTGTCGTCCCTTCCCTGGAGCCCTTTCTGAACCAGGCTCTCCCCCTCGGCGTGACTCTGGTGACGGCCGGGGGGGAGAGTCTCACCTATCGCGGGGAGTTGCACGGCGGCGGTCAGGAGGAGCTGGATGGCGGACTCCTCCACAAAAAACGGGAGATGAAGGAGTTGGCCTCTCTCATCGGGGAGGCGGAGGGAGACGTGTCGGCCCTTCAGGAACAGCGGCGGGAATTGCGGGAGCAATTGCAGCAGGGAGAAGAAGCCCAGCAGGAAATCGCTGCGGCTCTGCACCGCAAGGAAATCAAGGTTGCCGACTGCGAAAAAGACCTGGGGCGTCTGCGTCAGGAGGCACAACGGGTGCTGGAGCGACTGGAGGTCTTGAGTCTCGAGGAGGATCAGCTTCACGAGGAACGGGAGACACTCGAGGGGCAGAAAACCGCCGCCGAGAGCGGACGTCAGGAAAAAGAAGGGGAAAAGCTCGCCCAGGAAAATGCCGTCGCCCGCCTTCAGGAGGAGTTGCGGGTTCAGCGGCAGACTCTGGATAAAATCCGCGAGGAGGTGACGACCCGCAAGGTGGCCGTGGCCAGTCTTCGGGAGCGGGAGGAAGGGGGGAGGCGCAGCCTGGAGCGACTGGAGGCCCTCCGCCAGGAATTGCGCGGACGTCTGGTGCTGATCAGGAGTCGTCAGGAAGAAGCCGAGCTCTCCCAGGCCCGCCTCGGTCAGGAGCGGGAACGGCTGCGTGTTGAGTTGGATGTCCTTTACCGGCGGCGCGAAGAGGAAAACGCCCGCTACCTCGCCCTTCGCGAACGGTTCGATGCGGGGGGGCAACAGGTCGAGGAACAGGAATTGGCGCTCAAGGGTGTCCGCGCCCGACTGACCGAGGCGCGGGATGCCCTGGCAACGGTCCAGCTCAAGGTGCGTGAGTTGGGGCTGGAAACCGAGCATCTGGTCCAGAGTTTCCAGGATCGCTACCGTATAGACCTCCTCGAGGTCCAGGCTCCGCGGGAGGACAAGGCTCTTGACCCCGATGTGGCCGGCCGTCGTCTCGGCGAGCTGCGGCGCCTCGTGGATGAAATGGGGGAAGTCAACCTGACGGCCATCGAGGAGTATCAGGAACTGGAGACCCGGTACGAATTTCTTGCCGGCCAGCAGGAGGATCTGCGCCAGTCCCTCGAAGGATTGCAGTCCGCCATCACCAAAATCAACCGCACCACCCGCAAACGTTTTCGCGAGACCTTCGACCTTGTCAATGCCAAGTTTCAGGAAGTCTTCCCCCGGCTCTTCCGCGGCGGCACGGCGGAACTTCGCCTGACCGACGAGCAGGATCTCCTGGAGACGGGGATCGAGATCGTTGTTCAGCCTCCGGGAAAGAGACTGCAAAACGTCAACCTTCTCTCCGGAGGCGAAAAGGCCCTGACCGCCGTCGCCTTGATCTTTTCCATTTTTCTCATCAAACCGACCCCCTTCTGCATGCTCGACGAGGTCGACGCCCCCCTGGATGATGCCAACATCGGTCGGTTCAACGAAATGGTTCGGGAGATGTCGGCGGTTTCCCAGTTCATCATCATCACCCACAACAAGCGAACCATGGAGATTGCCGATTCCCTCTACGGCGTCACCATGGAAGAGCCCGGCGTTTCCAAACTTGTTTCGGTGCGAATCAATGAATTCTAGGATGTCCTATGCCGTTTAAGAAGATTCTGGGGCAACTCGTGGACAATGTCCCCGGGGCCCAGGGAGCGATCATCGCCGACTGGGAAGGGGAGGCGGTCGATCATGTCTCGCGCATCGACGATTACGAGCTCAAAGTCATCGGCGCCCACAAGGGGGTGATCCTGACCAATCTCCGCGCGGCCATTGTCCGCCTCGAGGGGGAAGACCTCGAGGAGATGGTCATCACCACGGAGAAGGTTCAGACGCTGGTGATGCCGGTGACGCGGGAGTATTTTCTCCTCCTCTCCCTGGATCGGGGAGACGCCCTGGGGCGGGCCCGGTTCGAGGCGCGCCGCTGCGTGAAACGTCTGCAGAAGGAATTCGCCTGAGACGCTTTCTTCCCGATGCTAAAAACAACAGAGAAAGGGGATGTTGCACCCGTGGAATGGTTATCCCGCTTTATCCAGAGACTGGCCGACCTGCTCGGTGACCTCGGCGTTCCCGAAGCCTCGCGCACCCTCGGTGCCCTCGGCCTGGTCTATGTTCTTGTCACCCTCCTGATTTTTTTGGCGATTTTCGCCCTGTTTCGCCGCCTGCGGAGACGGCGTTCCGAACCGCCGCCCCTCGAACCTTCGGAGGAGGTGACTCCTGAGGCGCCCGTAACTCCCCCGCCTCCGCCCGCTGCCGCCAGAGAAGGGGAGGAATCTGCGCCGGCCAGGACTCCGGCAGAGGCCGTCCCTCCCGCCGTCATTGCGCCGCCGCTCAATCTCCTTGAACGGATGCGGGCCGGTCTGGCCAAGACCCAGACCTCTCTGGTCGGGCGGATCGATGCCCTTCTCGGCGCCGGAAAGAAGGTCGATGCCGATCTGTTGGAGGAAATCGAAGAAATCCTCATCACCGCCGACCTCGGGATGAAAACGACCCGGGAGCTGATGGGTTCTCTGGAAAAACGATTTGACGGCACCGACGGAGCGACTCCCGAAGCCCTGCGCCGAGCCCTTCAGGAAGAGATCGGGGCCCGCCTCCGCCTGGAGGCTGCCCCCATCGATTACTCGGCGGCTTCTCCCTTCGTCATTATGGTGGTGGGAGTCAACGGCGTCGGCAAGACCACGACCATCGGCAAGCTCGCCCATTATCTCAGCAGCCAGGGGAAGAAGGTGGTCCTCGGGGCGGGAGATACATTCCGGGCGGCGGCAGCCGAGCAGCTTGTTATCTGGGGGGAGCGCTCCGGAGTCGATGTCATCCGCCATGACGAAGGGTCCGACCCCGCCGCCGTCGCCTTCGACGCCGCCAGGGCGGCCGTGGCCAGGAAGGCGGACGTGCTGATTCTCGACACCGCAGGGCGCCTGCACACCAAGGTGAACCTCATGGAAGAGCTAAAAAAGGTGCGGCGGGTGCTGGATCGCGAAATTCCCGGGGCTCCCCACGAAACGCTGCTGGTTCTCGATGCCACCACCGGGCAGAATGCCTTGGTGCAGGCTCGCCTCTTCAAGGAGACGGTGGCCATCTCCGGGATTGCGCTGACCAAGCTCGACGGCACCGCCCGGGGGGGGATCGTCGTCGCCATCGGATGCGAACTCAATCTGCCGGTGCGCTTTGTCGGGATCGGCGAAGGGATTGACGACCTGCGTCCCTTCGAACCGGACCTCTTCGTCGAAGCCCTCTTCCAAAGGGATTGAAAATCCTTGACTTCAGGCTCCTGTTTTCCTAGAATTTGTCCTACGCTGGATAAGGAAAATCATGGATCCCAACATTGTTCTGCGCCTCGAAGGGAAAATTGATCAGTTGATCGCCCGCCATAGCGCTCTCGAGCACGCGTGCCGGAGCCTGACATCTGAACGGGACGCACTGCTGAATGAAAAAAATCGCATTCTTGGCGAACTCGACCGGATTCTCGAAAAACTGGAGCGTCTGGGGCCGGTGATCCCTTGAAGCATGCCGTTCAGGTTACGGTTCTTGGCCAGCAGTACACCGTAAAAACGGCAGCCGATCCCTGCGAGGTGCGCAAAGTGGCGGCCTTTGTCAACGAAAGGGTCGCCGAGGTAACCCTCGGGAATAAGGTCGTCGATACCCTGAACATCGCTGTTCTTGCCTTGATGAATCTGGCGGGCGCCCATCTTCGGATGCAGGAGGAGATGGCGGAAGATCAGGGGATGCAGGGGCGGCTCGAAGGGTTGATTCGCCGTCTCGACGACGTCTGCCCCGAGTCCTGTTCGGCCGGGTCAGGCAGTCCCCCCGGATCCGAGGAATCCTGACGAGGGAGTAGGAACTGATCTCCAAAGCGGAGATTTTAGATAGATTGGCAGATGGTTCTACGCGCCCTTTCCAAAGGGTGCTTTGCTTGACCGGTTAACGATTTTCATCCTTTAGATTGCTTTCCAAGTCCTTGAGTCTTGTGTTGTCATCCTCCTGGTCAAAGCTTGCTGGTTTCTGGCTTCCCCCTTTGTCGGGGGCGGCGCGTCGGGGCGTAGGCGGTTTTCCCGGTAATTCTGGCAGTGCCTGTTTCAGGAAGCAATTGTCGAAGGTGATCTTTTTGTAAAACCGGCACGGCATGACCCACCCCCACCCTGTCTAAATCCCTCCCGTAGAGATCGTGGCCCGTTATTCGGGGATCTCTGTCCATGCCCAAAAAATCCATCAGAGAAACGCTGTTGGCCCGGCGCAAGCATCTGGCCGCCGAGACCTGTCTGGGCCGTAGCCTCCTGATTCAGAGGCGCCTTCTGGAAACCGCCGAGTTTCGGGGGGCGGCCGCCGTGGCCCTCTACAGTCCCATTCTCAATGAAGTCTTTACTGAAGAGCTGTTTCGCGCCGCCCGGCAAATGGGGAAGCAGGTTGCCTATCCGCGGGTGAGCGGCGGAAATCTGGAGTTTGTGGTCACAACCGGGGCCGAGGAGATGCGTCCCGGGGCTTTCAATGTCCTTGAGCCGACCGGGGAGGAAACGATTCCCTTTGCGGCCCTGGACATGGTGGTCGTTCCCGGGGTGGCCTTTGATCCATGCGGGCATCGCCTCGGCTATGGCAAGGGCTTTTACGATCGGGTCCTGTGCCGCAAGGAGGAAGGTCGGATCCTCGTCGGCCTCTGTTTCGAGCTGCAGCTGGTATGTGCTTTGCCGGCCGAGGTTCACGATGTCGCCATGGATCTGCTGATTACGGAGGAACGTGTCCTGCGCATGGATCTAGCTGCGCAGGGTGTGCAGTCATAGGATAACGAAATTCACTTAAGGAGGACCATGCTTTGAAAATAGAAATCATCATGATTCTGGTGGCCGGTGCAGCCCTCGTCGCAGGCGTTCTGCTGGGATTGCTGTTGCGGCGTAAACTCGCCGAGACGAAAATGGCCAGTGCCCAGAAGTCGGCGGTGCAGATCGTCGATGAGGCCAAAAAAGAGGCGGATATTCTGCGCAAGGATGCCATCATTCAGGCCAAGGATGCCGTTATTCAAGCCAAATCCGAATGGGAGCAGGAATCCCGCGAATTGCGCCGTGAGATCCAGTCTCAGGAAAAACGTCTCGTTCAGAAGGAAGAAGCCCTCGATCGCAAGGTGGCCCAGGTTGAAAGCAGGGATGAGGAGTTGGGTCAGTGGGAAAAGGACCTGGATCAACGGGACAGGGGTCTTAAGGAACGGGAGAAGGAGATTGTCAAGCTGATAGACGAGCAGAAGGCCCGGCTCGAGGCCCTCTCGGGGATGAGTTCCGAAGATGCCAAGAATCGTTTGATGGAGGCCATGGAGAGCGAAGCTCGCCATGACGCCGCCAAGGGTATCAAGCAGATTGAGGATGAGGCCAAGGAAAATGCCGACAAGAAGGCCAAGGAGATCCTTGCCCTGGCCATTCAGCGCTATGCCGGCGATTACGTCGCCGAGAAGACGGTCAGCGTGGTGCCCCTCCCCTCCGATGACATGAAGGGACGCATCATCGGCCGCGAGGGTCGCAACATTCGCGCCATCGAGGCGGCAACAGGGATCGATCTGATCATTGACGACACCCCCGAGGCTGTGATCATCTCCGGCTTCAATCCGGTGCGCCGGGAAGTGGCCCGCATTTCTCTCGAACGCCTCCTTGCCGATGGCCGTATCCATCCTGCCCGCATCGAGGAGGTTGTCAACAAGGCCGCTCAGGAGGTTGATGAGTCGATTCGCGAGGCCGGGGAACAGGCGACCTTCGATGTCGGCGTCCATGGCATCCACCCCGAAATCATCAAACTCATCGGCCGCCTGCGCTACCGGACTTCCTACGGTCAGAACGTCCTCCAGCATTCGCTGGAGGTTTCCTTTCTTTGCGGGATCATGGCCGCTGAACTGGGGATCAACGTCAAGCAGGCCAAACGGGCCGGCCTGCTGCACGATATCGGCAAGGCCGTGGACCACGAAGTCGAGGGGTCCCACGCCGTCATCGGTGCCGACCTTGCCCGCAAGTATGGCGAGGCCGCCCATATCGTCCATGCCCTGGCGGCCCACCATGAGGATGAGAAGCCCGAAACCATTCTGGCCATCCTCGTGCAGGCGGCCGACGCCCTCTCCGGAGCCCGTCCCGGTGCCCGCCGCGAAATGCTGGAAACCTACGTCAAACGGCTCGCCGATCTCGAGCGCATCGGGACCTCCTTTGCCGGCGTCACCAGCTGTTTCGCCATTCAGGCCGGGCGGGAGATTCGGGTCATGGTCTCCAGCGAAGAGGTTTCCGATGCCCATTCCCACGCCCTGGCCAGGGATATCGCCCGCAAGATCGAAAACGAAATGACCTACCCCGGGCAGATCAAGGTCAACGTGATCCGGGAAACGCGGGCCATCGAGTACGCGAAGTAAGAGCTCGGGCCGCCCTTCGGGGCCTTGCCCCTCGTGCTTATTGGGCGGTTGGTAAAGCTTCACTGAGAGGAAAACTTGAAGATTCTGTTTGTTGGGGATGTGGTTGGGCGGACCGGGCGCAATGCCCTTTCGATCCGTCTGGGGCGGCTTGTAGATCGGCACGAGGTTGACCTCGTGGTGGTCAACGGGGAAAATGCCGCTGCCGGTTTCGGGCTGACGCTGGACATCGTCCGGGAGTTTTTCGACCTCGGCGTCGATGTGATTACCTCGGGGAATCATATCTGGGACAAAAAAGAGATTTTTGAACATCTCGATCGCGAACCCCGTCTCCTCCGGCCGGCCAACTACCCGCCGGGGCTCCCCGGACGGGGGAGCGGAGTTTACTCCACCGCCGCCGGCATTCCCGTCGGGATCGTCAACCTCGAGGGGCGGGTCTTCATGAACAACCTCGAGTGCCCCTTTCGCTGCGCAGATGCTCTGATTGAGGACCTGCGGCACCAGACCCCGATCATTCTCGTTGATTTCCACGCCGAGGCCACCAGTGAGAAGGTCGCCATGGGACATTATCTCAATGGCCGGGTTTCGGCGGTGGTGGGAACCCATACCCACGTTCAGACCGCAGACGAACAGATCCTGTCGGGGGGGACCGCCTATCTCACCGACGCCGGCATGACGGGGAGTCTCGACGCCGTCATCGGCATCCGCAAGGAACTTGCCATCGAGCGCTTTCTGACCCAGTTGCCGGTCCGCTTCGAAGTCGCCAAAAAGGATCCCGTGTTGTGCGGAGTCCTCTTCACTATCGACGAGGATACGGGACGAGCCCAAGCCGTCCAGCGCATATTTGAAAAGATCGAACAGTAGCCCGGGATTCAATGGTCCCGGAACGTTCTCTGCAGAGGTTGGAGTCTATGAAATCGGTACAGGAACAGATGGATGTCATTCGGCGCGGCGCTGTCGAAATTCTCGTCGAGTCCGAACTGGAAGAAAAACTGCGGGATTCCGTGAAAAACGGGGTGCCCCTGAAGATCAAAGCGGGGTTCGATCCGACGGCTCCGGATCTTCATCTCGGCCACACCGTCCTGATTCAGAAACTCAAGCAGTTCCAGGACCTCGGGCACCAGGTCCATTTTCTGATCGGGGATTTTACCGGGATGATCGGGGACCCAACCGGAAAAAACGAAACGCGCAAGCCCCTGACCCGGGAGCAGGTTCTGGCCAATGCCCAGACCTACAAGGAGCAGGTTTTTAAAATACTCGATCCAGAGCGAACCACGGTGGTCTTCAACAGCACCTGGATGGGCCCGATGTCCGCTGCCGATCTCATCGGCCTGGCCGCACGGCATACGGTGGCGCGAATGCTCGAACGGGACGATTTTCACAAGCGCTTCACTTCCCATCAGCCCATCGCCATTCACGAATTTCTCTATCCCCTGGTCCAGGGGTATGATTCTGTGGCGTTGCATGCGGATGTCGAGCTCGGCGGCACGGACCAGAAATTCAATCTCCTGGTCGGGCGCGAACTGCAGAAACAGTTCGGTCAACGCCCCCAGAGTGTGTTGACCATGCCTCTCCTCGAGGGGCTGGATGGGGTCAACAAGATGAGCAAATCGCTCGGCAACTACATCGGGATTACCGAGCCTCCGGGAGAGATTTATGGCAAGGTCATGAGTATCTCCGATGAACTGATGGTGCGCTACTTTGAACTTGTCTCC